>JARROD010000103.1:0-17528 GCA_037384225.1 Exilibacterium sp.
TACTGGAGGAAGTCAAGGTTGTGGGTCTTCGCCAAAGCATGAAGAAGGCTCAACAAATCAAGATGGAATCCGATTCCATTGTCGATGCTATCGTCGCTGAGGATATCGGTAAACTGCCTGATTTAACCGCTGCCGAGAGTCTTGCGCGTATTACCGGTGTTCAGGTAACCCGCTTCAACGATGAAGCCAACTCCGTTATTATCCGTGGCTTGCCTGATGTGACAACGACCTACAATGGCCGAGAATTTTTTACCGCGGAAAACCGCCGCGCGGCATTGCAGGATTTCCCTTCCCAAGCGCTGGCGGGCATTGAGGTCTACAAGTCCGGAACCGCAGATCTGATCGAGCCGGGACTCGCTGGTCTTGTCAATGTACGCACACGGCGCCCCTTCGACTTTGATGGTCAAAAAATCGCCGGTGGTGTTCACTATGGCTACAACGATCAAAGTGAAAAATCCTCCCCCAACGGCAATATTCTCTATTCAAACCGATGGCAAACCAGTATAGGTGACGTGGGTATTCTCGCCAACGCGACCTATGCCCAGTCAAAATATTATAACGGTGTACGTTATAACACGACCTGGTTCCCAGATGCACAACCCCATTGGAACATTGAGGAACCTTATAGCGAAGGCGGTTTCGTTTTACCGGCCAGAGTTGGTCTCTACAACGAGTCCGGCGATCGCTGGCGCCCCTCAGGTAACATAGCCCTGCAATGGCGACCAAATAACGAGTTAGAGGTCTACTTTGATGGTATCTTTCAAGGCTATCGCGGTAGCAAGACCAGGGATAATTTCTGGTTTCACCTGACTGAATTTGACCGGATATACGAAACCGGAGACGTCAACCTTTCGAATATCACTATGGTTCCGGGAACCAACGATACTCAAGCCGCGAGTCTTACTAAAAGCGGCGGCCATCCACCGGAAGCCTATCGTTCGACGGAAAAAGGCCGTACTGATACCTACCAGTACGCGATCGGTGCCAAGTGGGACAATGGATTTGTACAAATAGCCACGGACCTGGCCTATACCGATAGCAAATTCTCCGATTATCACTGGAGCTTTGATACTGGACTTTCTTTTTCTCCGACTGTCAATGCGAACTTCTTTGGCGACCAGGGCGGTGCTGTCTTCGATTCCCCCGATTGGGACGTAACAGATTTAAGCACCTACGTTGTCCGAGGTTATTTTGAATCGCGTCATGAGGTAAGCGGCAAAGGTTTGCAGTGGCGTACCGATTTTACCTTTGACACAGGCTGGGGGGATTGGCTGCATACAATACAGACCGGTTTCCGTTACAGCGATCGTAATGCTGCCCGTAGAAGCGGGAGCCGATATTCATGGTTTTGGGATCTGGACATCCCGTTCTCGGATCTAACATACCTTGATTATGAGCTTACCCATGATCCCTACCGCAGTAGCGCCCAGGGCTTTACCCAATATCTGGCCCCAACGCTCGACAGTATCCAAAATAATAAAGATGCACTGGCCCGATTAGCCTATGAAAGTGCGCTGGCACGCGATGATAATAATACAGCAGCGCTGTGGGCAAATCCGGAAATCGCCATTGATCCGGCTAGTAACTGGCTTGCCGAAGAACAGACTTACGCGATATACCTGCAAACCAAATCCCACTTTGAATTGGGTTCGGTGGGCATAGATCTTTTTGCCGGTGTCAGGGTTGTACAGACCGATTCCGAAAACCGTGGTACATCAATTGTAAACTTCAATGACCAAAGAAGGCTGGAGAGGCGTACCAGAGATAACAGCTATGTCGACGTGTTACCTAATCTCAGTGTGAGGGCCATGATAACAGACAAATTGCAATGGCGGGCGGGCGTCACCAAGACGCGCACCAAGCCTGGCTTCGGCGCTTTGAACCCGGCACTGAACATTACCCAAGTCGTACAACCGGATGTGATTGATCCAAATGCGCCTCCGTTAGAGTTTGACGCTGTGGGTTCTGGTGGCAACCCGAACCTCGAGCCTCTGACGTCCGATAACTATGATATGAGCCTGGAGTATTATTTCTCGGATACCGGTTTTGTGAGTGGGGCGGTTTTTTATCGTGACCTCTTTGGTTTTACCGAGAATTACACCCGCTTCATTGAAGATCCGGACTACGGTACCGTCAAGTTAAGTACCCCTGAAAACGCAGGGGAAGGTAAGCTCAAGGGCTGGGAGGTGAATGCATCGACATTCTTGGATTATGATTTTGTTCCGGAATTTCTGAAACCCTTCGGTGTCTCGGCAAACCTTACCAAATTGGAAGGCAAAAACCGACTTCCCGACGGAGACGGCAACTTTGGTGATTTTGTCGATATTCAGGGCATCTCAAGATACACTTATAACGCCGCCGTTTTCTATGAAGACAATCGCTTCTCTGCACGCCTGTCTTACAACAATCGTGAGACTTGGGTGAACTGGTATGGCGATACTTCTCAGGGAAAATTCGCGGGCAACAAAACGCGTACCAGGGATCGTCTCGACTTTTCCTCCAGCTATGACGTGAACGACAATTTTTCGATTTATGCCGACGTTGCTAATATTTTGGCGAAACCCTTCCGTAATTTCACCGTTATTGAAGGGCTTCAATATACTCAAGATGTTCGCGACGAAGGCCGTTATTTCGGTGTGGGGCTCCGTTACAGTTACTAAACCGCGTCCTTTTTACCGGCGGCCAGGAGGCCGTCGCTTTCCCAAGCGCCCCGCTTTTTGCGGGGTTTTTCTTTATATCCAAGAAGAGTTTACCCTATCGTTGCATAAATTTTCGAGCTCAGGACAATCGCACTATGACTAATAATTCACTTTAAGCAAGGTGATGAATCCGCTTGTATAGGCAGCTTCCAGCTGCCTAGGTGTTGAAAGGAATCTTGGCATTGATTGTGTAACACCGCGTTCTTGAGACTGCGATGGCACATCCGGCTTAGCATCAATGGGTCGTCGTGATAGAATACACGCCAGCAGCTATACCTAAATCTCAAACGCTTTGGGTATAAAATCCACTCCAGAGTATTAAATCGACATGCACTACGACAGCATTATCATTGGCGGCGGTGCCGCCGGTTTAATGTGTGCGGCTACGGCCGGATATCGCGACCGCAAGGTCATGATATTGGATCACGCCAATAAGGTGGGCAAAAAAATTCTTATGTCCGGGGGCGGACGCTGTAATTTTACCAATTTCAATATCGCGCCCAATAACTACCTTTCGGCAAATAACCACTTTTGCAAGTCCGCGCTTAGCCGTTACACCCCGGCGGATTTTATTGAATTGGTGGAGCGCTATGGCATCGCCTATCACGAAAAGGCCCTGGGCCAGTTATTTTGCGATAACAAAGCCAGCGATATTCTCAATTTACTGTTGAGTGAGTGTGAATACGCAGGTGTCACCATTCATACCCAATGTGAAATTTTTGTCGTCAGTAAAACGGCGCAGGGGTTTGATTTGCAAACCACACTGGGAGATTTTACCTGCGAATCATTGGTGGTGGCCACTGGTGGCCTATCAATTCCCACCCTGGGTGCCACCGGCAAAGGTTACGATCTGGCGCGGCAGTTCGGACTCAAATGTACGGCCACGCAAGCCTCGCTGGTGCCTTTCACCATCACCGATAAGTGGGCGCCGGTCATCAGTGACCTATCCGGTTTATCTTTGGAGGTAAGGGTAACCTGTAACAAACAGCAGTTTCGCGAACCGTTGCTGTTTACACACCGCGGCCTGAGTGGTCCGGCCGTATTGCAGATTTCCAACTACTGGCATAGCGGCGATACCATTGCGGTGGATTTTTACCCGGCCGGTAATCTGCTGGAGTTGATGCAGCAGTGGCGCGCGCAGGGCAATAAGAGCGAACTGAAAAACCTGCTGGCCACCGTTTTGCCCAAACGCTTTGCCAAGGCATGGCTGGAGCAGAGTGTGGGCAATAAGCCTTTGCACCAGTACAACGACAAAGAACTGACCCGGATCGTCCAGCATTTTCACCAATGGACCATTACCCCCTCCAGTACCGAGGGTTATCGCACAGCCGAAGTGACCCGCGGCGGAGTCGATACTGACGAAGTTTCGTCCAAAACCTTTGAAGCCAAAAAGGTAGCGGGTTTGTATTTTGTGGGCGAGGTGCTCGATGTCACCGGCTGGCTCGGCGGCTTTAATTTCCAGTGGGCCTGGGCCAGCGGCTATTGCGCCGGCCAATATGTGTAGCGCCCCACGGGCTCTAAGTTGTCAGCCGGACACCGCCCCTTGCGTCTCTGTATTTATTTCGTGCACGACCCTTAGCTTGTATGGGAAACGTCCTGGTTTCCTTCAAGTTTGTTACCTCAGGAGTAAAATAAAAATGAAAAAAATCAGTTTCAAAAACAACCGTTTGCGGCATGCTCTTGCTCAGATGAAATACGCTGGCTGGACATCCTCGGTGTCGATTGCGGCATTGTTGTCAGTCAATGTGGCCATGGCCGAAGATGAAGACGAAGATCAGCCCAGTCTGGAAACCATTGAGGTCATCGGCACCTTTTCCGGCGGCCTCGACCGCTCACTGGACGTGAAACGCGATCAAGAAACCATCGCCGACGCCGTGGTGGCAGGCGATATAGGCAAGCTGCCGGCAGTGAACGTCGCGGAAGCCCTGCAGCGTGTGCCAGGAGTGACCGTTGTGCGGGAAGCGGGGGAAGGGCAGTTTATCAGTGTGCGAGGCCTGGGGCCGAATTTCCAAGCGGTGACGCTCAACGGCATGCCGCTGGCTTACAACGAAAATATCCGCACTTCCGGTCAATCGGGCCGACAATTCCGCTTCCGCGTACTGCCTGCGGATTTGATCGACGGCATCGTGATAACCAAGGCGCCGTCGGCGAATATGATGGAAGGCGGGATTGGTTCCAATGTCGACATTCGCACCCTGAACCCGCTGGATCGCGATAACTTTTTCTCCGCCACGATCGAAACCAACTTTGAAGAGCATAGTGATACCTTGTCTCCGAAGGGCTCCCTCGCCACTGGCTGGCAAAATTCGTCCGGCACATTTGGGGTTATGGGCGGTGTTTCATACCAGCAACGCGAAGTGCAGTTTGAGCGTTTTGGCAACGGCTGGGGCACACTGGGGGACGATGAGGATACCGTCGCCAGTTTGGGCGACAATACTTTTTTGGTGGGCGTTACGGTTCCAGGTGACTTTCAAACCACCCTCGAGCAGGAAAAGCGCGATCGCATGAGTGCTGTGGGGGGGCTGCAGTGGATTGCGTCCGACAACCTTGAACTGGATATGGACCTGCTGTATTCGCAATTCAATAATGAGATTGCCGAACGCCGTCTGACCTACCAAACCTTCGGCTACTGGGATAACCTCAATCCCGACACCGCGGTCATTGAAAATGGACGCCTGCTCGCTGGCACACTCAACGGTGCGCGCATTCGCAACACCACGGAATTTTCCGATCAGGCTCACGAAAATATCATCTTAATCTCCAGCCTCAAATACTCCGTGGCGGGTTGGGAGTTGGAACCCAAGCTCAGTTTTTCCCGCGCCACTTCGGACCTGGAAACTCCGCTGCAGCGTATCGAATACCGCACCGAGTCCGGCGTTGGCAACACCACCTTTGATCTCGGCGGCAATGCGGTGAGCGAGGGTCGCGTCCGCACCCTGTTTAGCGATCTGGACTTGAGCAACCCGGCGACCGTGCCCTTCCGCCGCTACCGCATTAGGCCAATGAATTCCGAGGATGAGGACACGACCTTCAGATTCGATGCCACTCGCGATCTCGATCTGGAATTTTTCGGGCTATCACTGGCAAAACTGCAAGCGGGTTTTCAGATTTCCGATCGTGCGCGGGACTACCAGCGCCGCGACCGCAGTACCACCGCGCTGCGCGCCAACCTGGGATTAACCGATGCCTTCAACAACGTGATGGTTCCGGGTAACACCTTTGGTCAAATCATCGATAACGGGCAATTGTGGACCAGCGCCGATTGGGATTTGTGGCGCGATTCCTATGTCATTGTGAACGAGGCCGGCGAAGTTGAATTTGACGGTGTCGAGCCCAGTGCATCGCAACTGGTGCCCAGCGAGGCCGACTTGCGCAATTCCTATGGTGTGGATGAGAATATACGGGCCATTTATGCGCGTCTGGATTTCAACTCGGATTTCGATGGTATTCCGGTCAGAGGTAATTTCGGCCTGCGATACGTGGAAACGGAAACGCTGGTGAAGGGCACCCTTGTCACCGCCGAAGACGATGGCGCCGGCAATGTGAGTGCGGTCGCTGTGCCGCGCACTTCAAACAATACGTATCGCGATTTGTTGCCCAGCCTCAACCTGAATTTTGAGCTGCGCGATGATGTCTTGATGCGAATAGCCGTCGGTCGCACCATGACGCGCCCCTCCCTGTCCGAGCTGCGCGACGTGGTGGTGCCCAACAGCGGCACCGTGTCCGATATTTACAACCTGGGGGAGGCCGCGCTTGAGGACTCCGGTCTGATTTTTACGGCCGCCGGCGGGAATCCCTTTCTGAAACCGTACAGCTCCTGGAACGTGGATATGTCACTGGAGTGGTATTTCGACGAGTTCGGCGCGTTCTCGATGGCGGGCTTTTATAAAAATGTCAGCGATTATATCTCGGCGGATTTTGAGACACGTACCCTGCCTTTCGCAGTGAACGACGGTTCGACCCTGCCGGTAGATATTGTCGTCAGTTCGCCAGCCAACATCGGTGATGTGGTGATTTCGGGCATGGAGTTCGGCTTTACCAAAAAAATTGGCATGGGCCTGGGCATCGCCGCCACGGCAACCTTCGCCACTTCCAAACTGGAGTTGGACAAGTCGGATGTCGGGGTGCAGACCGCCGGGATCCAGGGGATTTCAGATCAGAGCTACTCCATTTCGCCCTTCTACGAGTACGGGCCCTTTGAAATGAACCTGAGTTATACCTGGCGCAGCGATTACCTCACCGATGCCGGCGTGGTGGTTACATCCCGTCCCACGGAAGAAGACGTCACGGCGTTTTATCAAAAGAGCTACGGTACTCTGGACATGGGCGCCAGCTTCAACTTCAACGACAACTACAGTATGTTCATGCAGGCGGTGAATATACTGGATAACCACGCCACCACTTACGTTCAGACTGAAGCGCAGGTCCATCAGATTCACTTCTATGGTCGCACGATCAACCTTGGTTTCCGCGCCAAGTTTTAGTCCGAACGTCAGCGCGAGAGTCGCACAAGGGCATGGATGCCCTTTCAGGGTTCACGGAATAACTTCCCGTTTTCAGTTTTGAGGCGCCCGCTTGGCTAGGCGCAAAAACTTTAGCCGTAGCGAGCCTACGTCGAGTTTTTGCAACGACGCCAGGCGGGATGCATCGGAAGCGACTCTCTATAAAACAAAAAGTGAAAGTTATTCCGTGCCCATTCCTTAGTCCATTTTTGCTTAATAAAGATAGAGATCGCTTCACCGCCGCCCACAATGATGTCGATAATACTTACACCGCTAACTCTCGACTAACGCAATTGCCAACACCTTGATTTTTATCACTAATCTATCCGGTCAGTAATTCGATCGTGTTTGATTGCATGTAAATAAAACTGACACGAGTCTGCTCCATTAAATTTAAGCCTATGATTTTTATAAGAAATTATAATGGCCTATATTATGCGTCCCAAAAGCGCACTGAATCAGAATATGACGAAGGTGATTATTATGTGCGACATTCGTTTTTATTTTGGCGTTATTCTAGCGGGGTTGATCACGTCCACTCAAGCAATGCCAGTTCTCCCCGACTTCGATGTGGATAACTTCGATCCAAACGCTTCCATTAATAATCCCTATTTTCCCATTCTTGATTTCTCCAATACCTACGTTTACGAAGGGGAGTTCGAGGAGGAAGGTGAAATCGTAACCGAAGGTTTTTCTCTGACTAATATCAATATGGGTCCAATGGTTCTGGGGGTCCAGACAACTACTCAACTAGACCGTTCTTATGAAGATGGAGTACTTGTTGAAGAGACACATGATTATTACGCGCAAGATGTTCATGGCAACGTTTGGTACATGGGTGAAGATGTAAAAAATTTCATTTATGATGATAATGGAAATCTTATCGAGACAAATAATGAAGGCGCATGGCTCGCCGGTGTTAATGGCGCGCTACCCGGTTATATTATGCCGGTCGATCTCACCGTGGATTTTGAGTATTTCCAAGAATTCGCGGAAAATGATGAAGCGCTGGATGTGGGGCGGATTTTCGCAACCGGTGAATTGATTTCCCTAGAGATAGGTGAATTTCATAACGTACTACGCACCCTCGAGACTAATCCATTTTTTGAACCAGACTCCCGGGAATTTAAATACTATGTGCCGGGACTAGGGCTTATTTTGATAGAAGAAGGTTTGAACGAGGCACTGGAAGACCCTGAACTTGTTGTTGAGCTTGTTGATATAGTGACCGTTCCAGAACCCCCATCAGTTATCCTACTCAGTTTTGGTTTAATGGGACTTTTGCTATTTAAACTCAAGAAAACTGACCAGGGATACCTGATTTGTAAATTGCCCCGCTGAGCGTCTGCCAACAAGAAAGCCGTCCAAGCGCTGGGGTTTACAATAGATTTCATAAATGGACTCAATGCGCCCGAGCGCCGCTCCCGGCCGGTTGCCAATGAGCATTCCCGTTCTTGTATACCTAAATCTCAAACGCTTTGGGTATATTCACTTATCCCTATTTTTTTAGAATTAGGTCTCAGTCCTATCTTGAATTTCCATCTCAAGCGTGTATGATAATGATTAGCATTAATATTATTAATATATCTTGTCTTTTGGGGACTACTCATGGCAATCAGTTTTCGCGCACTGCCCCTATCCCTGGCGGTGCTACTCGTCTCACCCACCACCCTCGCAGGTGAAAACCTGTTTGGTCATGTAAAAGGGGCAGAAACCCTCCCCAAAGGTAGTGGGGAACTCTATCAAAAGCTGACCCAGCGTTCGGACAAGGGACGCGGCCACTATACAGCTTACGATGCAGTTACCGAATTTGAATACGGGATTACTAACAGCCTGTCTTCCACCGCTGGAATAAAAATGCAGTCTATCGATACCAACGGATTGCTGATCGAAGGTTATTTACCGGAGGAAATCGATACCGGACTGGAGCTGTCCGGCCTGGAAGCTTCATTGAAATACAACTTTTTAAGCCCCGCCAAAGATGATATCGGCCTCTCCGGCCTTATCGGTTTTGACTACACCTGGAAAGACAAACACTCCGGGCAGGATAAGCAGACGGCTTCCGTGGAAACGGCCCTGCTGCTGCAAAAATTTATGCTCGAAGGTCAGTTGACCTGGGTCGGAAATCTCGGTATGGAAGCCACCTACGCAAAGCGTGATGAAATCGACGGTCTGCCGGAGGATTTCGAATGGCCCACAGACCCGGAGATGGAAATTGAACTCATATTCGGCACTGGCCTAAATTACCGTTTCGCCCCCAAGTGGTCGCTGAGTATGGAAGTGCTCTATGAAACTGAGTTTGAAACCGAGGTGGGCCAGGAGCGCTGGTCGGTTTTTGCCGGCCCTTCGCTGCACTATGGCAGCCAGACTTGGTGGGCAACATTGACCTGGCTCCCGCAACTGGAAGGTGGCGGAGAGCAGTATGAAGATCAATCCGATACGGATCTGCATCTGATTGAAAAAACAGAAACAGAAGTGCGCTTAAAAATAGGTTTCAACTTTTAACGGCGTATATGCATGAGTGAAAACAATCTCTACCCAATATGGCTTTTGCCCTTCGCGGTAACCGCCTTATCGGCGTATGCGGTGGATTATTTATCCACCGCAGAAGCACAGCACATCATTTTTCCCCAGCAGCAGGCGATCTTTATCGAAGCACCTGCGAAGCTCACTAAACAGCAACGCAAACAGATCAAGTCGCTGTCGGGCGTGCGGCAACGCAAAGATGTGCAACCTGCCTGGCGGGTTGAAGACCAGCATGGATTTCTGGGCTGGTTTATCATCGACGATGTGGTGGGTAAACACGAATTCATCACCTACGCGGTGGGCATTTCCCCACAGGGCGAAGTGCTGGGCGTGGAAATCATGGCCTACCGGGAAACCCACGGGGGGGAAGTTCGCAACGCGGACTGGCGGGAGCACTTCCAAGGCAAAACACTGGACGATCCATTTAAACTGGATAAGGATGTCCCTAATATCAGCGGCGCCACCCTTTCCTCCCGCAACATACTGGACGGAGTGAAACGCCTGCTGGTACTGCATAAAACCGTTTTACAAATGCGATAGCCATGAAACGCATGCGGCCGCTGCTAGGCACATTTGTAGAAATTTCTGCAATTGCCAACAACTGTGCCCCCAATACCGGGGCACAGTCAATGCAGGCCGCCATTTCCGACGCCTTTTCGACTATCGAATCAGTTCACGCATTAATGAGCTTTCACAGCCCCGACAGTGAACTAACCCGGCTTAACCTCGCTCCCCAGGGAAAGGAGATCAAACTTCACCCCTACACCCTGAGGGTATTGCGGTTGGCAGACGGGATGGCGCGGGCCAGCGGCGGTTTGTTCAATCACACCCTGGGCGGAGCCCTGGTACGCCGCGGACATTTACCCGATCACGGCTTTGCCGACGTGCTGGACTGCGGCAATGCCGGCGATATTCATATCGGCAAAGGCCGCGCCAGGCGCAACCGAAATGTGTGTATCACCCTCGACGGAATCGCCAAAGGGTTTGCCGTCGACATGGCGATACAGGTTTTAAAACGTTACGGAATAACTTCTGGCTGGGTCAACGCCGGTGGTGATATGCGCGCAATGGAGTACAGCAATGAAAAAAATGGGTGGCTATCCTCGCTGGTTTCCGTGGGTACTGATTTGCCTGTTGGCAGGCCTTTTTATCAGCGGCGGCCTACTGTTGCCGACCCTGCTGGATATGCGACTCGAATGGGACGTAATCTGGCGACTGGGCGGCAGCCAGCGTATTGCCGTCGCGGCACTGCATGTTGGGCTGGGCTTTATTCTGCTCGCTGCACTGGGCGCCTTGGCGGTGATTCATATGCGGCTGGGATGGCGACGCCGGCAAAATCGCTTCAGCGGCGCCCTGCTTCCCGTACTGATAATGGGGCTGACGCTTACCGGACTCGGCATTTTTTACTTTGGCGACGACGACCTCAGCCTCTTGGCCAGTGTGTCTCACACTGCGATAGGGCTAACCCTGGAACTTATGTTTATTCAACATGTTCTCAATGGTTATCGCCTGCGAGCGGCAATCGCTCACCAAACTCAGGGTCCGCTAAGCTCTCACCCGCAGACAAAGCTAACAGATCGCCGCTTTTACACATACCAGCGCCCTCATTAAATCACCTGGATCGTGCACGATCCATAATTACAGGGCTGACCAATAACACCGATACGGGTGCAGTCAGCCCACAGGACTTTAATTGGCGTTGTTCACAAACGCTCGCTCTGCCGGCAGAATTGATAAGCGAATATTGTCAATCAGCACATTAGTGCGCTGGGTTTCTTCCGCCTCAGCCACCCAGGGTGCGAGACTGATCCGTACTGATGTCAGCGTGGACGGGCGGTATTCACTCTCGTACACCAACGCGCGATCTATAGATACTAGCCAACTTTTGTTTTCGGCATCGAACTCCACTTCGAGATGTAGCACACGGCCATCCTTGAGGTATTTCAGCGTTCGGCTGCCTTTGTCCGGCGAGAGTGCGTCAATAAATCCCATGCCGTGAAAATTAATACTGTAAACCGGTTCAGCCTCGAAAACTATGCTCAATTTGTTATCGCTACCGACCAATTTCTCCGTATAAATATCCGCAGAGAAATAGTAGCTCTCACTCGGTGTGGGAACATTCAGGCGAATTTGTTCAAATCCATTATCACTGTCTTGGGTATTGAGCAATAAAGCCTGATCCAGCCCTCCCCGACCGGAAACAATATCGGGATTGCCGTAGATAATTTCATAAGCGGCAGTTGGGCTGATTTCAGTCGACATATTTTCTCCCACATGAAGCCCAGCGGAAAAATCGAGATCAAATAACACCTGCCTATTCAGAGCATAGGAATCGTATGCCCCCGCAGTAGACCAGTAGAAAACAGCTCCGAGAAGTGTTGCAGCAGATACTTTCTGTCCCAGCAGGTTTTTTATCGCCAACTTTTTAATAATCCGGGTTTGCACAGCTTTAAATTTCACGGTGTGCAACCTTATACCCCGTAAATTTACGAATTTTAACTTCACTAATAGTAACTTTATAACTTTAAACTTTATATCTTTAAACTTTATATCTTTAAACTTCATGGCTTTAATCTCCATGACTTTTAGTTTTACGTCTTTGAATTTCACGTTTTTAACGTTTACAACAAAGGCTCCCGCCTCTATTGACAAGGGCTACAACGTGAAAAAATTGGGATTGGCATGCCTAATAAGCGGAGCACGGCAATGAGATACAAAGACCTGCCGAGATATCGCAAAGGCAACAAAGTGCAAAACGAACTACAAAATAAACGGCATATAAATGCTCACGGTTATGAGCGGTTCAGCGGGACGCTGACAGGTTATCACTCACAGGATTTACAATAACAAAACACTGTTTATTTGTACAGTATTTTTTAAAAAATATCACCCTTTTCACCATTCCCCCCTCTTGGATGGGGATTTATACGGGCTTATTCCAAGGGCAGGGATCGTGTATGGCTCTGGGTGCCACCAACACATTTTTTACAATCTCACTCAGGAGTTAAACTGCGGGTATTTTACAACCGGTCTTTTGTCAACCTTATCAAACAATAACTGTAAGCCCTATCAAGAATTGAGAAAACCAATTATTTTGTTCTGGTTTTGCAACCAATCATCTATTACCTTTTCCAGTCAGGCAATCTCTGTTTATGCTGGCGTTGAATAAATTTTTTGGCACAAACCATCCAGCTTTTTTTGTAATTATTGCTCCATCTGCCGCAAATAAAATTCATATACAAAAATTTTGTCTTTATATATTTTTTAACCGGTAGCCGCACCCCGGTTTGACATGCAGTGCCCTCTGGTATTGTTGTGATTTAGTGAAAAAATCTGATTTCATAGAGGTAAGCAATGGCTGATCTTGTCCCGCGTGTGAAGTACGTATCCCCATGGTTTTTGTCACTGCTCATCGTGTCTATTATCGGCTTGAGTACAGGATGTTCACTCGATCGGAATGAAAAGGTTGTTATCGATCAACCAAACAACGACGCTACCGATACCACGGATACAGAGACTGACACGGAAACAGATACAGACACAGACACAAGCGGGCGCATATCCAGCCTCTTCGGATTAGCTTACGACAGTTTTGAAGACGGCTGGGGAAATTTTGTCAATACCAGCGGAGAAGTATCCGTTACCGAAACTTATTCCCATTCAGGTACAGCCTCCGTTCAATTAAAGGACAGTTCCAACGCAGCCCTTATGCTACGCGACGCTGTCGACGTCACAGGTTTTCAATTGCTGATTGTCGACTTTTGGTATTTCACCGAGTCTCTGGAAGACGGCCAGGGCTTCCTGCTGCAGCTTTATGATGGCTCCCAATGGCAAACCATCAAGCGTCTGGAAAAGGGCGTGAACTTTGGGAACAAAACCTTTACCCGGGATTCCACGACTATCAAGACATCGGACTACACCTTTTCAGGCGATATGAGAATTCGATTTCTCTCCGACACCCAGAGTGGCGCCAGTGAAATATACCTCGACGACATCCGCCTGTCAGCCGACACAGCCGGTGATACCACCGGACCTACAGGCGATGACAGCGGCATCAGCACCTTTGATCACGCCGATATCACCGCGGGTTGTTCCGCCTGCCACAACGGTGTCAAGGCTGAAGGTAAAAGCGAATTCCATATTGAAAGCGCTGACACCTGCGAGACCTGCCATACGCCAGAAGGCAAGTGGGCTGCGGATTTGCTGAACGGCGGCTTCGATCACACCGGTACGACTAATGGCTGCTCAGGTTGTCACAACGGCAGCGTCGCTACCGGAAAAAGTGACTCCCATATTCCCAGCAGCAATAGCTGTGAAAACTGCCACACCTATGACACTGACTGGAAATTTCAACCGGCCGATGTGGCCAACTTCAACCACAGCGGCATCACCGCCAGTTGCTTCACCTGCCACAACGGCGAGCTGGCCACAGGTAAAATCACCAATCACGTGCCCAGCGGCAACGATTGTGAAAGCTGTCACAATCCTGAGGACGGCTGGGCGGCCGGAGTTTTTAGTCACACCAATATTACCTCTGGATGCATCGCCTGCCACAACGGAACCACCGCCACCGGAAAAAGTGAGTTCCATATCCCCAGCGGCGATAGCTGTGAGGATTGCCACTCACCGGATACCGGCTGGACAGTTCAGATCAGCGCCAGCTTCGACCACGAAGGCGTAACGGAAAGTTGTGTCGCTTGTCACAATGGTAAGATTGCCAATTACAAAAATGAAGACCACATTGAAAGCAGCGATGTGTGCGAAGACTGCCATACTACCGATAGCTGGCAACTCGGTGGCGGTGGCAGTGGTGGTGGCGATGGTGATGGCGATGGCGATGGCGATGGCGACAACGACGACGATGGCGGCGATGGCGACGACGATGGCGGCGATGGCGACGACGATGGCGACAACGACGATGGCGACGACGACGATGGCGGGGACGACTCCCCCGGCTTCAATCACGCTGGTATTACTTCAGGCTGCAGCAATTGCCACAACGGCGTTATCGCGCCCGGTAAGGACGCTGACCACATTCTCAGCAGTGACAACTGTGAGGAGTGCCACAATACCACCAGCTTCGAGCTTTAACGACCCCTTCCGCACCACCGGCCGGCCCTGATTTTTTTCGGGTTCGGCTGCCGCCACCCCAGATTAAGCCCAAGTCCCTCTGGCAAATTTTTAATGGACAAGCACAATTTAAGTACATTGACTTTGGGCAACACTCAACTTATTGTATATTTATCATATAAATATCTTGTTGAGTCGTAACTTCTCAATACCCCGGGGTATTTGTGCCTTCGATCCGGCGGCTATCCGGAGGTAGTTGGCTGGCAAATGGACAGGTGAACACAGGGTGCGTTGCAAAGAGTGGTAGAGGCCGTGCAAAAGAGAAATCGGCACACGTTTATTCAGGCTGAACAGCTGTCTCAACCATACAATAAAAACTGAATTTAAGAAGGTTATTCCCATGCAGTCTCCAGACTCCCCCTTGGAACTCTCTCCGCCGAAGCGAATAGTTGCCGCCAATAATACGCTTGGAGAAGGGCCACTCTGGCATCCACAGACCAACCGGCTCTACTGGGGGGATATTATCCGCCAGGAAATCCACAGTTGTGATGCCGACGGCGACAACCATCGGATTATTAGCATCGCCGGTATGCCCGGCAGCCTGCACTTGACTTCCCGCATCGATCAACTGTTGGTAACCACACCCGCGGGTCTGTTGCTTGTTAATACCGAAACGAGGCAACAGCAGCGGCTCGGCGCTCCGGTGGAACTAGCCCAAGGCATACGCTATAACGACGGTAAAACAGACGCCTGCGGGCGCATCTGGGCCGGCACCATGGCTCTGAGCGGCGATACCCCGAGCGGCGCACTATACCGTATCGAAAAAAATTGCACCGAAAACGTTTGGACAGCCGCCAGCGTACGTGAACCCTTAACTATCCCCAACGGCCTCGCCTGGAACCGGGATAACACTATTTTCTACCATATCGACACTCCCACCCGACAGTTGCTGGCCTTTGCCTTCGATAGTGACACCGGTGCCCTGGGTGACGCCAGGGTCGCATTGAGTTTTGAAAATATGGAAGGATCGCCGGACGGCATGGCCATTGATAACGAAGATAAGTTGTGGATCGCCTTCTGGGGTGGCGGCCAGGTGTGCCGCTTCAACCCCGATAGCGGAGAGATGTTATGCCGGGTGAAAGTGCCTGCGCCACATGTCACCTCCTGCTGCTTTGGCGGCGCAGACCTCAGCGAGCTGTTTATCACTTCAGCGCGCCAGGACCTGAGTAAAGATCAACTGACCCAATATCCGGAGTCGGGAAACCTTTTTCGGATCACCCCCGGAGTCAATGGACGCCCCGAACCCCGGGTTCACAGCCAAGAATAGCTTTTATGTACGATCATCAAGCGTTAACCGAGTGCACGTAAGGGCCGTAGACGGAACCAGAACGACACTTACCCCGAGGCAGTCGCCTTTTTTTACGCGATATCAGGGAAAAGACAGGGTTGCTGGCGCGGAGGGCACCGCGGAATAAACTTCACTACCGGCATTAAACTGCAGATCTACCTGCAGAGCCCCGTCGCCGGTGTCGGATTCATACACTAAATGGCTATAGATTTGGAGACTGTATCTGTGGCCGCCCAGCAACTCAATCGATTCGTAATCGTCCAATGTAAAGGCATAGGAAGCGCCGCTACCCAAATCCGAGAGCGAAACAAACACCGAGCCACCGAAAAAATCAGCCCAGGAACCCACATTCAGCCTGACCTCTTCGCCCGTCACATCGAAGACGAGCCGCCACAAAGTCGAGCCTTCTCCGAAGGTGTTACCAGGGTTCGGTTCATTATTCGGGTCAAACCTCATCCGCAGGTTCCACGATGTATATTCATCCGAGCTGTAATCGGAAATTTCCGCAAAGCCTGTCATCCAGGTGCTTTCATCCTGCCCCGGCAACTTTCCGTAATATTTTTCGCCGTACAGTCTCACCCCACCGATTCCTGCCCCCTCGTAGCTATCGCTGAAAGTCCAGTCTTCAATGCCATAGCCTTCATTGTATTCAGCGGGGATATCGATACTCATATCCAAATTGAGTTCCACAGTATCCTGCAATATCGATATACCCCCCGCATTTGCAGTACTGGCCAAAGCGGCAAACAACAACCCCGACAACTGATTGACAACCGTTTTTTTCATGTTTCCGTTCCTTGCTCTTTATTCTATTTAATAAAAAGGACAGCACCAAAATCCGCATAAAAATAAACACGCCAAATTAGACTTCCCCTACTTCAACAGAGGAAATTATCATAATACGCGGTTATATATCCAAAGCGTTTAAGATTTAGGTATATTAGCAACAGATATGAAGGTTTAAATACAATTATTGAAGGCGATTTTCAAATATATTGTTTGCGTCAGGCGCGCCCGGCAAGTTCGATCATGGAATGCAGCAAAACATTGCAGCCTTTTTCAACATCAGGCCAGTTCGACCACTCGTCTGGCGCGTGGCTGACACCACCCACACTCGGTATGAAAATCATTCCCGAGGGCGTTACCTCGGCGCTTCCTACAGGCATCTGCGCTGGCCCAATATATTAGTTGATTGAAATCAACGCCCTGTTCCACCGCTACGCTAGAATTTATGACTGACGGTTACGACCCTCGTCACCGGGTATATATACCCAAAGCGTTTGAGATTTAGGTATAAAAACTGATTAAAACAAATAGTGGAAACTGGGATGCGAATAATCAATAGGGGCAAAGCCCTACTGCTGTTAATTCTGGGAGGGCTTT
>JARROD010000104.1:0-10763 GCA_037384225.1 Exilibacterium sp.
TCGGCATCATATCCGCTATTGCCTACCCGAGTTATACAGGGTACGTCGAGCGCACGCGCCGCAGTGAATGCCAGGGTGTATTGGCTAATTTCGCTCTGGCGATGGAACGTTATTTCGCCGCTAACAGTACCTATACGGGCGCGGCCGCCGGGGGCGAGGACACCGGTATTCCAGCGGCTTCGACCTTTGTTTCCAAATGTCCGCTGGACGGCTCCCGGGTTTACTATAACCTCACAATCAGCGCCGCAAACAACTCCAGCTATACCCTTCAAGCCGCTCCCACCGGGCCCCAGGCCGGCAACGGATTTATCCAAATTAACTCATCCGGACAAAAAGGCTGGGATAGAGATAGTAATGGCGCGCTTTCCAATGACGAAATGAATTGGCTGGATAGATAATACAAAATTAATCCGCACTGCCAATGTGTGCATAGACCGCAGAATCGATGATCAATATCCTTCGGTCGACGACAGACGATGAAACCGAGAACCCGCTAAGCCGGACATTAAACACCGGCAGAAATTAGCAAATGCGTTTGTTACAAGAGTAATCAGAAAATGATATACACAACTAAAAAAGTTAAGGCCGCCGCACTGGGATTTATTTATGCTATGGCTGGCTTGGCGCCGGTGTCGGCCGACGATACGGACATTTTCTTTGGCAGGCTAACCACTTCTGTGGTCAAACCCAACGTACTGTTTATTCTCGACAACTCGGGCTCTATGAGAGGCCCGGTCGGCGGTGCCCCCTATTCCTCAACGCCTCGCATAACCGCGTTACGAAACGCTTTTAAAAATATCATGACGCAAACTAGCGGCATCAACGTCGGCCTGATGCGCTTTAACGACCCGGGCGGCCCCATAATATATCCGGTTACCGATATCGATGCCCAGTATGAGGACAACCCGATCCTGACACTTCCCATAAAACAGTCCAGCGATGACGCCAGCGAAAGTCTGGCCAGCGGCGGGGGTGACGGGTCAACCAACCTTACCAACGACTACCTGGACCTGGGCTTTTCTCAACAACAATCCACCTCATTCTCAATACAGAGCCGGGTTTCGAGCGACAGCGACGACGCCGAAGAATACACCAGCGGCAGCGTAGATACCTATGGACAAAGCCTGGATATCAACGCCTTCCAGATCAACGGATTGAGGTTTCAGAATCTGGAAATTCCCCGCCAGGCAACCATTGACTCCGCTTCCATTACCTTTACATCCAGAGAGCAAAGCAGCGGTGAACTGAGTATTCGCCTGTACGGAGAATCGTCCATTGATGCGACAACGTTTTCACAATTTTCCTGGCGGAATATTAGTCGTCGACCCAAAACAGCGAACAGTGTTTCCTGGCAACCCACTGATTGGTTTCCCAATCAAACCCACACCTCTCCCGACTTGTCGCCGATCGTCCAGGAAATTGTCTCCAATAGCAGTTGGACCAGCGGCAACAGCATCGCCTTTATTCAAACCCACGAAGGCGGATGGACTCGCGCGGCCTATACCCACAATGGCCGTGCCCGCAGCGCCCCACTACTGAATGTCAGCTATCATGTCGCTGTCGATCAAGGGATTGCCAAGGCAACCGGCTTGCGGTTTCAAAACGTCACTATTCCCCGGGGAGCCAGGGTAACCCGTGCTTATATTCAGCTTGTCCCCAAGGTCAACAGCACATCGGGCTCGGCGCTTTCCCTGAATATAAAACTCGAAGACAGCGCCAATGCCGGCACCTACAGCACCGCAGCGGGGAATATTTCAGCCGCCAGTTATTTAAACTCATCCGTGAGCTGGAATCCGGGCGATTGGGTTCAGGACGCCCCCGTTAAAACCCCTGACCTGAGCACACTGATACAACAGGTAGTCGATCGCAGCGACTGGTGCGGCGGCCATGCCATGGCATTTAAAATTCAGCCCGAAAGCGGCTCCGCCAACAGTAAACGGCTGGCCTACAGTTACGATGCCAACAGTGCTAAGCAACCTCAATTGGTTGTGGAATACAGCTCGCGCTCTGTCCCCGACAATACCTGCCAGCAGGTCAGTATCCGCCGGCAAATCGCGCAACCGGCCGACGACGCTGAGGAATACAGTAACGGTGGTGTTGACGATAGCGGCCACACGCTGAATATCAACGGCAACCAGGTCAATGGTCTTAGGTTTGTGAATTTACCGCTAAAACCGGGGGCGAAAATAAGGGAAGCACACCTGATATTCACCGCCAAAGAAAGTGACGGCGGCGCGGCGACGATGACATTGCAAGCGCAAAATGCCGTTAACCCGGACAACTTTGCCAACGCCGATAACTACAATATCAGCCGCCGCGATAAAGTCCGTAACGCTTCGGTAAAGTGGAGCAGCGCCGGCACCCCGGCACTGACCGACTGGACAGCGGGTACTCAATACACCTCGCCGGATATTTCCGCGCTAATACAACCCCTGGTAAACAAGCCGGACTGGAACAGTAACGCCAACGCAATCGTCTTTCTCCAAAAGCTGTCCGGCAGTCAGCGCCGCAGTTATACCTGGGACCACCTGCCGGGCGGATCTGCAGCGTTGGAAATCATGGTTGAAGCCGGGGATATGATCGCGGCTAACGGCGATAACACGGATAGCGGCGATAACCCCAACAGCGGTAGAGATGTTCGCGGCCAGGTGATTGACCTGGTCGATAGCATGGAAGCTAACTCCTGGACAGTAATTGTCGACACACTCTATGAAGCCGCACGCTATTTCCGCGGCGACCCGGTTTACTGGGGTAAGTCTCGCAAACACGTCGACGCCAACGGCAATGCGATCGGCGATGAGCGCGCAGGGCTTGTCAACACCAAGCGCCTCAGCCACAGCGATTCCTGGACCGGCGGCACCCGGGTAATGCCCGAAGGCTGCAGCGATGACAATCTCAACTCTGACAACTGCCTCGACGAACATATCACCGGCAATCCGGTTTACATCTCGCCTATCAAAGAAAGCTGTCAGGCAAACTATATCGTGCTGCTGAGCGATGGACAAGCGAACATGCCCCATTCGGAAGAGCTGATCAAGAACTATATCGGCCACAGTGGCAGTTGCATGAATAGCAACCCTAACGAGGCCTGTTCGGAAGAGCTGATCCAATGGCTGGCAACTGAAGATCAAGCACCGGATGTCAACGGCAAGAACACCGTGAAAACCTTCACCATCGCCTTTGCACTCGATGAAAACAATCCGAGCCAATATGCCGCTATGCAATACTTGGAAAATCTGGCCGAAAAGGGCCAGGGTGCCTTTATGAAGGCGGGCAGCGAAGCCGAACTTCTGAACGCGTTTAACGAGATTTTTCAAGTAGCGCTGGATATAGATACCACGTTCGCCGCCCCCGCCGCCACCATGAGCCAGTTCAACAGTCTCACCAATTACGAGGATGTCTATTTTGCCCTGTTCAAACCCGGCAAACTGCCGCGCTGGGTCGGCAACCTGAAAAAATACAAAGTGGCAGACAGTGACCCCAATGAAGACAACTATATCGGCCAAAACGGTAATCTAGCCATACTTCCGGGAGAAAAGTTCTTTTCCGACGAGGTGACAAGCTTCTGGACAGATGGCGACGCCGATGGTTCCGATGTGACAGCCGGTGGCGCGGCAATGGAATTGCCGGACAACCCGGACAACCGCAAGGTGTATACCTACTATTCCGACCCCAGCGCCAGCACCTTTATCAAAAACAATCCACTGCACGAAGATAATGAAAAAATCACTACGGCCATGCTAGGCATTACCGGCAAGCTCAACCCGGATTCTTACCGTGTAGACCTGCTCAAGTGGGCTCGGGGTGTAGATCTTGAGGATATTGACAATGACGGTGACACCAGCGATGGCCGCAAGCAACTGGGTGATCCGCTGCACTCGCAACCGGTTGCCGTAACCTACGGCGGCAGTGAGACCGCGCCCGACATCACCATCTTTATGACCACCAATGAAGGCTATCTGCACGCCTTCGACGGCGATACCGGCGAAGAACTGTTCGCCTTTATACCGGAGCAACTGCTGCCCAACCTGACCACCCTCTACGACAATTCCGTTACCCAGAAACACCCCTACGGTCTGGATGGCTCGATCACCCGATGGGTATATGACGCCAACCGCGACGGCGACATAAAACAAAGCGACGGCGATCATGTCTACCTTTACTTTGGTATGCGCCGCGGCGGCGATCACTACTACGCCCTTGATGTCACCGATCGCGACAACCCAAAGCTCATGTGGATACTCAACGGTGGCGCCTCTCCCTACGGGGAAATGGGCCAGTCCTGGGCCGACCCGGTAAAAGCTCGAGTGGCCTACACAGAGAACGATTCACTGGTTACCAAGGACGTGCTGCTGATCTCCGGTGGTTACGACCCGGACCAGGACACCCATAGCCTGCGCACCGAAGACAACAAAGGTCGCGCTGTGTTTATGGTCGAAGCCGGCTATCCTTCCAGCAGCGGCAGTACGGGATCAAGTTCCACACCCTCGCCGAAACTGATTTGGAGCGCGGGTAACGGCACCCGCCACGACCTCAACCTGAGCGACATGAAATACAGCATTCCCGGCTCGGTGAAAGCCGGCGATACCGACAACGACGGCTTGGTGGATATCCTGTTTGTCGCCGATGTCGGCGGCCAGATCTGGCGTTTCGACGTCAACAACGGCGCCGAACTCGACGACCTTGTCAGTGGCGGACTGATCGCCGATTTTGCCGAGGGCGGAGACAAAAGTGCAACCGATGCCCGCCGTTTCTACGCCGACATCGACGCCACCACCTATATCCAGTCCGGCCGCACGCAAATCGCCCTGACCATCGGCTCGGGCTGGCGGGCCAACCCTCTGGACAAAGTTGTCGAGGATCGCTTTTATATGGTCAAACAACCTTTCACCAAACCGGCGCAATACACCAAACTAACAGAAAGTGATTTGTACGATGCGACCCGCAACAAGGCAGGGAGCGATGACGTCGACATCCGCACCGAAGCCCTTGAAAAGTTGCAAAGTGCCAATGGATGGTTCATCACCCTGAAAAAAGCGGGAGAGAAGGTACTGTCACAGAGTCTTACTTTTCAGTCGAAGGTATTTTTCACCTCCTATGAACCCAACCAGGCCATTACGACCTGTGAGCCCGTCGCCGGGTCCAGCTACCTGTTCGGTGTCAACCTCTACGATGCGACACCACTGTTTAACAACAAAGGGGAAATAGATCCCAAAAACGCCTCTTCACGTACAACGACGTCCTCTAGCAACAGCATCCCCTCGGACGGCATACTGACGGTTACAAAGAAAGGCACACCTAAGGTTAACAGTGGGCTGGATTCGAAAAAGATTCCCGGTGAGTTGGTGAAGAAAACCTACTGGTATCAACCGAACAATTAAAAAAAGAAAAAGGGGCGGTGACAAATGAGAATAATTTGCCACCGCCCCTTTTTCTTTTTACATCGTAAGACCGTAGACGAGATAAGTGTTATACACACAGTAAGCCGCCAGTAGCAGCCCCCCCTCGAAGCGGTTGATCCGAGCCTCACCGCGAAAGCCATAGGCTGTTGCCAGCAGCATCAGGGTAAGCCCCATCATCATCGGCCAGTCCCGCACCAGCACTTCGCTATCTATCACCGGCATGGGTGAAATAGTACCGGCAATGCCGACCACCGCCAGTAGGTTAAACATATTCGAACCCACCACATTGCCGATGGCGATATCGTGCTCGCCCTTGCGGGCGGCGATAACCGAAGCGGCCAGTTCCGGCAGGGAAGTACCCAGGGCGACAATGGTCAGGCCGATAACAAGATCGCTGACGCCGAGGGACTCGGCAACGCGCACCGCCCCCCATACCAGAACCCGGGAGCTGACGATCAGCAACGCCAGCCCGGCCACCAGCCAGAAAAGCGCACGCGCCAGAGACATAGCGCGCGCTTGGAGATTCCGCTCGACCTCGGAGCCAAAATGATCGTCTCGATTGCGCAGGGCGGAAAACACAGACCAGCCGATCAGCCCGAAAAAACCCAGCAGCAACGACACCGCTTCCCAGCGGCTGAGTGATTTATCCCAGAGAATTGCACCGGCAACAGCGCCGATCAATAAAAGCAGGGGCAGCTCCTTGCGGACAATGTTCGAGTGCACGGCAATCGGCGCAATCAGCGCTGTAACCCCCAAAACCAGCCCGGTATTGACAATATTCGAGCCAAAGGCATTACCCAGCGCCAGACCGGGATTGCCATCCGCCGCCGCTATCGCCGATACCACCATTTCCGGCGCCGAGGTACCGAAGCCGACAATCACTGTGCCAATCAACAATGACGGCATACCCGCGTGAAGCGCCGTTGCCGCCGCCCCGTCCACAAAACGGTCTGCGCTCCAGACCAATACAATAAAACCGACCAGTATGGCCAGTAACACCAGGATCATAACCATTCCTTGTAGCGGCTCAACAGCTTGATTCACCGGCGACGGGTAACCTTTAGGTATTTGGTTCACCCGGTAGGCGAAATGCTGGTGAGCAGATTAAACAGATTCAGGTACAAACGGCCGGTATCGCTACCGTAAGGTCCCAATAATCCGCTGTATTTCCGGCGGCACTCTACTTCCTTTCGCTTGTTTTTTAAACACTGACTCGCGAACCACACGTCGTGAAACAGTGAGGATTCCAGCAGTCCGTCTCCCCGTAGGATGATTCCGCGCCATTAAACGTCCAATCAGAGTAAAATAAAGCATACAAATCTCCAGGAGTACTCCATGACATTAAGAAAAATATTAATGCCTCTTCTTGCAACACTATTGTTAAACGCGTGTGAACAGAAATCCACCCCGACGGATGCACCGCCGTCAGTTAAAAATAAAGCTGAATCGACCACCGCCGTCGCTCCCCCAGGCGATGACATTAAATCCGGTGAAGATTACCACTCCTTCGCCAATCCTGAGTCAGTCAAGCTGACACATCTTGAGCTGGATTTAAATATAGATTTTGACGCCAAAGTCATCCGCGGTACTGCGCAACTTCAGTACAATAAAGTCGATCCAATGGCAAAAACCCTGGTGGTGGATACCCGTAATCTAACCATCAACAGCGTCACAGCCGGTGGAAATCCGGTCGATTACCGCTTGCGCGAACCCAAGGGTCACCTGGGTGCGGCGCTGGAAATCAACCTGCCGAACAATGGCGACACCGTGACGATTGACTATGCCACCCACCCCAATGCGTCCGGCGTGCAATGGCTGACCCCGGAGCAAACTGCCGGAAAAAAACACCCGTTTCTGTTTACCCAGGCACAGGCCATTCACGCCCGTAGTTTTATACCCCTGCAAGACACGCCAAAAGTGCGGGTAACCTACAATGCCACCATCCACACCCCGCCAGAACTGCTGGCGGTGATGAGTGCGGCGAATGATCCGGATACCGAACGCGATGGCGAATACACCTTTGTCATGCCCCAGCCAATCCCTTCTTACCTGATCGCCCTGGGCGTGGGTGACCTGAAGTTTAAAGCCATGGGCGAGCGCACGGGGGTATACGCCGAACCCTCATTGCTGGCGGCGGCGGCAAAGGAATTCGAAGATACCGAGTCAATGCTAATCGCCGTCGAAAAGCGTTACGGATCCTACAGTTGGGACCGCTATGACCTGCTGATCCTACCGCCCTCGTTTCCCTTTGGCGGCATGGAGAATCCGCGCCTGAGCTTTATTACCCCGACCGTGATTGCCGGCGACAAATCCCTGGTTTCATTGATAGCCCACGAGTTGGCGCACTCCTGGTCGGGCAATACCGTCACCAATGCCACTTGGCGGGACTTGTGGCTGAACGAAGGTTTCACCACCTATCTGACCTACCGCATCATGGAAATCATTTACGGCACCGATCGCTATGACCAGGAGGCCGTTCTCGGTTATCAAGATCTAGAGGAAGATATCGAAAGGTTAGAGGAAAACGAAGAAATCCTGGCCATTGATTTGCGCGGACGCGACCCCGATGACGTCTTCTCCAATATTCCCTACGAAAAAGGCGCGCTGTTTCTGCGGGAAATCGAACAAAAGGTCGGCCGGGAAAACTTTGACGCTTTTCTACTGAAGTATTTTAAACATTTTGCCTTTCAGAGCATTACCACCGACCAGTTTATCACCTACCTGAAAGACACTCTGCTCAAACAGCACCCAGATAAACTGAACATGGAACGGGTCAATCAGTGGGTATTTGAGCCCGGTATCCCGAACGGCGCGCCGAAACCGGAATCAAATGCGTTCAGTAGCGTCGACGATACCCGTTCCGCCTGGTTGGCCGACAAAATCAAGGCCGGTGATATTGAGACCGAAGACTGGACCGTGCACCAGTGGCTTTACTTTTTGAACAACCTGCCCAAACAGCTAAGCGATGAACAAATGGCGGCGCTGGACGGCGCCTTCAGCCTGACCGAATCAAAAAATAATGAAATTGCCCACAGTTGGTTAATGCATGTGGTATACAACTGGTATGAACCGGCGTTGCCCCGCTTGCACAATTACTTAGTCAGCATCGGCCGCAACAAGTTGGTCAAACCGCTGTACCGGGAATTGTCCAAAACCGAAAAAGGCAAAGCCTTCGGCAGGAAAGCGTTTAACGAAGCCAAAGACGGTTACCACCCGTTAACGCTAAAAGCCAACGAAGAGTTTATTAAGTAAAGCGACGTACCCTACCCACTAGCGGGCCTGTTGACAGCATTATTTGTCATTTCTCAATAACCCGGTGTTGGCCGCCGAATCGAAGGCACAATATCCCGGGTTATTGAGAAGCTACCCTATTGAGAAGCTACATTATTCCAAACGAGAAACCTGAACCTTTTGTTCAAGCGGAAAAACCGCAGGCCCGAACTGCGTATAGACAGCCACATCCGCCGCATCCCGGCCAAAACCAATGGCGACATAACCGCCATTTTTGTATTTTTGGGTGGCATCGAAAATATACCAGCGACCAGCCACAAAGGCTTCAAACCAGGCGTGCAGATCCATGGGTTCGAGCCCATATAAATAACCAACCACCATGCGCGCCGGAATACTGATGCTGCGGCAAAGTGCAATGCCCAAATGTGACAAATCCCGGCAGACGCCGACCTTTTTATTGAGGACCTCGGTCGCCGAAAGGCGCGAACCGTTTCCGCCGGGTTGATATTGAATTTCGTTACGCAACCAGTTTTCAATTTCTGCCACCTGGTCATAACCGAGTTGCCGATTGGCAGCAATGGATGTTGCCATTTCGCCAAACCGGTCCGACTCGCAATAGCGGCTGGGCAGGAGGTACTTGAAAACGCTATCCGGCAAATTCTGAATTTCGACAAAGGATCCGTGCGGAGCCTCATCCACTGTATCCGCCGTCATAATCTGAGCGGAGGTGTACACTGAAAAAAATCCCGGCGGGGCAACCAGACGCTGGCAAAGATTGCCGTAGTCATCGGTGAATTCGACGGCGGGCACGCTCGGGGAGAGGTTGTACTCTTCACTGGCCACCCATTGCTGGGCACCACTGCGAGGGCGAAGCATCAGCACAAAGGGGGTGGGGAAATTGATACTGAACGTTAAGCTACAACTGGTTTTTAACCACATGGTTCGAGTCCGATAAATATTGGATTGATGGAGGCATCGTGGGGCTGGTTATTGAAATGCTCATTGGCATCGTATCCACAGTTACGTTAATCGGTTCACTCGGCGATTTCCCGGGCCATTTATTCAGCCCAGATCCGTCACCCAGACACCGACAGACATGTTGGCGCCGGGAGCGCCGATATAAGTCCCGGAAACCGGTGGTACAGACTCGGGCAACCGCGCTACCGCCACCGCAATATGGTCGGCCCCCACGATATGGCCGGTGGTTGGATCGAATCCCTTCCAGCCGGCGCCGGGGAGAAAGACCTCCGCCCAGGCGTGGGTGGACCCCCTTGGGGCAGTCGGGGGAGGAGAATATATGTATCCGCTGACAAAGCGCGAGGCCAGCCCCAAAAGTTGCGCTGCCGCCATAAACAGATTCGCGGAATCACGGCAGGACCCGGCTCCACTCGACAATGATTGATCGGGCGTCTGCACACCGGGTTCCTCGCGCAGTTGATAGGACAGCGCTTGGTGAGTACGCTCGTTCAACCTTTTTAACAAACTGTAGGTTTGTATCTTTTCACCAGGGCGCCATATGTCGCCGACCCATTTGGATAACAGATTATCGCTGGCATTTCCGGGTCCCCGCAGGTAGGGTGTCAGTATGATTTTATCTTCTTCCTGGTAGTCAAATGGATAAAGCTCGGCATAATCGGATACCAGAAAATCGTAGGGAGCCTGATCGTACTGTTGAATGGTTATATTGCTTTCAATCGACAGGCGATCCGAGCCGGAAGCAAAATTTGCCGTTGCCACAGAATTCCCCTCCGCGTCCCGGTGCCACCTCACGATTGCGTTTGGTTCGAGGTTGAGGCTGGAGCTTTCGATACGCAGTTCGTGGCCTTCTCGCGGGCGCAAACGCAACGTATGTGCCTGCAATTGAACGACTTCGGGAAAAGTGTAAGTAGTCTGATGAAGGATATTGTAGCGTTTCATGTTGTATCCGAAAAATGAATTCCTCCACTATACGCCTTAAAATTAGGCATTACCCGTTTAGAAATGTTCATTTGTTTCCTGCCCAATAGCGCTGACGACGACTCCAACCAGTAACGTTTTTCGCCCCGGCACCGGTCTCGATCAGAGGATACCGGGCAGTGAGTTCCATTTTGCACGACAACCCGCTTTTGGCGCCGAGATAACTATACCCAA
>JARROD010000105.1:0-20325 GCA_037384225.1 Exilibacterium sp.
ATTTATTTAAGTTTAGTTTTGATTTGTATGCTTGATAAGAGACGTATATTTATATATAAACCAAAATTTGCTTAAAATATGCATCAATAAAAATATTTGTATAGTCCTAGTTGTATTACTTATCAAGGTCTGCAATCAGCCCATACTTGAAAACTTCCGCCAGTCCCGCCGCCAGTTCCCGATCCGGTAAAGTGGCCAGCACACGGGTGTCCGCCACTACACAGTTGGGCTGGTGAAAGGCACCGATCATATTTTTTCCCAATGCGTGATTGACTCCGGTCTTGCCGCCAACGGATGAATCCACTTGCGCCAGTAACGTCGTGGGAACCTGGATAAAATCCACTCCGCGCTGATAGCATGCCGCCGCAAAGCCAGCCATATCACCCACTACGCCACCGCCCAGCGCAACCAGGGTGGTCGTGCGGTTGTGCCGTGCTTGCAGAAGGGTGTCGAAAATCCGGTTAAGCGTGTCGAGGTTTTTATGCTGTTCGCCCTCCGGCAAGATAACCGTATCCAACCGGGTACCAGCAAGGGTATTTTGCAAAGCCGCCAGATATAAAGGCGCAACAGTTTCATTGGTAACGATACACACCTGCTCGCCGCGAATATAAGGCTTAAACAAATTCGCATCATCGAGCAACCCAGCGCCGATAAAAATAGGGTAGCTGCGCGTGCCGAGATTCACATTCAGTGTCTGCGTCATAGAAAAATAAATACCTTTCGATTGGGGCAGTACCCAAAGCGTTTGAGCATTAGGTATGGATTGAAAACCGATGCCTGTGCAAATCCGCTACAGTAGCATTTGCCTGCAATTATACCCCATCGTTGCATAAATTTTCGGCCCAGTACCGCTTTGCTGCGTCTATAGCGGCATTTTTAGCTTAGAAGAAGCGCTCGAAAATTTATGCAACGATGGGGTGTAGGCTAATGTGGCGTTTAATCCCGGCTATGCAACCGGCGGGCAATATCCTGAGCCACCGTTCTGGGGCTGCGCTTGTCAGTACTGATAATTAAATCCGCCACCTCACGGTAAAGCGGATCGCGCAGATTGATCAGTTCTATAATTCGACTGCGTGGGTCATCGACCCGCAACAGGGGGCGTTTACGGTCTTTGTAGGTGCGCTCCAGCAGTTGTTCAATGGAGGCTGTCAGATAGATTACCCGCCCACCGCTTTGCAGGGCACGGCGGTTTTCCGGTCGCAGTACAATGCCACCGCCGGTGGCCAACACCAGCCCCCGCTGCTCAACCAGCTCGCGCAGCACGGCCGTTTCGCGTCGGCGAAATCCGTCCTCCCCCTCGACATCGAAAATCCAGGGAATATCGGCGCCAGTACGCTCTTCGATAACTTGGTCGGTGTCTTTAAACGATAGATTCAGTTCGCCTGCCAGCAGGCGACCGATTGTGGATTTGCCGGCCCCCATAGGGCCGACCAGAAAAACATTGGAAACAGATTCCATTAATTCGCTATTGCACTCGCCAGTATCTTAGGCGTGATAAAGATCAACAGCTCCCGCTTTTCCTCGGCGTTCACATCCCGCTTAAATAACCGGCCAAAGTACGGAATATCCCCCAGGAGAGGAACCTTTGTTTGAGAAGTCACTGTATTGGTAGTGAAAATCCCTCCCAATACCACTGTCTGTCCATTGCCGACCAATACCTGGGTATTAATCTCTGTCACATCAATAGTGGGAATACCACTGGCATCATCGATTTCACCCACCGAGTCCTGGTTGATCTTCAAGTCCATAATAATATGGTCGTCGGGCGTTATCTGTGGCGTTACATCCAGCTTCAACACAGCTTCTTTGAAGGAGGTAGAAGTGGCGCCGCTGGCGGATGCTTCCTGGTACGGAATTTCCGTACCGGATTCGATTGTAGCCTTTTTCTTGTCGCCGGTAATCACCTTGGGCTGGGAAACCACTTCCGCATAGCCGGTATCTTCCAGTGCCGACAACTCCATTTCCAACAATATGTGATCGTTGATAATATCGAATGCAATACTACCTGCAGGATTCGAGGGAATTCCCAGGTCCACACCGATATCCTCGTCAATGTCGGTGGTACCGCCGTTATTAAAAAAACCGATTGGCGTCCCAGGATCAGCGTCCAGCGCATCCTGCGTTCCAGCCAATTCTATTATGGAACCACCGCTCGACGCCACCTCCACCGCCGCTGCCTTCAGAAAACAGTTTAAACAGCTCCTTGGCATTGGCATAACGAATACGGATATACTCTGTGCGCAAAGGCGCCAGTTCCTGCAATTGTTTCTGGGTCTCGATTTCCTGCCGCTCTCGCTCGGCAATTTCCGCCGCCGGAGCCACCATCAGCACATTGCCCACCTGGCGTTTGTCCAGTCCCTTGGTCTTCAACACCAGGTCCAGAGCCTGGTCCCAGGGTACATTGTCCAACCGCAGGGTAATACGTCCACTGACAGTGTCACTGGCCACCAGATTCAATTCGGTAAAATCGGCGATAAGCTGTAGCACGGAACGCACTTCGATATCCTGGAAATTGAGCGACAATTTGTCGCCAACAAAGGCAAAGCGCGCTTTTTTCTCCTCAACCTCTTTTTGAGTAAGAGGCTTTACACTTACCACGTACTCATTGTCCGCTTGATAGGCCAGGTAATCATAATCGCCGGTCGGGGTGATTTGAATCGACGTTCTGGAACCATCATAATCGGATTTGATACTGGTTACGGGTGTGGCAAAATCGGTGACATCCAGACGACGGCGCAATTCCTTCGGCAGTTGGGCGTTAAGAAATGTCAGCACAATACCGTCGCTGCCATCCTCCACATCGACGCCGACATTGGGATTGCTCAGAGAGATAATGACTTTACCCTCTCCTTTTTCGCCTCGGCGAAAATCCACATTGGTAATCGACGTCCCCTCGCTGCTGATCTCCGAACTCACACTTGCGGCAAGATCGGCTGATTTTTCAAGGTAATCGGCAACCTGGGTACTGCCCACCTCAATCACAAACGCATTGCCATCGACTCGTGTCTGATAAGGGGTCAACTCTGCCAGATTCAGAATCAACCGGGTACGGCCACCACCACTGAGCACAACCGCGCTTTTGGCATTGCCAAATGACAGCGGAAACTTTTTCTGGGCCAATTGATTTCCGACATCGGGAAAATCCAGCACGATCCTGGCCGGCTGTTCAATAGTGTACCCGGCCGGTGTGGAAGGGGCTTCGGAAAACTGCATTCGGACTTCGAACCGCTCTCCGGGGAGCTCGGCAAAGCGGATATCTTCAAGATCTCCCGCCAAAAGAGACAAAGGCATAGCCGCCCATAGCAGGCACAATACTTGTAGGCTTCTAACAACTCTTGCCGACGTTAACAAAGCTGACATAGCGCGCTATTCCTTTTCTTCTAATTTTAAAACTCTGGGCCGTTCAACCCACCCATCCAGACCGTCCGGCACAATTTCGATGACATCCAGCTCCGTATTCGAAGCGGATACTATCCTGCCGTGGTTTTTACCCATGTAATTTCCGGCGGTGACGCGGTGAATAGCGCCCTCCCCATCATCGATCAAAGCCCAGAGCACACTGTCTTTCTCCAGCGTTCCCACCATTTTCAGGGAAGCGATGCTAAAGCTTTCCAAATACTCTTTTTCACGGGTTAAATCCGGTTTTATATTGCTATTACCGCTGACCAGAACCTGCCTTTTCTCCTCTACCGGACGTTCAAAGGGGCTTCTGAGCGCGGCGACACTGTAGGTAAAGGACTGGTAGGGCCGAAAGGTTGGCAACGGTTCTATTTGGCCCGCGGGCCTGCGTTTGGTTTCCGCAATATAGTCTTTCAAATCCTGGTGCTCGGGTATACCGCCACACCCTGTCGCAGTGATTGCCGCCAGGCAAACAACCATGGCTGGAAAATTGACTGCCCGCATGCTTATTCACCCTGCGATTTATAGCGATAGGTTTTTGCCAGAATTTTCATGTCTAATACACCTGAATCTTTTTGCTCTTTTATCTGGTAATCGTGCAGGGTCACAATCCTCGGCATGCCGGCGATACCACTGACAAAGCTGCCCAGATCGTGGTAACCACCCTGCACTTCAATTTTTATCGGTAATTCAACATAAAACTCGCCGACAACTTCCTGCTGAAGCGCGATACTGACTATGTTGAGGCCACTTTCATTGCCCTTTTCATCGATGTCCTCCAGCAGGCCCGGCACCTCCGTGTCACTGGGAAGCTGTGACACAAGGGCACCGAACGACTCTTCCATTTCCTTCATTTGTGCACGGTAAGCTTCCAGGTTTGCCGCCTGAAAGGCATTATGTTCAAACGACTTTCGAAGCTCCATCTCGGTGGCGACAACCTTGTCCTGTTGTATATAGAGATCCTTGACAAAGAAAAAGTAACCACCACTGACAATGGCGGCATAAGCGAGGATACACAGGCCGACTTTGATCGGCACAGGCCAGACCCCCGCCCGTTCCCAATCAACTTCGGAGAGGTCGAAATTTTGGAGCTGCTCTACAAAATCCGCGAAAGCCACTTACCCTTCCTCCCCTTCCTCGGCGCCGGGAACCGCACTGGAAACGCTTAGTCTGAATTCGCTGGCCTGTTCTCCGAATTTTGGATCTGCCTTGACAGAGTTTAAATTGGGCGCTGAAAACCAGTCGGAGCCGTCCAGCCTGCGCATAAACGCAGACACCCGGTTGTTGGATTCCGTCACGCCATGGATATTGATAATCTTGCCTTTGCGTTCCAAAGATGTGATGAAAATGCCGTCGGGCACGGAGCGCACCAGCTCATCAAAATATCTGACAATCACCGGGCGCGTGCCCTGCAGGTCCTGAATCACGCGCATGCGATCAAGCAGCTCGGTTTTGCGCTTCTTCAATTCTTTAATTTCAGAGACCTGCTTTTCAAGCGCGGCGATTTCCGTTTTCAACAACCGGTTGCGCGCAATCTGGCTGTCGATGGCGCTTTCAACACGGCCAATCCACACATAAGCGCTGAACAGAGCGAGCACACACACACCGACTATGATAACCGTAAATTCTTTCTTCTTTTCCTGGCGGTATTCATCGCGCCAGGGTAGCAGGTTAATTTTCGCCATCAGTCAAAACTCCTCATCGCGAGCCCGGTTGCAATCATGAGCGCCGGCGCGTCATTGGCCAATGCCATCGCATTGACTCTAGGGGCAACAGACATATTGGCAAAGGGATTGGCAACTGTGGTCTGGGTGCCGAGTTTTTCTTCGATCAGTTCCACCAACCCCTCCATAGCCGCCACCCCTCCAGCCAGCACGATATGATCAACATCGTTGTATTGGCTGGAGGAAAAGAAAAATTGCAATGAGCGGGTGACCTGCTGTACTACGGCCTCTTTAAAGGGTTCCAGGACTTCGAGTTCGTAATCATCGGGCAGACCACCCTGCTTTTTCGCCAACCCGGCCTCTTCCGTGGAAAGTCCATAACGACGCTGAATCTCTTCGGTAAGCTGTTTGCCGCCAAACAGCTGTTCCCGAGTGTATACGGTTTTACCGTCCACCAGCACGCTCAAAGTGGTCATAGTGGCACCGATATCAACTATCGCAACCACCTGATCATCCTGATCCTCCAACTGCTCCGCAATCAGAGAAAACGCCCGCTCCATAGTATAGGCTTCAATATCGACGATCTTGGGATGCAGATTGGCAAGGTTGAGCACTTCCACCCGCAGGTCGACATTTTCACGCCGGCAGGCCGCCAACAACACCTCTACCTGTTCGGGATTGCGTTCAGAGGGTTTCTGCACTTCAAAGTCGAGGGCTACTTCCTCGAGAGGGTAAGGGATATACTGATCTGCTTCGAGGCTGATCTGAGTTTCCATGGCGTCGTCGCTCAGACCGGCGGGCATTTCTATTACTTTGGTAATGACTGCCGACCCCGCAACCGCCACGGAGGCCTGCTTCACCTTACTTTTTGACAAAAATGCGACAGCCTTCACAGTTTCGGCAACAGCCTCCGGGTCATTGATATTTTTTTCAACAACCACATTGGGCGGCAAAGCCTTGACGGAATAGCTTTCCACACGGTATTGATCGCCCTGGCGACTAATTTCCAGCAACTTCACTGAAGTAGAACTGATATCGAGCCCCAATACCGGCTTTTGTTTTTGCTCTAGAAAGCCTAATATCCCCATTTTTCTATAATTTTCCGCAACTTAGATATAATTTATGTTATAGCACTTTAACTCAAGCCTGCAACAACATTACGCTTATGTAAACCATCTAAAAGGCCTTATAATGTCAACTCCTCCCGAATGGGAAAGCTAACTCATTAATTCATCTAGAAAAAATGAAATTTAAAAAGCCTTTTTTTAAAGCGATATTCTGGCTCGGATTTGCCGGATTTAGCGGTACAGCCACCCTTCTGGGTGGTTTATACCTTTACCTTAGCCCCAAATTACCCGCTGTCGAAACGCTGCGGGACGTCAAATTTCAAACCCCGCTGCGGGTGTACTCCAGTGATCAAAAATTGATCGGCGAGTTTGGTGAAAAGCGCCGCTCGCCAATCAGTTACGAAAATATTCCAGAGCACTATATTAAGGCTATTCTAGCCGCCGAAGATGATCAATTTTATTCTCACCACGGTGTCTCAATTAAAGGGCTTTTGAGAGCCTCGTCACAATTATTGCTCACCGGACATATACAATCTGGAGGAAGTACCATAACTATGCAAGTGGCGAGGAACTTTTTTCTTACCCGCCACCAAACTTTTGCCCGCAAATTTAATGAGATATTGTTAGCACTACAGATTGAAAAAGAGTTGACAAAAGAGGAGATTCTCGAACTCTACGTCAACGTCATTTTCCTCGGTAACCGCGCCTACGGCATCCAAGCGGCCTCCAGGATTTATTACGGCCGCGAGATCAACGCGCTGAATCTGGCCCAACTGGCCATGATCGCGGGCCTTCCCAAAGCACCTTCTGCCTATAATCCCATTGTCAACCCCTCCCGGGCGCTGCTGCGCCGAAACTGGATCCTCGGGCGCATGAAAAGCCTCGACTTGATCGATGAGGCAACCTACCAGGCCGCTGTCGCCGAGCCGGTAACGGCCAAATATCACGGCTTAAGTGTAGAACTCAATGCGCCCTATGTGGCGGAAATGGCGCGTAAAGAAGCTGTTTCCCTGATTGGCGACAATGCGTACACCGATGGCTACAGCGTCTACACCACTATCGATAGCCAACTCCAGGCAAAAGCACAACAAGCTGTTGTCGAGGGGCTTTTGACTTACGATCAACGCCACGGCTACCGGGGACCGGAGCAAAAGCTGGAAGCGGTGTTTACCCAGACAAGTGCAGCGCGTGTCGGTGACATGACAGACTCAGCCATGGCGCTGGAAACAATAAGCGAACAAAATGGAACCGCCGGTGCGCAGCTGGACCTGGAACCCTGGCAGGAAACACTGCGCTCTATCCCCAGTTATTCCGACCTGGAACCGGCGGCGGTAACCCGGGTTGAGGAAAAATCCATTGAGGCCTTACTCGGCGATGGCAGTTTAATCACACTCGGATGGGATCAGGGGCTGTCAAGCGCCCGCGCCTACCGATCTGAAAGCAGGGTCGGCGCCAAGCCGAAACAGGCTGCTGATATCCTGGAAGTAGGCGATGTCATTCGCGTCGTTAAAAAGGTTATCGATAACAACGAGCAATGGCACTTGAGCCAAATCCCCGCTGCGCAGGCTGCTCTGGTGGCGCTAAACCCGGAAAACGGCGCTATCCGATCACTAGTAGGAGGGGTCGACTTCAACCAAAGCCACTTCAACCGTGCTACTCAAGCCGCGCGCCAGCCCGGCTCTAATTTCAAACCGTTCATTTACACGGCCGCCCTTGAACAGGGTTTTACACCAGCCACCATAATCAACGACGCGCCAATCGTTTTCCACGACGCCAGCCTTGAAGGCACTTGGCGGCCGGTAAACTCCGGTGGTGAATTCAACGGCCCCACCCGTCTGCGCCAGGCACTTTACCAATCCCGCAACCTGGTTTCGATCAGAGTTTTGAACAACATCGGAATTCCAGAAGCAATCAGAGGTATGGACCGCTACGGATTCGACACATCGCAGTTACCTCGGGATCTATCCCTGGCTCTGGGCAGCTATGCCCTCACTCCGCTGCAAGTAGCAACGGGATATGCCGTATTCGCCAATGGCGGCTATAAGGTCGACCCTTTTCTGGTTGAGAAGGTGATAAGCGTCGAAGGGGAAATAATCCATGAGGCAGCGCCTTTAACAGTGTGCAGAAAGTGCGCCGACGATACCCCCGAAGAGAGTACAGAAGACGAACGTCCGCCCACTGATGAGATAGACACTGATCTGGCGGCTACCGCGGCAGCTTCGTCGCTGGAAACAGCCCCGGATGGGGTGGCGGCAACGCTGCAAGAAGAGCAGCGAAAATTGCCCCAGGCCCCAAAGGTTCTGGATGATCAGGTCGCTTATATCATTGACTCTATGCTCCGGGATGTTGTGCAAAAAGGTACAGGAAAGCGCGCCAAAGTTTTAAAACGTAACGACCTGGCCGGCAAAACAGGGACCACCAACGGCCCGAGAGACGCGTGGTTTTCCGGTTACACCGGCCATATCGTAACCACCACCTGGCTCGGCTTTGATCAGAACCTCCTGCTGGGAAACAATGAGTTCGGCGGTTCGGCGGCCCTACCGATCTGGATAAACTTTATGCGCACCGCACTCAAAGGCGTACCGGAAACAGTCCGCCAACAACCGGATGGACTGGTTACCGTACGCATCAACCCAAAAACCGGTAAACGCGCCAAGCCCGGCGATCGCAACGCTATTTTTGAAATTTTTCGCAGTGGCAACCTGCCTTCGGTGGCCGAAGCCGGGATCGGTTCCGGCGAATCGGACTCGGCCAACAACGAGGCACTACCCGAAGAGCTGTTTTAAGAGAGGTTTAAAACTTACAGTCCTGTAGCGATCGCAACGGATAATGGGCGGGGTAGGGCAATCGCGCTACCCCCGTTGCTACCGCTGCTCGAGCCACCGCCTCAGCCACAGTCCCCAGCAAACGGGGATCCACTGGCGTGGGAATAATATATTCTGGACCAAATGTTAAGTCCACTCCCCCGTAGGCCGCCTTGACTTCTTGCGGTACCGGTTCTCTGGCCAGGTCCCTGAGAGCACCGACCGCCGCCAGCTTCATGGTGTCGTTGATGCGGGCTGCACGCACATCCAATGCACCACGGAATAAAAACGGAAAACAGAGCACGTTGTTGACTTGATTGGGATAGTCCGAGCGCCCCGTCGCCATAATCAGGTCGCAGCGGATTTCGTGGGCAAGCTCAGGTCGAATCTCCGGATCGGGGTTAGAGCAGGCGAACACCACCGGCTTCGGCGCCATTTTGGCCAACAGTTCCGGCGCTAGCAGATCGGCGCCGGATACCCCCAAAAAAACATCGGCACCTTCAATAGCATCAGCCAGGGTACGGGCGGCGGTCTGTCTGGCAAATGCCCGTTTGTATCGGTTCAGATCCGTGCGTTCGGAGTGAATCACCCCCTTGCTGTCAAGCATAGTGATATTGTTCTGTTTCGCGCCTGCGGTGATTAACAAGTGGCAACAGGCACTGGCTGCCGCTCCCGCTCCCAGGCAAACAATTTTCGCCCCGGACAGGGATTTCCCCTGAATATCCAGCGCGTTGATCATACCCGCCACGGTGACAATCGCCGTACCATGCTGGTCATCGTGAAAAACCGGTACGTCACATTTTTCTATCAGCGCTTTTTCAATCTCAAAACATTGCGGTGCCTTGATATCCTCAAGATTGATCCCGCCGTATGTATCGGCAATGCCGGCCACTATATCGATAAAGGCCTGGGGATTGTCGACCTTAACCTCGACATCGACGGAATTGATACCGCCAAAACGCTTGAACAGCAGGCTTTTTCCCTCCATAACCGGCTTCGAAGCCAAAGCGCCGAGATTGCCCAACCCAAGAATGGCACTGCCATCGCTGATAACAGCGACTAAGTTGCCCTTACCCGTATATTTATAGGCACTCTCTCTATCTTTGGCGATTTCGCGTACAGGTTCAGCGACCCCCGGGCTATAAGCCAAAGATAGGTCCTGCTGAGTTTCAGCTGGTGTTGTGAGCTCAATACTGAGCTTTCCCGGTACGGGGTAAGCGTGATAATCCAGTGCAGCTTGCTTAACATTATCCGACATGGATGCCAACCAACATTGAAATTAATAATATATCAGGGAAATCAGCCACCCCGGCGACAACCCTCAGTTGCAGTTCGGTCTTGTAAACTTAATCTTGTGAAGGTCAGATACCGTTAGCGATTGAGCAATCCAGTTCGCTCACTGGTTTTTTAAGGGTTGTGTCAAAAATACTTTTACATTTCCGAAACAGCCTTAATAGAGGAGCAGACAGAACATCAAAGAGAGTACAGTATAACGTTTATACCCTGTAGTGTCTGTGGATTTTTTACTACAAGACTTTAAACCCCATCGCTGCATAAATTTTCGTCCCAGAACCGCTTCTATAACAGCATTTTCAGCGCTGAGCTCGAAAATTTAATCAAAGATGGGAGTAACTTCTCAATAACCCGGGGCAAGCACAGTGTCAGGCGGACATCCGCCGGATCGAAGGCACAACACCCCGGATTATTGAGAAGTTACTGCGGATAGAATAATGCGCCGCGAAATGGCACTTTATTCTCACAGAGAAACGGGTGAACTCATTACTTCTTTATGCGGCTGCCAAAACGTTTCTTAAAGCGATCGATACGACCACCACTATCCAGCACCTTCTGTTTACCCGTATAAAATGGGTGACACTCAGAGCAGACATCGATATGGATGTCCTTAGACAGAGTAGAACCAGTTTTAATGACATTGCCGCAACTGCAGGTCGCGGTTATTTCCCCATATTTGGGATGAATATCTGCTTTCATAGTGAGCGCCTTAATAATGTATTATGTGCCGCCACCCGATCTTGTGCCGGGCACCGCACAACAGTTAATGTTATCGGCCAGGGAGCGCGCATACTACCAGAATGGGGTGCCAGCGCAAGTGGGCAATTATTCACCAGGTGCTATTTCTCCAATCAGACACAAGCGCCTGAAAACCGTCACTAACCGCCAAGGACTCTATCCCGAGGATGTCAGAACCGGTCATATTCAGTGTCGCCATTCCCAGCCCTCTGCGACGGACGTTTGACTACCTGCCTCCGCAGGCCCCTTCACTCCCCGACCCGAAAAGTCTCAAGCCGGGAGTACGCCTGCTGGTTCCTTTTGGTCACCAGCAGGTCGTCGGTATACTGCTGGAGGTCAAATCCTCCAGTTCACTGCCAATTCAGCAACTGCGAGAGGTCTACGGTAGTCTCGATACAGAACCCGTCATTCCGGACGATTTGCTTAAACTTTGCCAATGGGCGGCGAATTACTACCACCACCCTCTGGGAGAAGTGGTGCACACGGCTATGCCGGCGCTGTTGCGCCAGGGGGAGGCGGCGCAATTACAGGGTGATGACGTCTGGGAGCTCACCGCTGAAGGAAAAGGACTACCTGAAGGTGCTTTGAAACGTGCTCCTAAACAATCGCATTTGCACAAGCTGCTGTTGAATGAGGGTTGCCTCTCCAAACAACAGCTTGAACACTATTCAGTCAACCGTACAACCCTAAACAACCTGATCTCAAAGGGGCTGGCCAGACAAAGCACACGCCTGCCGGCGGCGAAAAAACACGGGCAGCTTTTGCGCCAACCCTCCTTGCCCTTGAACCCGGAACAGCACACCGCTCTCGAACAAATTCAGCTACAGCGCTACCGAACCTATCTTCTTGAAGGCGCAACGGGCAGCGGCAAAACGGAAGTTTATTTACAACTCATTGAGCGGGTGGTAAATGCCGGCAACCAGGCTCTGGTACTAGTGCCGGAAATTGGCTTAACCCCCCAGACTATCAGCCGCTTTGAGCAGCGGTTTGCGGTAAATATTGCCGTTTTGCACTCAGGATTGAGCAGCCGCGAGCGTCTCCAGGCGTGGCTCTCCACAGCCGCGGGGCGGGCGAGAATCGCCATTGGCACCCGCTCGGCCATTTTTACCCCGTTGCCAAACCCCGGTGTTATCATCGTCGACGAAGAACATGACCCGTCATTTAAACAACAGGACGGATTTCGCTACTCAGCACGCGACCTGGCCGTTATGCGCGCCAGTCAGCTTGGAATCCCACTGTTGCTGGGCAGTGCCACACCCGCGCTGGAAACACTGCACAATGCACTCGGTAATCGCTATCAGCGACTGCAGCTCACACAACGCGCTGGGCAGGCGCAACAGCCGGATATCCAGCTGATAGATATCCGCGGCCAGCAGTTGCAGGAAGGCTTTTCCAAGGCACTGTTAAACACGATGGAAATGGAGTTAAACCTGGGCCATCAGGTACTGGTCTTTATCAATCGCCGCGGTTTTGCGCCCACGCTATTGTGCCACGATTGCGGCTGGGTCGCCGTCTGCCCCCATTGTGACGCGCGCCTGACTGTGCACCAGCAGCCTCGACACCTGCACTGCCACCATTGTGATCATCAGCGACCGCTGACACGTCAGTGCCCGGAGTGTTTCAGTACCGACCTCAACAGTATCGGTCTGGGCACCGAGCGCAGTCTGGTCGGAACACAAATGCTGGCCAAAGGTCACCATTTTCCCGCTGTGACACTGGTGGCGGTCATTGATGCCGACGGCGGTCTACTGAGCACGGATTTTCGCGGTCCGGAACGAATGGGGCAGCTTTTGACGCAGGTTGCAGGGCGCGCCGGAAGGGAAAGGAAACGCGGCCGGGTTATCATCCAGAGTCACCACTGTCAGCACCCCCTGATGCAAACGTTAATACACCAGGGCTATCACCCGTTTGCCCGTTATCTGCTGAACGAACGGCAACAGACCCATATGCCGCCCTACCGTTATCTGGCGCTGCTGAGAGCAGAATCAAAACTGGCGCAGAACGCTACTGAGTTTCTCACTACAGCCAGACAGATAGCCGAACAGCTGCAGCCCGCAAGCGTCGAGTTGCACTACTTGGGGCCCCTGCCGGCGGCATTGGAAAAACGCAACAACCGCTTTCGCTACCAGTTGCAGATTAACGCCGCTGGGCGGCCGCATTTACAAAGTCTGCTGAAAGCGCTCTGCCAACAACTCGATAATCACCCCCTGAGCCGCCGGGTACGCTGGTCAATCGATGTAGATCCACAGGAAATGAACTGAAACACAGCCGAAAATGACCTGTTTAATCACTGGCGTACAGATATGGACCGAGGAAAGAAATTCAAACTAACCGGTAGAGACACCGGCACCAATTGATTAGAATGGCCGGCTAATCTCCCCTTCATCATTGGTGGGTATTCCCAGAGACCATCAGGAACTGGCATGACACAGGATTTCGCCAAGAAGCGCCGTCCCAGGCCCACCCGCCCGGCCCCTAAATCCAATGTACCTGGCTGGGTATGGCTGTTCACGGGCACAGTGCTCGGCGCCTTTATTATGTTTTTGGCGTATCTCTCGGGGTTGACCTCCAGCCACACCACAAGCAAAAATAAACCTTTACCCACCTCCGCAGTTAACGCCGGCGACCAGCCCGAAACCGGTAAGGACGACAGTCTCCCCAAGCCACGTTTCGATTTTTACCAATTGCTCAAGGAAAGTGAAGTGGTGGTAACTCGACCGTCTACCGATGGGGCGGCAAAAACTATTCCCGCTCCCGATGCAAACGCCACCACCGAATTTATTCTGCAAGTAGGGTCGTTTAAATCGCCTCAGGATGCAGACCGGCTGCGCGCGGAACTTTTGCTGCTAAACCTTCGCACTCGGGTGGAAACTGTCACTGTGCGCAACGGCGAGATATGGCACCGCGTGCTGGTCGGCCCCTTCACCTCCAACGCCAGCCTATCGAAAGCCCGCAACACACTGAGCAACAATAATATCGACACCTTGCTGCTTAAGCGCAAAACCAAAAGCTAACCCAACCCCAGGGGGTAATTTGTGACAGTGGTTGAAATTTTTCGTTATCACCCCCACCTAGGGCCCAGTTAAACGTAATATTGGCACTGAACAGTGGTTTGCGTATCAGGTGCAAAAATAGATCGACAAAAGGACACAGCGTGGAACAGTACAGAGGAACAACGATTCTTTCCGTGCGCCGCAACAACAAGGTAGTGATTGGCGGTGATGGCCAGGTTTCACTTGGCAATACAATTATGAAAGGCAATGCCCGCAAAGTTCGCCGTTTATACAAAGGGCAAGTGGTGGCGGGCTTTGCCGGCGGCACAGCCGACGCTTTTACGCTTTTCGAGCGCTTCGAGGCAAAGCTGGAAGCCTACCACGGACAGTTAATACGAGCCGCCGTGGAGTTGGCGAAAGACTGGCGCACCGACCGCGCACTGCGACGCCTGGAGGCGCTGCTGGCGGTAGCGGATAAGGAAGCTTCCCTCATAGTCAGTGGCAATGGCGATGTAATTCAACCTGAAGCTGACCTTATCGCCATAGGCTCAGGAGGCCCCTTCGCCCAATCTGCCGCCCGCGCGTTGTTGGAAAACACTGAACTGGAAGCGAGCGACATCGTCAAAAAAGGATTGTCCATCGCCGGTGACATTTGTGTCTATACCAACCACAATTTTACCATTGAAGAACTTGACTACTGACAAGGGACTATTACCTTATGTCCAATATGACTCCCCGCGAGATAGTTCATGAGCTGGATAAGCATATCATCGGCCAAAATGACGCCAAGCGGGCGGTAGCGATAGCGCTGCGCAACCGATGGCGCCGAATGCAGGTAGACCAAGCACTGCGCAACGAAATAACACCCAAAAATATCCTCATGATCGGCCCCACCGGCGTTGGTAAAACAGAGATTGCCCGCCGCCTGGCCAAGCTGGCCAATGCTCCCTTCATCAAGGTGGAAGCCACCAAATTCACGGAAGTCGGTTACGTCGGCCGCGACGTTGAGTCGATCGTGCGAGATCTGGTGGATATGTCGATTAAAATGCTGCGTGAACAGGAGATGCATAAAGTTCGCCACCGCGCCGAGAACGCCGCCGAAGAGCGGGTACTCGACGCTCTGTTGCCCCCGGCAAGGGGTGAAGACGAGCCGGCGACGGAATCTTCAACACGCCAGATTTTCCGCAAAAAACTGTTAGAAGGCGATCTCGACGAAAAAGAGATCGAAATCGATATCGCCACCACACCGGTGGGTGTGGAAATAATGGCTCCGCCAGGAATGGAAGACATGACCAGTCAGCTGCAAAACATGTTTTCCTCCCTCTCCAGCGGCCGCACTAAAAAGACCAAATTGACAGTCAAGCAGGCCTTTAAGCAGTTATGCGATGAGGAAGCGGCCAAATTGATCAACGAAGAAGAGATCAAATCCAAAGCCATAGAAACGGCGGAACAAAATGGTATTGTGTTTATCGACGAAATCGACAAGGTCGCCAAACGTGCAGAGGGCTCCGGGGCGGACGTTTCCCGCGAGGGCGTGCAACGCGACCTGCTGCCATTGATAGAAGGCTGCACCATCAGCACTAAGTACGGCATGATCAAAACCGACCATATTTTATTCGTAGCCTCCGGCGCTTTTCACCTGGCCAAGCCCTCGGATCTTATTCCGGAACTCCAGGGTCGCCTGCCCATACGGGTGGAACTCGAAGCTTTGAGCCCGGACGATTTCCAGCGTATCCTGACCGAGCCGGACGCCTCTCTGACCGAGCAACATCAGGCGTTATTGAAAACCGAAGGCGTGGATATATCCTTTACCGAAGAGGGCATTCGCCGTATCGCTGAAACCGCCTGGGAAGTTAACGAACGTACCGAAAATATCGGCGCGCGGCGACTGCATACCGTACTGGAAAGGCTGTTGGAAGAGATTTCATTTGACGCTGGCGACCATCTGGTAGATTTGGTCATCGACGCCGATTATGTCGACTCCCACCTCGGTGAACTGGCTCAGAACGAAGATTTAAGCCGCTTTATCCTGTAGTCGCCCCGGGGCAAGGCCCTGCGGCTGCCAATGCCGAAACTGATTATGAGCCAACCGACATCAATCCCACCGCTGAGAAAGATACAACTACACAGACAATCGAAAATGCTGGAACTCCAATACGAGGACAACGGCTATGAATTAAGCTGTGAATTTCTACGGGTCCACTCCCCTTCCGCGGAAGTGAAAGGCCATGGCCCGGGGCAGGAAGTTTTGCAATACGGCAAAAAAGATGTAGCCATTACCAGCTTGCAAAAAGCCGGCAACTACGCCTTGCAAATAGTGTTCGACGACAGCCACGACTCCGGCATCTACTCTTGGGAGTACCTGTACCACCTATGCGTGAATCACAACAAACTCTGGGAGCAGTATCTCGATAAGCTGCGCAGGGCAAATAAAAGCCGCGATCCCAGCCTTCAGGTTGTAACCCTGATAGATCCCGGCAAACCAGACAATTGACTATCCTGACTGTAACTTCTCAATAACCCGGGGTATTGTGCCTTCGATCCGGCGGCCATCCGGAGGTCCGCCTGACACTGTGCCTGCCCCGGGTTATTGAATTGAGAAGTTACTCCTGACTAATGTGGTGCACTCGCTAATGTTATACAATGGCACCAGGGTCTTGTATGAAATAACTTCCGGCTTCAACGAAAACTGTATCCGTTGAAAAATACCCTGGTACGGTGAAATGGTGTGGTGAATATGACAGAGCAAAAAACGACCCACTTCGGCTACGAACAGGTAAATGTGGAAGACAAGGCCAATCGGGTTGCGGGTGTGTTTGATTCCGTGGCCGCCAGATACGACCTCATGAACGACCTCATGTCGGCTGGTATCCACCGCCTCTGGAAACGCTTTACCGTTGAACTTTCCGGAATACGCCCCGGACATAAGGTTCTGGATATCGCCGGGGGCACCGGCGATTTGAGCTTTAAATTCTCTCGCCTGGTCGGCGAACAAGGCCAGGTAGTACTGGCCGATATCAACGCCTCGATGCTGCACGTGGGCCGCGACCGGCTGCTGGACCGTGGCGTCGGCGGCAATACCCATTACACCCAGGCGGATGCTCAACACCTACCATTTCCCGATAATACCTTTGACTGCGTCACCATCGCCTTCGGATTGCGCAATGTCACCGATAAAGAGCTGGCCCTGAAATCCATGCTACGGGTTCTCAAACCCGGTGGCCGACTGCTGGTGCTGGAGTTTTCCAAACCCCACAACAGTCTGCTGGGAAAAGCCTATGACATCTATTCTTTTAGCGTCCTGCCGTTAATGGGCAAGTTGATCGCCAACGACTCTCGCAGCTACCGCTATCTGGCTGAATCCATCCGTATGCACCCGGACCAGGAAACCCTCAAAACCATGATGTGCGATGCCGGATTCAGCCACTGCGAATATTACAATATAAGCGGCGGCATAGTAGCGTTGCACAAAGGCGTAAAACCCTGAATGGGCGCTTCACTGCTGACAACCGCAGCCCGGGCGGCACTGGAAACCAGCCTCAACACTGCCCTGCGCTTCGATCCGGGAACCCGCCTTGCCCTGGCCCGGCTGGAAGGGCAAACACTACAGATAACCTCCACCGCCCCTCGGTTTGACCTCTATTTTTCCTTCTGTGAGGAAGGAGTCGCGGTGCTGGAACTTGGCGATGACGGGGCTACCACACGGTTGCAAGGCTCTCTACCGGCGCTGGTGATGTTGGCTGCGTCGCCGTCATCGACACTCTCCGACAGCGGCGTGGAGGTTTTCGGCAACACCGGACTGCTAAGCCAACTGCGAATTATATTGACCAACCTGGATATCGATTGGGAAGAGCCCGTCAGCCTGGTACTGGGCAATGTGGCGGGCCACCAAGCGGCCAATACCGCCCGAACACTGGTGGACTGGTGCAAATCCCGCACAAAAACCTCCGCCCAACTACTGGGTGAATATCTCACCGAAGAAATACGTTGCTTACCGACGGTGGTTGAATTGCAAGGGTATTACAGCGAAGTTGACGAATTGCGCCTGGCCTCGGATCGGTTGACGGCGCGCCTGGATCTTATCCGCGAACAGATGGAATCAAAGAGATAAGGCCCAGTGTCAGTTCTGCTCCGCTTGTTACATATTCTGCGTGTCCTGATTCGCTACCGCCTCGATCAGTTGCTGCCGGCCCGATACCTGCCCTGGACGCTGCGCCTGGTGTTGCTCATTCCCCGCTGTTTCCCCCCTCCGCCACTCAGCCGCGGCCAGCGGTTGCGCAAAGCCTGCGAGGACCTCGGGCCAGTGTTTGTAAAATTTGGCCAATTGCTTTCCACTCGCCCGGATTTGCTGCCTGCGGATATTGTCACCGAACTGGACCACCTGCAGGACAATGTCCCGCCGTTCGCCAGCGACATTTTCCGCCAAATCGTCGAGCAGGCACTGGGCAAGGATGTCGAAACACTGTTTGCCAGCTATGACCACAATCCATTGGCCTCCGCCTCCGTGGCACAGGTACACGCAGCCACCCTGCACGACGGCCGGGAAGTGGTGATAAAAATCATTCGCCCCGGAATTGAAAGCGTCATCGACAAGGATGTTAATGTACTGCTGCTAATGGCACGACTACTGGAGCGGTACAGCGCCGACGGCAAGCGCCTGCGCCCGGTCGAGGTGGTGACCGACTACCGCCTGACAATTTTGGATGAACTTAACCTTCAGCGCGAAGCGGCAAACGCCTCCCAATTGCGGCGCAACTTCGCCGACTCCGCCACACTCTATATACCTGAAATCTATTGGGACTATAGCCGCCACAATGTACTGGTGATGGAACGCATCTACGGGATACCCGTCACCGATATCGAGCGCCTTCGGGCCCAGCAAACGAACATGAAATTACTGGCCGAACGGGGAGTCGAGATATTTTTTACCCAAGTGTTCAAACATAATTTCTTTCATGCCGATATGCACCCGGGGAATATATTTGTCTCCACCCGGCAGCCCCAGTCCCCGTGTTACATCGCCGTGGATATGGCAATCGTCGGGACACTCACCAGCGCCGATCAGTATTACCTGGCCCGCAACCTGCTGGCCATGTTCCGGCGCGATTACCGCCAGGTCGCTGAACTGCATATACAGAGCGGATGGGTTCCCCCACACACCCAAATTAATCAATTGGAAGGTGCCATCCGCAGCGTCTGTGAGCCCATTTTCGCAAAACCACTCAAGGATATTTCCTTTGGGCTGGTGCTGATTCAGTTGTTTCGCACCGCGCGCCGTTTTGATATGGAGGTGCAGCCACAATTGGTATTGCTGCAAAAAACACTGCTCAATATCGAAGGTCTCGGCCGCCAGTTGTACCCGGAACTGGATCTGTGGTCTACCGCGCACCCCTACCTCGAACAGTGGCTGCGGGATCGATTTCACCCCAAAAATCTGTGGCGGCAGATGCAACGCTACGGACCGGAGTGGCTGGAGAAATTCCCCGAGGTCCCACACCTGGTATTCAATGCCCTTGAACAGGTGCAAAACCTCGGCGATCTTGCCCCTGAACTGTACTTGACCCGGCGCCAGATCGCCGCTGATCAGCGCCTCCGCCGCCGCGGCGGACGTCGCACCTGGGTCGCCTTGACCGCTATTGCGGCAGCGGCCGTCGCGGCGTCGCCGCAACTTACCCACCCGCTAAGCCAAATCCCCATGCTTAGCTGGGCTCTGGTAACAATTGGCGCAGCCGCCTGGCTAATGCGATAAACTAACCATTGAGGTAAATCCTGATTGACCCGACCTGAAATGCCCCGATAGGAAAAGGTTTTCTACTTGTGACTAAATGCAGCTTTCTCGACGAAATAAACTGGACCAGCGACGGCCTGGTTCCCGCCATTGCCCAAGACGCCAGCAGTGGTCGGGTATTAATGATGGCCTGGATGAACCGACAGGCGCTGAAACTGACCGTCGCCGAGTGCCGGGCTGTGTACTGGTCGCGTTCACGTCAATGCCTGTGGCGCAAGGGAGAAACCTCCGGCAATGTGCAGCAGGTAAAGGAGATTCGCCTCGACTGTGACGCTGATGTTATTATCCTGCAAGTGGAACAGCTCGGCGACATTGCCTGTCATACAGGCAGAGAATCCTGTTTTTACAGGACCCTGCGCAACGGGGAATGGCAGGTTGTCGACCCTGTTATCAAAAACCCGGATAAAATCTACTCATGAATGATGTTTTACAACAGCTGACAAAAGTCCTGGAAGCGCGCAAGCAACAGGCAGACACCGAGTCATCCTATGTCGCCAGTCTGCACCAAAAGGGCTTGAACAAGATCCTGGAAAAAATCGGCGAAGAGTGCGTCGAGACACTACTGGCCGCTAAAGATGC
>JARROD010000106.1:0-10619 GCA_037384225.1 Exilibacterium sp.
CATCGTCAGACGCAATCTCCGCGGGTCTCTTTGATGGAGATGTTGATCCCCGCGGTGAATCAGGCGTTGTCCTTTTTTGAGTGGCTTGGGGCTGAGTGTTTGCCGGGTCGCGGTCAGTGATTGCAGGATGAAATAAACCCGGTGATCCTGGGTTGGAAATTTTCATTGATTCATCAACATGTCCGGTGGTGTGTCGCTTACACAGTCACTTCATTTGAAGTGCACTATATCCACTATAGTGGATGATCAAGCCATTGAGTTCCTTGAAAAGAAGCCATATTCCAGGCGACCGCATTGGAGGACGTCGTCGAATTCTTGTTGAATGTAGCGAGGCAGGCTTTGCCCTTGGGCTTCGAGCGAGGCGGTGAAAGCTGGTGGCCGAGTCACTGGTCAACGTGGCGATAGTGCGAGCGTTGGAAGAGTTCGACGCCCGGCAGAAGGGGGGCACGGTTACCGTTTCGGCACTGAACAAACAGCGGTTGGACCGGACGCTGGAATTTATCGAAGCCAATCTGGATCACGATATCGGGCTCAGGGAAATTGGAGAGGCGGCGGACGTGGGTGTAGTGTGCGAATTGCTAAATCAGACGGCTGGTGGCCATAGGTGTTAATGGCGAACTGTTGGTTTATACAGCTTTAGGTGTCTGGCTTGTACTACGAAAACTTTGCTACATGGGTAGGAATGTCTAATATTGACAATATTGGACATTGGTGTTATTGTTACCTGTCGAACTTGTTTGTAAAGGAAGTCACTATGAATGTGAATCTCAGCCCTATTTTTGAATCTTATATCCAGAAACAACTGGATGCGGGGATGTACAATAATGCGAGTGAAGTGGTGCGGGAAGCCTTGCGTTTGAAAATGCAACAAGATGAAATTTATCAGACAAAACTGGAAGCCTTACGTGCTGCTCTCATTAAGGGAGAGGAGAGTGGAGAAGCAGAACCATTTGATATGGACGAAATTATTGCCGAAGCAAAAGCGGAACTGAATGCGTAATATAGTCAGGCGCCCCCGTGCCAAGCAGGATAGTTGGAGTAAGTTTCCGGACAAAGCAATAGTAGGGGTAAAAGAGGATGGGCAGGCCCGTGCAGTATATTTGTATGGAGATTACATATACGATGGCAATTCTTCAGAGCCTCATCATCGTAATGCGTACGCGATTTCGGATGAAAGCTCATTTCTCGAGATTAAGTCAAAAAGATAGATGCCGTACTCACAGTAAATGTCCCCCTTAGGGCCCGCGCAGAAATAGCTTTACATTTTGGGTGTCGAGGCGCCCGTCTGGCTAGGCGCAAAAACGAAGGCATAGCGGGCCTACGTCGAGTTTTTGCAACAACGCCGTGTCCTTACGAGAGCTATGCGTCATTCAGTTGCCAAAATGCGATTGTCCTTTTTCCAGCCCCTCCAGTTGGTGATGGCAGATTTTGGGGGCGCAAGCCGTCACTCCATTTAGAAATCATATACACGGTATATATTCTTAATTTATCTGAATTTCCGTGTTGAGCTCCAGGAAGTCAGCTGATAGATTATATTATAAATGTAGGGAAAAAAGACGCAATTACAGTCAAAATTTGCATGGAAGAAGTCATTTTTAAAAAGCTCCACCTCAATACCGAATAAATAGCCAGTGGTTCCTTATGTTGACGGGTTAATCCGGCACATGGACGTACCGTTGCCGGCCACAGGTTGGCGCGAGCCCCTGAAATGCGAACAATTCTTTACCGGTGGTAGTGGTTATTCAAGGGCGGCAACCAAATTGATCAGGATGATCTATTTGGTTGCCAAATTAATTGGATTTTCTACAACTTAACTCAAATAAAGGAATAATAATAAAACTCAAAAAGAAGTCGAGTCTTTTCTATGGTGTAGCGTTAGCCTCGGTAACGGCTGCGATTCCATTGGCTCATGCAAGTGAGCCTACGATGTAGGAAAGCTTGCCAAAGAGGTTAAGCAAAGAGGTTAAGCAAAGAAATTAAGCAAAGAGGTTAGCGGATCATTGAGTTGAATAATTTTATAAAGCTTATTCATAATTTTATGTTTTCGTCCCTGCCACTTATCCACCAGAGGAGGAATTTTTCTCAAACACTGAAATTCAGGCGCCAGTGCATCATTGGAAAGCCCCGCAGTCGGCCTCGTTGCCAATGGAAAGGCGTTCGTTAAACATTCGCCTGCACGCGCAAAAGCAGTGGAATTGACAAGCAATAATATAGCGCTGGACAGCAGTAATTTGTGCGTTTTTAATGTGACATTGATTTTAAATAAAATCGAAAACAATCGCTTCATAGTCAACATTATTTTTCTATGACCCTCGGCACTGAAGAACCTGCTCGCACTTCAGTTGTTGTGTGTTCGGCCTTCAACTTGCCAAAGCTCTCTTTTAATAACAACAATTTTTTTGGAGCAGACACTTAAAATGATGAAAATATTCTCTCACCTACTATCGCCGCTGGTTCTTCTATTGGCAATACCCATCAGCGCCACGCCTTATACGCCAACAGAAAATATTCTTCTGTTAGAACAGGAGAAAGCCAACAACTCCATTTATAACGCCTACTTTCCCAGCCTGGAGATAGGCAAAAAAGCGGCAATTTCTTTTCATGCCCAGTTGCTGGAATCCCATTATGATGAAGGTTTTTTAGTCTTGGAATTAAGCGATAATGACAGGGATAAACTTAAAACATTTGGTTTTAAATTCAATATTGCACAAGATTTTTTGCAAAAAAGAAATGCGTTCTTCACATCCATGCAAAACCTGCTGACATCTGCGCAGCAAAATCCCGCCGTGGACGCGCAAAGCATTGGCATTGCAGCCATTCCAGGGTACGAGTGTTATGAGACGGTAGAGGAAACCTTTGCCGCTGCACAGAATATGGTCGCCACACACCCTGATCTGGCACAGTGGATAGATGTCGGCAACTCCTGGGAAAAAACAGCAGGCGTCGGTGGTTACGACATGAATGTGTTGATATTGACGAATCAAAATATCAGCGGAAATAAGCCCAAGCTGTTTATCAACAGTGCCATTCACGCCAGGGAATACATCACAGCCCCTTTAGTGCTGGCGTTTGCACACTGGCTGCTGGATAACTACGGCAGCGAGGCCGACGCCACCTGGATTCTCGATCACCACGAAGTGCACCTCATGCTGCACACCAATCCGGACGGTCGCAAGCAGGCGGAATCCGGTCTGCTATGGCGCAAAAACACTAATCAAAATTATTGCTCGCCGGACAGCGAATCTCGCGGCGTGGATTTAAACCGCAACTTTACCTTTACCTGGAACAGTACCAACGGTCAGGGATCCAGCGGTTCACAATGTTCCATTACCTACCGAGGCCCCAGTGCCGGTTCCGAACCGGAAATCCAGGCTCTGGAAAACTATGTGCGCAGTCTGTGGCCGGACAATCGTGGCAACAACCGCAATGATCCTGCGCCGCAAAGCACCAGCGGTATTCATTTGGATATTCACAGCTACAGTGAACTGGTGTTATGGCCCTGGGGAGATGCCAGTCAAACAGCACCCAACGGTACAGCATTGCAGACTCTGGGCAGAAAGTTCGCTTATTTCAATGATTACAGCCCAATGCAATCCGTGGGTCTATACCCCACCGATGGCACCAGTGACAGTGTCAGTTACGGAGAGCTGGGTGTCGCCGCCTATACCTTTGAATTAGGCACGCAATTTTTCCAGAACTGCTCTACTTACGAAAATACGATAAAGCCCGAAAATATGTCCGCCTTGATTTACGCCGCAAAAGTTGTGCGCACGCCCTACATAACGCCGGCGGGCCCCGACATCATTGCGCTGGGCTTGAGTAACAACGCCAACACCTATGGTGTACCCGCAGGAACACAAGTTACTCTCAGTGCAAGCGCAACTGATACGCGGTTTAATAATAGTAACGGCACCGAAAGCACACAAAATATTGCGCAAGCCGAATACTTTATTGATGAAGTACCTTGGGATAGCTCAGCGACATCAATCGCGCTATCTGCTGACGATGGCAATTACAACGAGCGAACAGAAGCAATTTCGGCAAGCATAGACACCACCGGCTGGAGTGAAGGCAAACATATCATCTACCTGCGCAGCCGCGATACCAGTAACACCTGGGGCGCTGTATCAGCCATTTATCTGATTATCGATGAAAACCCCGACATCCCCGATATCCCCGATGACCCCGTACTGGAGTACTGCGATGCTTATGGTAACAACGCCAGCGCAGAATGGATCTCCAGTGTCGGCATAGACAGCTTTACCCACACCTCCGGTTCAAGCCCCTACAGCAATTTTACCGAGGCGGTCACTGGCGAAGTCATAGCACTGAATCCAGGAACCAGCGCTGTCACTCTGGCGCCTGAATTTTCTGGAAACAACTTCAACGAATATTGGAAAATATGGATCGATCTCAATCGCGATGGTGATTTCACCGATAGCGGAGAGGAAGTCTTCAGTTCCAACGGCGCGACATCGAGCACGGTGACAGGATCTCTCAATATTCCATCCTCGGCTGCTCCCGGAAAAACCACACTGCGGGTTGCCATGCGTTTCAACACTGCGCCCAAACCCTGCGGTAGTTTTACTTATGGAGAAGTGGAAGATTACACGGTAAGTATTGGCAACGATCAATAACGTATTAGAGCAACACAGCCAGGGACAAAAAGGGGCGTGCTCTGGAGACCCAAATATCAAACGCTTTGGGTATAGCGCCCTATTCCGGGGACAGTTTACTTAATTCGGGATTTGCAATTAAAGTAAACTGTCCCCGGTACTCAATCAATTATCGAGTAATTCAAGTACTTGCGCAGAAGTTCGCGCCAGGCGACTGCGTTGCGGGAAATTTCATTGTCGCCCCACCCTGAAACGATCTTTTTTGCTCAGTCTGATCAAAAAACGCCTGATGGATACTTCGCTCGATGTGGGCCGCCCCACCGGCCCGCGCGACCGCATTGGAGGACGTCGTCGAATTCTTGTTGAATGTAGCGAGGCAGGCTTTGCCCTTGGGCTTCGAGCGAGGCGGTGAAGGCGGGGTAATGTTGCTGGACCAACGGGTAGAGCAGCGTCCCTTCGGGCCGGTGACGTTCGTAGTTTGGCGATGGGCTTGCCGTGGCGTTCCTTGCCCAGCTTCGGAGAGCCCGAATCGGCAGCGAGGGATCGTGGGGCGAGGCGGTCCATCATGCGCTTTATGAACAATGGTTTTCAGGGGGGGAAGGCTGGTGGCCGAGTCACTGGTCAACATGGCGATAGTGCGAGCGTTGGAAGAGTTCGACGCCCGGCAGAAGGGGGGCACGGTTACCGTTTCGGCACTGAACAAACAGCGGTTGGACCGGACGCTGGAATTTATCGAAGTCAATCTGGATCACGATATCGGGCTCAGGGAAATTGGAGAGGCGGCGGACGTGGGTGTGTACAATCTTTCCCGGCATTTTCCCAAGGTGATGGGAGAGCCGCCTCATGTGTATCTCGCCCGGCGGCGCCTCGAACGGGTCAAGGAGCTGCTGGCCAATACCGATAAGCCGATGAGCGAGATCGCGCACCTCTGCGGATTTTCCTCACAGAGCTACCTGTCCACGGTATTCAAGCGTAGCATCGGGGTTACGCTGTCGCGTTACCGGGTGGAAGCGCGGTGCTGAATCGGAATCAGCTCGGCGGTGCCGACGACAATTCACTGACAATTGATCGTTCTTTTTAAGGCCCTTGATTTGATCCGGTCTTTGTTCAACGTAATTTAGGGTCGTGCACGAAATAACTTCCCCTTTTTGTTTTATAGTGAGTGGCTTCCCATGCATCTTTTGAACGAGGCGGAAAAAAAGAGGCCTGTGATATGAGCGGTTTCAATTGGAAGCAATTGGCCGGGGCCTATTCCAGCCTCCTGGCGCAAGGCTGAAGGGTTCGAGAGTTTCACAGAGGGTGTCAATCTTGGCTATGGAACTCGGTTGTTTTGTTTGCCACTCATATTCCAGACTGTGGTTATTTGTGCATTGCGCCCAGAGTCGGGGGAGTATTTGTAACGGAAATTTATTATGGGATGCGTTTCTTCAAAGTCACTGGGCACCAGCTCAAATGTGTCTTATACGCACACAGCATATGAGCTTGCTTCTCCTCCAGCTCGTTCGGAATCATGTCTGCCTGGACCACCACCTAGTCGGCTTGAACCTTACCATCAGGGGTTAATCGGTGCAGCCCGATGGCCGGACGACGCACCAGGTCTGAATGTTTCCAATAAATCCCACACACCAGAAAACATGGCTTACTGTCGTAGCATGCACAAGGCTACCCGGAGTGGTGGGCAATTAATTGCAGACGGTAGAATTGACTCTTTCGACGCCTTGTGGAAGTACGCAACTCAATGGAGGGTTTCCGCTCTCAGGGATAGGGATCCTCATCGTATTGCTTTCGCGTCAGAGAGAGTGGATGGAACAAGATTTGTCACTGTGCTAAGAAGCCCTTATCAGTCTGTACGGGACAGGGTCCTCAATCATGATGAAGCCAACACAGAGGTCCTTAACCATCAGTTACTGGGAGAGGTTGGTGTCAAAACCTACCGACAGCATGGAAACATTCATGGGGTTGTTATTCCTATGAACACAATCAGCACGGCGACGGATGAACAAAGCATGCGCAACCTCATGAGTCAATTAATAACAAACCAGGGAAGAGATGAAGCTAATAAGATATTGAAGAACGACCATCCGAATAGGATCGAACATACTAATGCCTGCTATTTGCCCATGATCAAAGTTCACCTGAATGAATTATTCTCGCAAGCAATGAACCCATCACTCAATCGCAATGAACTCATTGATCTTGTTGCCCGCATCCACTGGTGGGCAGCCAGTGCGGCTCCAGATCAGCGAGGAAGTGCCGCAAAAGCGGAGTTTGTAGCACGTTCGATTGCCCACTCCCATGGAATTGAGTTATCGCCTTTCAGACATGGTAAGGTTCCTGACATTGAAGCTATGCTGATGTCAGAGGAACAATTCGTCGAAAGTTATCTAACATTGCTGGAGTATGAACCTCACTAGTGCTGTGTGTTGCGATTTACTAAATTATACTGCAACCGGAGTAGAAAATAGCCCTTTGCAGTGAGATTGCCAACGGTAGTTTGATAAAATTGCAACAGATGTAGGGGTAGTGACGGGATCGGATACTTGGCTGGGTGTCATTTGCTCAAGCGAATGATGTCCGCGCGTAAAATTATACATACGGCAGGCATCGGCACCAAAAGGGTCACCGGCGAAGACTGAAAACCCAATAATGCGTCGGCTAAATTGATCAATTATCACCATGACAGTGTGCGTTTTTAAGTTGATCGATTCGCACTTAAAAAAGTCGACAGACCTAAGCCTATCAACCGTATAGCCAATAAAAGTCAGCCACGAAGGGCCGTTATCGCCGTTTCCTTCAGGCGGTAGATATTTTCGCAGTATCCGTCCAACAGCAAAGCAACTTATTTTAATCCCAAAGCTTTGGAATATTTGCATGGCAATACGGCCGTGGCCGTAGCGAGGGAAGCCGAAGCCCGGCTGATGGGGTATCAACTGTAATGCCGGGCATACGCGTATCGGCGTCCCCAACAATAGCCTGGCCAGGAAACACCGACCTGTCTAATCCTTTTTCGCTACTATTTTCTCGTCCTTATCGGGCTCTGCCCTTGGGTTTGCCGGGTTTGCCGGGTTTGCCCTGTTTTCGGGGCGGTAGTCCGGTATGTTGAGTCAGAATCTGGCGTTTGCCTGGTCCTGATCGTCGCGCGCTGTCAGGGGTTTTCGGGTTGAGCTTGGAGCCGTATTTTTTCGCGCTGGGATGATTGGCCGGCTGGGTGGGTGGCACTAGGTGTTTCTTGCCGTAGCCGATCAAATGGGCCTTGCCCATCCGTTTCAGTGCTTCACGCAACATTGGCCAGTTATCCGGGTCGTGATAACGCAAGAACGCCTTGTGGAGGCGGCGTTGCCGTTCACCTTTGGGAATCACCACTTTGTCGGTCTTATAATTGACCCGGCGCAACGGGTCGCGTTCCGAATGATACATCGCCGTGGCACTGGCCATCGGTGAAGGGTAGAACGCCTGCACCTGGTCGGCCCGGAAGCCATTGCCTTTCAGCCACATGGCCAGGTTCAGCATGTCCAGGTCAGTGGTGCCGGGGTGGGCCGCAATAAAATAAGGGATCAGATATTGTTCCTTGCCCGCTTCCCGGGAGAAGTGGTCGAACATTTCCTTGAACTTATCATAGGTGCCCATTCCCGGCTTCATCATCTTCGACAGCGGACCTTCCTCGGAGTGCTCTGGAGCGATCTTCAGGTAGCCGCCAACGTGATGCGTGACCAACTCTTTTACGTATTCCGGGTCTTCCACCGCCAGGTCGTAGCGCAGGCCAGAGGCGATCATGACCCGCTTTACACCGGGAAGAGAACGGGCTCGACGATACAGATTGGTGGTAGCGCTGTGATCCGTTTTCAGGTTCTTGCAGATCGTCGGATAGACACAGGACAGACGGCGGCAATGCGCATGTATCTCCTCACTCTTGCAGTTGAGGTGATACATATTGGCGGTGGGGCCGCCCAGGTCGGAAATGGTGCCAGTGAAGCCTGGCGTCATGTCGCGGATCTTTTCGATCTCACGGACCACGGAGTCTTCGGAGCGGCTCTGAATCCAGCGCCCTTCATGTTCGGTGATGGAGCAGAATGAGCAGCCGCCAAAGCAGCCCCGCATGATATTCACCGAGAATTTGATCATGTCGTAAGCTGGAATCCGCGCCTTGCCATAGGACGGATGGGGCACCCGCTGAAATGGCAGGTTGAAGACGTCATCCATTTCTTCGGTAGTCAACGGAATGGCCGGCGGATTCTGCCACAAGTAGCGGTCACCATGTTTCTGCACCAGGGTGCGGGCATTGGCAGGATTGGTTTCCAAATGTAGCACCCGCGAGGTGTGGGCATAAAGCACCGGATCGTTGCGCACCTTTTCATAGGAGGGCAGCAGAATAAATTCCGGCTTGCTACCAGGGGAGGGCAGAATATGTACGACTTGTTCTTCAACCTGCCGTACCGCACAGTTTTTGGAAGCGCAGGAGGCACCATCTTCGTTGCCTTCCTCGTTACCGTATACGTAAGGATTTTGAATCTGGTCAATCCGCCCCGGTTTGTCGACTCGGGTGGAGTCTTTCATTTCCCAGTCTGTAGGAAGCTCGGAAACCACCGCGGCAGTGCCGCGTATATCCAGCATGTCCTTCAGGGCTTCGCCGCGGGAGGCGCGATGGGCGATCTCAATCACTGCCCGCTCGGCATTGCCGTAAACCAATAAGTCAGCTTTGGAATCGAACAGCACGGAGCGACGAACCTTGTCAGACCAGTAATCATAATGCGCAATTCGACGCAGACTGGCTTCTATGCCGCCTACCAACACCGGCACATCATTGAAGGCTTCCTTACAGCGCTGGGTATACACCAACACCGCCCGGTCCGGACGCTTACCGCCTTCATTATTGGGCGTATAAGCATCGTCATGACGCAGTTTGCGGTCAGCCGTATAGCGGTTGATCATGGAGTCCATGTTGCCCGCCGACACCGCATAGAACAGGTTTGGCTTGCCCAGGCGCATGAAATCTTTTTTGGACGACCAATCCGGCTGGGCGATAATTCCCACCCGGAACCCCTGGGATTCCCAGGTCCGCCCGATTACCGCCATGCCAAAGCTGGGGTGGTCAACATAGGCATCGCCACTGATGATGATAATGTCGCAGCTATCCCAGCCTAACTGGTCCATCTCCGCCCGTGTCATGGGCAAAAACTCTGCGGTACCGAAGCATTCCGCCCAGTAGTGTTGATGGGAAAAAAGAGGTTGCGATGCGCGCATAGTGCTGGAAAACCGAGTTGATCAAAAATTGGCCGAGTATTTTAGTCTGTTTTAGGTGAATTTTCTAATCTTTCGTTTGGTTCGCCGGCTGGCAAGCTCAGTGAAAAGCCAGACAATCAGATATCCAAGGGGCCAATGACGCCTTTCCCGCCCTTGCCAACCATATCTCTGTAGTCGCCACATCGGCATGGCCGAGCAGTTCCTGGATGGTGCGGATATCGTAACCTCGTTCCAAGAGGCGAGTGGCAAACGAGTGGCGGAAGGTGTGGCAAGTGGTGTGTGTTGCGATTGACTAAATCATACTGCAACCGGAGTAGAAAATAGCCCATTGCAGTGAGATTGCCAACGCTAGTTTGATAAAATTGCAACAGATGTAGGGGTAGTGACGGGATTGGCTACTTGGCTGGGTGTCATTTGCTCAAGCGAATGATGTCCGCGCGGAAATGAGTTCCAGGCAGGGGTTGCCGGTGGTAGGGCGATCGAATCTTGATAAATTTATCAAATCGCCCTGTCGATTTCATCGCCTCCAGAACAACTATCTGCGCGCAGTTTGAAACAGGGCACGGATCAGGCCGATGACCGGCTTTACCTGTTTGAGACTCTGATGATGTGTAAATTCGCGAAAGAGAGTAGCGAGAAATTTAACGACCATCCGATCCTTCGGGAGATAATTCCCCTATCTCTCCAAAAAAACCCTTCCAAAATATCTCAGCTCGGATAACGATCCTCTGTTTTTGTATCACCGCTGGAAAGCGAATCTGC
>JARROD010000107.1:0-10599 GCA_037384225.1 Exilibacterium sp.
AAAATATCTGGCGCCCTGGAAAGAGATCTGGTAGGTTGCACGGTTCTTAAACAGGGCCCCTTGAATTTTGGGGCAAAGGGCCCTATACAGGTAAATCTGGAAGTAGATTACGAGGCGCTAAAACGATGCCCAATAATTCGAACACCGTTGAAAGCTTTGCGCTACACGGATTCACGCCCTACCAAGAACAACAGGGCGAAGAGTACATGAACGATCGACAAAAGGAACACTTTAAAGGTCTGCTGCTCGCCTGGAAAAAAGAACTGATGGAAGAAGTCGACCGCACGATGAGTCATATGAAAGACGAGGCGGCCAACTTCCCCGATCCCGCAGATCGCGCCAGCCAGGAAGAGGAGTTCAGCCTGGAACTTCGAACCCGGGACCGCGAACGAAAATTGATCAAAAAAATCGACAGCACAATGGAATTGATCGAAAGCGATGATTACGGTTTCTGCGATGCTTGTGGCGTGGAAATCGGTATTCGCAGGTTAGAGGCAAGACCGACGGCGACCCTCTGCGTCGATTGTAAAACACTTGACGAAATCAAAGAAAAGCAGGTTGGCGGGTGACGGATAACGCCCCGACAACCGTTGTTTCTGTATAGATTTCAGTATTTCTCTATTGACTACGACTGCAGTGGCGCGCAAGACGCGCCCTGTCTGAGGTCATGGCAACACCCACTCATTCAATTGGCAAAGGCTCTTATATAGGCCGTTTCGCACCATCCCCCACCGGACCTTTGCATTTCGGCTCACTGGTTAGTGCTCTCGCCGGTTTTCTCGACGCCCGTTCTCACAACGGCCGCTGGCTGGTTCGTATCGAAGATCTCGACCCACCGAGGGAACAACCCGGAGCCGCGACAACAATTCTCGACTGCCTACAGGCACACGGTCTGCATTGGGACGGAGAAGTGATGTTCCAGAGTCAACGCCTCGATGACTATGCCCGGGTGCTCGATACCTTGTCCTCGGAACAGTTGACCTACCCTTGCAACTGCAGTCGCCAGGACATACAGACTATGGGTGGTATCTACGACGGACGCTGCAGGCGTGGCGCGCAGATGGATGATCAAATCGCGGTAGCAATTCGGCTCAAAGTCTGCCAACTGCCCCCAACGTATATCCACCGTGCCGGAGATATTGTGTTTTACGATATTTTTCAGGGTTACCAGCACCAGCATCTGGGTATGGATGTAGGAGACTTTATTATCCGTCGCAAAGATGGTCTTTTTGCCTACCAACTGGCAGTAGTGGCCGACGATATTGCTCAGGGCGTTACCCATGTCATCCGCGGCAGCGACTTGCTCGACTCAACACCGAGACAGATATTTCTGTTTCAGCTGCTTGGCGCCAATGTACCTAAATTCGGTCATATTCCACTAATTGTTAACCAACAGGGGCAAAAATTAAGCAAACAAACCAGCGCACCCGCTATCGATAATAGCTGCCCCAGCGACAATTTATTCCTGGCTTTGCAGTGTTTAAGGCACAACCCACCGTCCCAAATACGCACCGCAGCCCCGGCGGACCTGTTGCAGTGGGCGATCTCCCACTGGCGGCGGGAAAAACTGCCACGCCACCTCAGCGTTGAAGACCCTACTTAATCGATAAAAAATTTCCTTTAGACGACAGCGGCAAACAGGTTAATCCGCATGGCGAAAAAACATAAAATTGTCATCAATAAATAGTGGGGGTATATAATCGCATGTATAACCAGCGCCCTTTAATGCTTTTGTTATTGGTTCTTTATATTTTTTCACCAACGCTTTTTAACTGGGTGGTCAACCCCAATGGCGTCTGGTATCGCCCGTATATTATCTGGGCCATTGTGATAATAGCGGCCTACTTACTACAAGGACGTAAAAAACCCCATGATTTTTGACCTTGGCCAGGTCGCTCTGATCTGCATCGTTTACCTGCTGCTATTGTTCGGCATTGCCTACGGTACCGAGCGCGGTTGGATTTCCGAAGCTGTAACCCGTCACCCGGTCACCTACATTCTCTCTCTGGGAATATTTGCTAGCGCCTGGTCGTTTTATGGTGTTATCGATCTGGCTTTTCAATACGGTTACGGAGCACTGTCTTACTATCTGGGAACAGGCGCCATGTTTTTATTTGCCCCTGTGGCCCTGGCCCCACTGGCGGAGCTCGCCCGCCGGCACCAGATTTTAACCCTGGCCGACCTGCTGGTGTTTCGCTACCACAGCCAGGCCGCCGGCGGTCTTGCGACGCTGTGCATGCTGGTGGGCGTGCTACCGCTGCTGGCTCTACAGTTGCAGGCCGTAGCCGACACCATGCAATTGCTCACCAAACTCAACAACACAACTCTGCCATTGGAGCCGCCACATTTCACTGTGCGCGAAACAATGGCGTTTATTTACTGTGTCATTCTGGCGCTGTTCACCATTCTCTTCGGTTCCAAACAGGAACATCATCGCGGCTTGATCACCGCAATGGCTTTCGAATCACTGATCAAAGTCTGTGCTCTGTGTGCCATTGGGCTACTGGCGGTTTACGGTGTTTTCGGGGGCATGGGCGAACTCGATATATGGCTTAAACAACACCCTGAAAACCTGGAGCTGCTGTACCACCCCATAAAGGACACCTCCTCCCACACACTGCTACTGACTTTTATCGCCACGGCCGTGGCTATGCCCCATATTTTTCATATGAGCGTGGTGGAAAACCCGGTCAAGCACGCCACTTATACAGTAACCTGGGCCTTCCCGCTGTTTTTACTGTGTATGGCCGTGCCTATTTTTCCCATCCTCTGGGCCGGGTTTGAACTGGGGGTGCCCGCATCTCCCCAGTATTTTACGCTTGGAGTGCCGATGCTGTTTGGCAGCCCAACCTTGACCGTTATCGCCTTTATCGGCGGCCTTTCCGCTGCCACAGGCGCGACGGTGGCCATCATTCTGTCGTTGTCGACGATGCTATTGAATCACTGGCTGCTGCCAATCTTTCACCTCAGCGGTAAATATAATATCTACCGCCAGCTACTGTGGTTGCGACGAATTCTGATTGCAGCACTGTTTATCGGCGGGTATGCCTTTTATTTGTCGCTCAATAGCAAGCACAGCCTCACGCACTTGGCGCTGCTCGCCTTTATTGAAACCCTGCAGTTCCTACCGGGAATCTTTGCCATTACCTACTGGCCTACCGGCAACCGCCGCGGCTTGATCGCCGGTCTGTCGATCGGCACGCTGGTCTGGGGCGTGGGCCTTCTGTCGCCGGCAATGACAGACCTGAATATGTTATCGGTGCCGGGTTTCGAATTACAGATTCCACTGGGCATGGACTACTGGGGCAATGTTACCCTGATTTCCCTGGGATTGAACGTCACCACTTTTATACTTGTATCCCTGTTAACCACGGCCACGGATGAAGAACGCTACAGCGCCGATATCTGCGCCGAAGATGAGCTCAGCCATCCCATGCGACTAGCGCTGGATGTCTACACAACCGAGGAATTCAAGCAGCGGCTCAGCCAGAGCCTCGGCACCATTACTGCCAGCGAAGAGGTAGACCGGGCGTTACGGGAATTGGGGCTCGGCTCCGGCGAGCGCCGCCCCTATGCGTTGCGCAGGCTGCGCGAAAAGCTCGAAGTCAATTTGTCACGTCTTATGGGCATTGCCATGGCCACTGAAATCCTCGACGATTACATTCCCTATCGCCCTTCCGAAACACAGGCTACATCCGACCTTAACCTGATCGAAAGCCGTCTGTCCCAGTACCGCAACCACCTGACCGGCATGGCGGCGGAGCTTAATAACCTGCGCCTGTACCACCGCAATATTCTGCAGGAACTTCCGATGGCCGTGTGTTCATTGGGACAGGACCTGGAAATACTCATGTGGAACCACGCCATGGAGGCGCTCACAGGTATCCCCAGCGATGTGGTAACAGGCTCTCACCTGGATGGTTTGGAAGACCCCTGGGGGTCTCTGATAGGTAATTTTTCCCGCAGCCGCGCAACCCACCGCTACAAACAGCAGATCGCACTCGACGGCGGCACTCATTGGATCAGCCTGCACAAGGCACATATTCAAGGACCCTTGGCCCTCAGTTCCGATGGTCAGGTGATACTCTTGGAAGACGTCACCGAAACCCAGTTGCTGGAGCAGGAATTAGTTCACAGCGAACGCCTGGCGTCCGTCGGCCGACTAGCCGCAGGAGTCGCACACGAAATAGGCAACCCCATTACCGGCATCGCCTGCCTGAGCCAAAACTTGCGCTACGAATCCGATAACCCGGAAATTCTGGAAACCGCTGAACAGATACTTTCACAAACCAGTCGCATCAGCCGCATTGTCGAATCTCTGGTGAGCTTCTCCCACACCGGCAAGCAATCACCGCAGGATTTTCAAAACGTGGCGCTTAACCTCTGTGTCAATGAAGCCATCAATTTGCTGCAGCTGCAAAAAGACAAAACCCAGGTTCACTTCATCAATACTCTGGACGACAACCTCATCGTACGGGGCGATAGCCAGCGTCTAATACAAGTTTTCGTCAATCTGCTCTCCAATGCCCGAGACGCCAGCCCGGCCGACAGCGAAGTCGTGATCAGTGCCAGGATCGATGGAGAAGTCATGGTAATCAGCGTAACTGACGAAGGTCCCGGTATCGCCCCGGAACATATGGAAAGCATTTTGGAACCCTTCTATACCACAAAAGACCCCGGAGAGGGTACTGGACTGGGCTTGTCCATGGTCTATAGCATCATCGATGACCACGGGGGACATCTGGAAATTGAAAGTCCCGCCGACAGCAACAGGCAATGCGGCACCCGCATCAATATAAAACTGCCTCGTCAACTTGATTCTATCGATGAGTATAGCAATACTACGCCTGTTGATATGTAACTGATCGAAACGCCTTTTGCTTCATTGGTAACCAAATATATGTAAAATGGGCCAGTGGTAGACTGAAAGGTAACACATAAACCCTCCAACGAAGCAAAAATGCCAAAGCCGTTATGAGCCAGATTCTGATAGTTGAAGATGAAATCATTATCCGCACTGCACTGAGAAAACTTCTGGAGAGAAACAAATACCAAGTGAGTGAAGCTGGTTCCGTCAAGGAAGCGATTACCAAATATCAGATCGGTAACTTCAACCTGATTATCAGCGATCTGCGCCTCCCCGGAGCTCCGGGCACGGACATGATCAAGTTGGCCGAAGATGTACCCGTCCTGATAATGACCAGCTACGCAAGTCTACGCTCCGCTGTGGACTCCATGCGTATGGGAGCCGTGGACTACATTGCCAAACCCTTTGATCACGATGAAATGGTGGCAGCAGTAAAACGGGTTATAGGCAAAGCCAATAACGCAGCGCAAAAAAACCGTCAATCGAAAACACCGAGTCACGCCATCAACGGTATGATTGGTTCCAGCGGTGTAATGAAGGAGCTGTACAACAAAATACACAAGGTCTCCCCAACCCAGGCCACAGTATTGATACACGGCGAAACCGGCACAGGCAAAGAATTGGTGGCACGCGCCATCCACGAGGAAAGCCCCCGCCGAGGCAAAACCATGATCTCAGTGAACTGCGCTGCGATTCCGGAAACATTGATTGAGTCTGAACTGTTCGGACACGAAAAAGGGGCTTTCACCGGCGCTGCCAGTACCCGTCAGGGATTGGTCGCTGCCGCCGACGGCAGCACCCTGTTTCTGGATGAAATCGGTGAACTGCCTCTGGAGGCGCAGGCGCGGCTATTGCGGGTTCTTCAAGAGGGGGAGGTCAGACCAATCGGCTCAGTGGAGTCCCACAAAGTCAATGTACGTCTGATTGCGGCCACCCACCGCAACCTCCACCAGCTTTGCCGGGAGGGCAAATTTCGGGAAGATCTCTACTATCGAATCAACGTGGTGCAACTGACACTTCCGCCGCTGCGAGAGCGCGGAAGGGATATTATCTCCCTGGCCGAAGCGCTATTGGAGCGCTACTGTGAACAGATGGGAAAAACAACGTCGTTATCCCTGTCACCCGAAGCGATACAGGCCATTACCACCTATACTTGGCCTGGAAATGTGCGGGAAATGGAGAACGCCATCCAGAGAGCCGTCATCTTGTGTGAGGACGACACTGAGATTGATCACGAGCTACTCTCAATCGACCTCGACCTGGTAAGAATTGACGCCACTGACGAAGACAACCCCTACCACAGTATTTCCACCAAAACTCCGTTACACACCAGCTCCCGCCGTGGCTCCCATCACAATCAAAGCAATAGCGAACCTAACGAAGACCTTTCTCTGGAAGACTATTTCCAACGTTTTGTTCTCGAACATCAGGAGTCCATGAGCGAAACAGAACTTGCGCGTAAACTTGGCATCAGCCGAAAATGTTTATGGGAGCGACGTCAGCGATTGGGCATTTTGAAACCCAAGAAAAATGCAGCTTCAACAAACGCTTCTAGTAACACCCGTAGTACGCCAGCCGCGATTGGTGGAAAATAGAACGGGTATTTCTTATGCTTAAAGGTGTTACCGCTTAAAGAAAATGTAACATGTTTCGGCACAATAAGTAACGAACACAAAGATGAATTGGAAATAACCCTCCCCGCATTAACCCGTAAGCTACTGTTTTTTATAGAAATACAAAAAATGGCATGCTGTATGCTTTATAGCAGAACATAACAAAAACAATAAAGAATAAAAACAAAACAACTATTATTTTAAAAGTAGTACTTTTAAATAAGCAATGTGTAACAAGAAGCAATAAATTTTTGAAAGCATCAGGCAATAAAAATTATTAGATAGTAATAAATCAGTAAAATAAGACATTAGTAAGTACTTAGTTTCGCTTTGTAAACGCTGCATTTAAAAAGCTATATAAGCGACTGTATTTTAAAGTTTAGAAACAACCCAATAAAAACAATAAATAATAACAATAAAAAGCAAAGACAATAACAATAATACGATACAAACTGACTAAAAAATAATGTGGAGAGGGTTTGCCAGTAAAGCAAGTTGCTTACATGAGCAGGGAAGCACACTTGATAACAACAACAACGCGGATAAAAACAAGAATTTGACGGGAAAGCTTAGTCTTTCCCGTTTTGCTTTGCACCTTATCGGTGCACCCTCCCTAAAACAGCCTCAGACTTCTCAATAGTTATAAATGTGACCAGTTTGCTATCAACAGTTCCATACCGAAAAACAATGTAAATTAGGGTCTAGACAAGCCTGTTTTTAACAAATTTCCTCAACCATTTCTCCCCAACGACAGCACCATGTTAAACTGCGCCACTTTTACCAATGGTCACCGCCATTGGCCCGGATTTCTCACCCTAGCGAAGAATCCTGGCCTGGTGGGGAATTCGATAACCTTCGCCAAGAGATGCCATGCTAAAACGGCTATTTAAGTTTCCAACACAACTTTTTAAGAATATTGCGCCCCGTCAAGGGACTCGGGAACACAACATCATCCCCCGGGAAAAGCACCCTATATCACGTAAGAACATCAGTCCCAGTGCCCTCAAGGTCATGCGACACCTCCACGAGGCAAACTTCGATGCAGTCCTGGTGGGCGGCGGTGTCAGAGACTTACTGCTGGGCAGCAACCCCAAGGACTTCGACATTGCCACTGACGCAACCCCGGAGCAGGTCAAGCGGCTGTTTCGCAGTGCCCGTATCATTGGTCGCCGTTTCCGCATTGTGCATGTACGTTTTGGGCGAGAAGTGATTGAAGTCACCACCTTTCGCGCCCATCACGAAAGCGCCCAAAATAACCATGAAGCTGCCAGTAGTGATATTGGCATGCTGACCCGGGATAACGTCTACGGAGATATTCAATCGGACGCCGCCAGACGCGACTTCACTGTCAATGCGCTTTACTACAGCACCAATGGTTTTTCCATCCACGACTATGCCGGCGGTATGCAGGACATTGACAAGCGTATTGTGAGAATGATCGGCAACCCGGAAACCCGTTACAAAGAAGACCCAGTACGCATGTTACGGGCAGTACGGTTCGCCGCCAAACTGAGCTTTACCATCGAACCCACCACCGCCAAACCGATCAAACCGCTGAGTGAGCTGCTACAACATGTGCCCCCGGCCAGGCTGTTTGAAGAAGTTTTAAAGCTGTTTATGGGTGGACACGCCGCCCCCACATTGCGGTTACTGCACGAATACCGGCTGCTGGAGCACCTTTTCCCAGCCACCGCCGCTGCACTCGACAGCGGTGACCCCTACGCGAAAAAGCTGATTGAACTGGCGATGCACAACACGGATAAACGTATCAGAAACCACAAGCGGGTTACACCGGCGTTTATCTACGCCGCTTTGTTATGGCCAGCTCTGCGGCAAGAGAAGCAGAGATTGATCGAAAAAAATATCTCTCCACTTCCGGCAATACAACAAGCGGGACAACAAATTGTAAACCAGCAATTGTTGCATACCTCCATACCCAAGCGGTTTTTGATTCCGATGCGGGAAATCTGGGATTTGCAACTACGACTGACAAGGCGCTATGGCAAGAGTGCCGAGCGTCTGTCGCAGCACCCTCGCTTTCGCGCCGCTTACGACTTTATCCTACTCCGGGAAGAAGCCGGCGAAGACCTCAACGGGCTCGGCCAGTGGTGGACCCAGTATCAAAACGTGTCCCCTGAGGAGCGCCAGCACATGGTGGCTCAGTTGGGAAGTCAGCGCCCAAAACGGCCCCGCCGCCGGCGTCGCAAACAGCAAGTACCAACCGCACCATGACCACCGCTGCAAGAGTTAGCACCTACATCAGCCTCGGTAGCAACCTTGAAAATCCGCTGCGACAGGTTTCCAGCGCTGTCGATGAATTGGGGAAAATCAAAAGCAGCCGCTTGGTCGCCCGTTCTCCTTGGTACCGTAGCCAGGCCATAGGGCCAGTACAGCCCGATTTTATCAACGGTGTGGCTCAACTCGATACCACGCTGGAAGCCGAAGCTTTACTGGACGCGCTGCAGAATATAGAACATGCCCACAAGCGCGTACGCTCGCAACACTGGGGACCAAGGACGCTGGATCTGGACTTACTGCTGTACGGCGACCAACGTATCACTACTGCGCGCCTGACCGTACCCCACCCCGAGTTGCCACGGCGCGGCTTTGTACTCTACCCCCTCGCTGATCTCGCCCCGAAGTTAATACTTCCCAACGGCCTATCAATTGAGTCATTATTAACGCACTGCCACAGTGAGGGACTGGAGCGAATAGGCGACAGCCCCGAGCCGGGATCAATGCCAGGCTAAACAAGTAAAATAGGACTGATGCAGTGGAAGATGGTTTCGATCTGCAATTTGACTTTACTGCTCTGACTCTGCCGCGCTATATCGCCGTAGAGGGCTCCATCGGGGTGGGAAAAACCACGCTGGCCAAACACCTGGCCCGTACGTTCAACTACGATACGTTGCTGGAACAGGCCGAAGAAAACCCATTCTTAGAGCGTTTTTACCTGGATCCGCGCGGCACAGCACTGCCTACCCAACTGTTTTTTCTGTTTCAACGCTGCAAACAGCTGCAAGCGTTGCGCCAGGGAGACATGTTTAAGCCAGTACGGGTAGCCGACTTTCTTATAGAGAAAGACCCCCTGTTTGCGCAAGTCACCCTGGATAACGACGAACTGAGACTCTACCAGCAAGTCTACGAACAATTAACCATAGACGCGCCCGCCCCCGACCTGGTTATCTACCTCCAAGCTCCGGTGGACGTGCTGATGGAGCGTATACGCCGACGCGGCAACCGCGCGGAACAACATATTGAAAGAGATTATCTGGCGGCACTGAACGATGCCTACACCCGTTTTTTTCACTACTACGACCAAGCCCCCCTGCTGATAGTCAATGCCACGGAAATCGATTTGGCCGGTAATTCCGACCACTACCGGCAGTTAGTGGAATATCTGCTGACAATAAAAAGCGGGCGTAGGTACTATAACCCCCATTACTCTAACACCAGCGACCACAACCCTTACTCGGAAAAACCCAAAACGCAGGTGTAATACACCCAAAGCGGCCGGGTACGTCGCACTGAATAACCCCAGCGTTGAATAAATTAACGATGGAGTTATTGTTTTTTCCACCTTTTTCGGACCCAGGGCGGCGGTTGTTTTTCCGGTATTTCCACCAGGGCATTTTTAGCCGAATTGAGCAAACGATCCGCCTTTGAACACTGTCCCATTCCCCGCGCCTGACAGACACCGCAATCCTGCAGCGCCCTGTAGGCCCGCCGTATGTCAGCGTGCTCCTGTTCCAGCTTCTCTACTTTTTCACCCAGCACAGCCAGGTCTTCTTTAAACTCGTTGGAACGGATGCGACAAGCTTTTATCGATTCGACATCAGCACCAATAGTGCGTACGATTAACCTGCCCCGCGTGGAAAACGCCTTCAGTTCTTTCCACAATTTGTGAGCTTCACTATCGCCGGTAATCTTTTTAGTCGGACAGGGAATAGAGCTAAAAGAGGTGTTGCCCTGATCGTCAACACATTTATAGACAGCCGCATAACTTGTGGGAAGCGCGACAATTGAAACTGCAAGCAGCTTCAGAAAAATCCATCCAAGATTCCTTATCATCATTATCTACTCCAGAAAAAAGTACTTCAGAGTAACAAAGACAACTCC
>JARROD010000108.1:0-10546 GCA_037384225.1 Exilibacterium sp.
TCGACTTTCAGCATTTCGGCTCTCGCAGTTTATCAATCAGGGCATGATCAACTTGCCGACCGCGGCCAGCATTTGCTGTGGTTGAAACGGTTTCACCACCCAGGCTTTGGCGCCGGCGGCCTGGCCTTCAGCTTTCTTCGCTTGCTGCGATTCAGTGGTCAACATGATCACCGGTGTGAATTTGTAATTGGGTAATTTCTTCACCTCCTTGAGGAAAGTAATGCCGTCCATATTGGGCATGTTGACATCGCTAATGATCAGGTGAATGCGCTCACCATTGAGCTTGGTCAGTGCGTCCCGGCCGTCGCTGGCTTCGATGGTGGTGTATCCCGCTCCCTTGAGGGCGATGCTGACGACCTGACGCAAGGATGCCGAGTCGTCCACGATCAGGATGGTTTTGCTCATGTAATTACTCCCCAATCCTAAAAAAAGGTAATGTCAGATTCTCCGGCCGCCGGCGCGGAGGCGGTGCCGCCATGAACGTCGTATTGCTCCTGCATGGTATAGCCACCCGCCAGTTCTTCCAGCCAGGTGGATACATCGAGAGCGTCCGGTGTCACCCCGGAAGCCCTGTCTTTTTCCACACTGTCCAGATGCTGCCCAAGTTTATTCAGGTCAGTCGACACCTGGCTGAGAATCTGGTTAATACGGTCCTGGAATTGCAGCGCCACTATGACATCGTCCACTTCCCGGCGAATCACCACACTCTCCTGTCGCAAGAGTTCAGCCGACTCGCTAAGTCCCGTAGTGGTAGCCTGGAAGCGGGACAAAACACTGTCTATGGTCTGGTCGGAACGGGTGATCATCTCGATCTCCTGTTCGGCATAGCGGCGGGATACCTCCAGCGTGGTGTCTATGGCCCGGTTGACCGCGTCCACCGTATCGGCGATTCGCTTTCCCGTATCGGCCGACAGGGTGGAAAGGGTGCGAACTTCGTCGGCGACCACGGCGAAACCGCGTCCATAATCCCCGGCCCGAGCCGCCTCGATGGAGGCATTCAGCGCAAGAAGATTGGTCTGGCCGGCGAGGTCGCCGACGTTTTTCGCCATTTCTTTGAGGTCATTGGCATGTCCGGAAAGTGACTCGATTTGTGTCAACAACTGAGTTTTATCGTCCAGTCTGTTGCGCAGTGAAAGGGTAATTGCATTGAGATCGGATTGACTACTGTCCAGCAGGGTGAGGACATTAGTGCTGGCATCCTCGACGTCGCCAGTGGCCGCGTGTTGCGATGCCGCGATTGCCGTTTCGATACGCTGCGACAGGTCGGCAAATCGACTCGCCAATAGATTGATGGATTCCTCTGTATGGCCGCGCGCCAGTTCCACTTGCCCGGACCATATTGGCAGCACACCCCGGCACAGTTGCCCGAGCCCCGCACCGGCGCTGCAGTGCCGGGTCTGCTCGGCTTCCTGTTGTGCATCGAACTGTTGTAAGACGCTGTCGAACAACGCCTGCTGGCGGCGAAATACCCAGTAGGCGCTTAACCCCGGCAGTAGGGCGATAAAAATAGCCAGAGCGATCGCATGGTCTTCGCCCCGAAATCCAATCAGTACCACCAGCATCGCCAGTAGGCTTAACCCCAGCGGTGGCAGTATCAGGTTTCGAGAATTTTGTACCACAGGGGGCGATTGATTAATCAGCATAAAGGACCTTCATTGCGACAGGTTCTGACGTTGTAATACGGCAATACCGGAGTGGCTGGTATAGCAGTGTATTTTCCCGTTGCCCTGAACATGGAATCGTAACCTGGTTGAGTTCGGGGCCAGGCGGACAACAATGGGGACTGGTTGTATTGTTGGTGATAGGGCTGAGAAAATCACTCGTAAAAAGTCATTTTCAACATAAGCTACGGACACATTAAACCACACTGGAAATCAATTGTTTTATAATTTTTATTTGGCTATCCGTACAAATATCGTTTTCCGGAGCCATCAGCCTTGCGGCTTTACTTCAACATCGCTTTTCCTAATACTAGACAATAATTTGGAAATTGCATGAAAATATTTTTTTAATACCGGTACAAAAAAATGATGTAAAAGCGAGTGGTTTTTTGAAGCTCGGTGTTCGCCCATTAAAAGAGTCTATACCGATGTCGCCTTATTCGTAGGGAGAGAAAGGTGGACTTGTTGAATCTTTCTTAATGTGCAAAAAAAGCTATCATGTATAGAGGAAAGCGACATACGCGTCGCGTGCCCAGACGCTGTTACAAAAATATTTTCTGCGGGTGTTTGGTGGCTATCTCGGCGTTTGCGAGGGCTCCACGGTCGCTGGCAATAAAACTATCCGCAACGTCTTCAAGCAAACCCATTATGCCGGAGATGAAAAGAGTCATTCATACACGCGGCGCTTTTATACCCAAAGCTATACGGGCAGACCGGTGGCGGTTTCTGTCGCAAGCGTAATGATCGCCTTTAGGAACGGGTCGGCGCAATGACAGGCGGCCGCCCGGCAGTAGCTGGCCCACACTGTCGGCTGAGCCCCGCAGGGGGCTTACAGCGTGCCTGGGTTAGCTGCCGTCGGATGTGCGCCGGGTCGAAGGCACATTATCCCGGGTTATTGAGAAGTTACCATGCGTTCGGCCCCACCTGTGTGTGTATAAAGGAATGCAGAATCACAAATTATAGGACTTTAAGTTGACTCTATACCCGCCAAACCGCTTATAATGATTCTTATTTGCGTTCAATAAACATTCTGCAACTCTTTTTTCACTACTCCAATAAAAGGTGAGATTTTACTGTGTACAAGCCTAATCTACGGGTCAAAATGCCTGCCATAACATGGCTTCTGGCCATTCTTCTTTTAACCGCCGCCAGAGTCTGGGCCATCGATACCGGTAATGACCTGCGCCAATTATTGCAACTGGCCGAGTACATAGGGGTGGATTATTCCGAGGCTGTGGAGAACGGTGTAATCGTCGATCAGGGCGAATTCGAGGAAATGACAGCGTTTTCGCGCCTGATCGTCGACAAAAGTCAGGACTTGCCCGATAGCGAACCGGGCCGGGCATTCGCCGCTGCCGCCCTGCACTTACAGGCGGCGGTAGCGGAGAAACGTCCGTTGGCGGCCATTCAGGACATCACCACGCAACTAAGAAGTATACTGCTGAAATTATCACCACAACTGTCTCTGCCGCGCAGCACCTTGCCGCGGGCCCAGGTGGTCGAGCTGTTCCAACAGCAGTGCTCAGGCTGCCACGGCCTGCAGGGCAGGGGGGACGGCCCGCTCGCCGCGCAACTGGAACCCAGCCCGACCGATTTCACCGACAAAGAGCGGGCCAAAAACCGTTCTCTGATGGGGCTTTACGATGCCATTGCCAGCGGTATCGACGGCACGTCCATGCCCACCTTCAGCCAGCTCTCTGAGCAAACTCGCTGGTCGTTGACGTTTTATGTGGGTGGGCTGGCATTCGAGACCGGCGCTACAGGCGCCGCACCGGCGGGGCTCGCCGGCATTGAGCCGCAGCAGTTCGTCAGTCACAGCCCCAATACGCTGGCAAAGATGTTCCCCCAACTCGACCCGCGTCAGGTTGAGCGCCTTAGAGCTAACCCGGAAGCACTTTTGAGCGCGCCCCCCGGCACTGACTCCCCCCTTGCTTTGACCCGACGAAAACTCAACGATGCCTATGCCGCCTACCAGTCGGGTCGTTTCCAGACAGCGCGCAATGCCTCCGTAAGTGCGTACCTGGACGGTTTTGAATTGATCGAAAATACACTCGATTCGAGAGATATCGAACTGCGTAAAAGTATTGAGGCCAAGCTGTTGAATTTCAGACAACTGCTCGGCGAGCCGGGCAATGAGCAAAAGGTTGAGCAACAACTCAACGCCGCCCTGCAGCAGTTGCAGCAGGCACAGGAGCTGCTCAGCGCCGATGTGCTTTCCGATGCGGCATTGTTTTCATCGAGCTTTGTTATTTTGCTGCGCGAAGGGCTCGCAGCCCTGCTAGTGATTATAGCGCTGGTCACGGTTTTGATTCGCACCGATCGCCGCGACACGCTCAAATATGTCCACCTAGGCTGGACGGCTGCCCTCGGCGCCGGGGTTGCCACCTGGTGGGCAGCGCAGAACCTGGTCACTATCAGCGGCGCCAACCGGGAAATCATGGAAGGGGTCGCCGCGCTATTGGCCGCCGCGGTACTTTTCTACGTCGGTTTCTGGATGCACAGTAAAACCCAGGCCGCTAACTGGCAGGCTTATATTAAAGGTAACATCGATCGTCACCTGCGAGCCGGAACGCTGTGGGGAATAGCCGGGCTGGCCTTTATCGCCGTTTACCGCGAAGTGTTTGAAACGGTGCTGTTTTACCAGGCGCTGTTGACTCAGGCCGCGCCGCAACAGTATGTCACTGTCTCCGGCGGCCTGTTGGCAGGCGTCGTGATCCTGGCTGCGATCACCTGGATAATGATTAAATACTCCATCAAGTTGCCACTCGCCCGGTTTTTCTCCATCACCACCTACCTGCTGCTCGGCCTGTCTTTTGTTTTAATGGGCAAGGCTGTGTCCGCGCTTCAGGAAGCCGCGGTTGTCGATATTTCACCGTTACCGATCAAACTGGCAGTGGACTGGCTGGGTATTTACCCCACCTGGGAAGGCATTATTTCCCAATTGGTGATCCTGCTTCTGGCCGTGGCCATGTTGTTTCACTACAACAGGACTGCGGCGACCTAGAACTGTTCAGAATCCGTTTCCGACAGGGATGTCGCAAACAAAATCACATTTTTATTCGGTCCGATTCAACATTAATATGTGAAGAGATTCAATTTGATCATAATCGCTGTTTCACATTTTTAAAATCGGAAAATTTTCAACTGTTTTTTTATTAATTTTATTTGTAAATAACTGTATTCATCTGTCTATTCCTTCACAATTATCTCTCAGCGTGCTGTTCTCCTGTTAATTAGTCATTTACATTTTACACGTGTGCAATATATGGCATTTCAAGGGTTGTCCTATGGCAATCCTAAGGCCCATTGCCTTCTGAAGTATCACCAAATAACAATAAGTGCCCGCCTTTATTTTTTGCGGCCTCGGTAAACGTAGATATCTTGAGATGTAATTTGGAGTAACAGCCGATGGTTAAATTTTTCACTGTGTTTATTCTGGCCTTAGCATTGGCGGGGTGTGGCAGAGATTCGTCTTCTGGTGACGGAGGCGATGATTCTACCCCGGATAATGGCGGCCCAGTTGACACTGGCTCGGACCCGGTAGCAGGCGATGACCCGGGTCCGACCGGGGGCAACCCGGATACCGGAGGTAACCCGGATACCGGAGGCAACCCGGATACCGGAGGCAACCCGGATACCGGAGGCAACACCGGTTCACCACCAGCGGATAGTGGAGACGAAGGCGAACAGGATCCACCGGATCTGAATGTGGGTGACGTGGTGGATGCCAACACCTGCACTGATACCACCTACGGTCCCAGGCAGTTAAAACTGCTGACACGCACAGAGTACCAGGCAAGCATTGAGGATCTTGTGGGCATTGATTTCAATGTGGCGAATAGTGTTCCCTTTGACAGTCTCGTCGAAGGCTACACCAATAACGTCGGCACCCTGGTGTCTGAAAGCCACGCTGATGCTTATCTGGCGGTGGCAGAGAAGGTAGCAGCCTGGTCGGCGCAGCGCGATTTTGAAGGCGTTGTCGACTGCGGTTTTAGCGACAACAGCCAGGAGTTGTCCTATGACGCTTGTAAGAACAAATTTCTCGATGACTTTGCTCTGCGGGCATTCCGCCGGCCACTCACCAGCGCTGAGCGCGGCACCTACGGAGCGCTGTTCGACAATAATCTAACCAGTGGCAATATAGCAGAGGGGCTCGAACTGGGCCTGACGGCACTGCTGACGGCGCCGCAGTTTTTATACCGCTCTGAACTCGGCGACCCGGTGCAGGCGCTGCTCGATGGCACCGCGGGCAGCGGCAGTGGCGAACTGCAGCCCGATGGTGAACAGACTACGGTAAACGCGGTGGATTTTTCGGAAAAATCCACCGGCCAAGGGTCCGGGGATATTGGCTGGAATATCTATAGCGAGGGCTATATACAAAATAGTTTTGACTTTCCTGCGGACGCTCTGGTGCAGATTTCCATGAGAGGCGAAATCGCGGAAAATGAATGGCCGGTTATGGAGCTGGCCATCGATGACGAGGTGATCGCGAGCCGCTCTATTGAAACGGATAGTTTCACTGACTTCCAATTCCGCGTCACCGGTTCTGCGGGTTCACACCAACTGCAGGTTCGGTTTACCAACGATTTTTTCGGGGCCGAGGATCGCAATCTCCACGTGCAGAAAGTAACGGTTTCCGGCGTGAAGGAAGCCTCACCAGTGGCCGAGGAACTCGATCTGGAGAACCTTGACAGCGATGCCTTTGTACTTTCCGATTACGAGATGGCCAGCTATTTGAGCTATACCTTTACCGGTTCCACACCCGACCCTGAGCTCCTGAACGCAGCGGCCAACGGTGAACTGACGACTCGGGAACAATTGCAGCAGCAGGTTGAACGACTGCTTTCCAGCAATCGCGCGGTACAACATCTGGGTAATTTTGCCGCCCAGTGGCTAGGTACGGATGGGGTGTTAACCGAGCAGAAAAACGCCGATCTGTTCCCCGACTTTACCGATGAAATCCGCACCGCCATGGCGGAGGAAGTTCGCGCCTTTTTCACCCATGTCTTTTACGACCCAACGCAAACCTTCTCCGACCTGTTCAGTGCCGACTATGTGTTTGTCAACAACGCGTTGGCCAATTTTTACGGCCTCGGCAATGTCGGTAGTGCAAATGAAATGGTTCAAGTAAGCACCGCCAATCGCGGTGGTGTATTGGCCAACGGCGCCTTTATGACCACCTATGCGGGGGAAGAGGAAAGTTCGCTGATTATCAGGGCTGTCAATGTCAGAGAGCGCTTTCTTTGCCATCATATACCAGCCCCACCCAGTGATATCGCCGATTTCCGGACCGAAGAAGAGGAAAAAATCAAGAAGGAACTTGCCGGGCGGTTGGTCACTAACCGGGAATTCGTTGCTGCGATCACCAAAAGTGGTCTCTGTGCCAGCTGTCACGCCAAGGGAATCAACCCGCTCGGCAACGGACTGGAGGATTTCGACGCCGTTGGCCGGCCCCGCTCAACCCTTGTCAACGGTCTCGAGGCCGACGCCCGCGGGGCACTTCTGGGTGTGGATACGCTGGCGGGAAATCGGGACATTTCCTTTACAGGCGCCAAAGCGCTGTCCGACTCCCTGGCGGGTGAAGAGGTGGTGCAGTCCTGCTTTGCCGCCAATGTATTCCGTTTCGCCATGGATATCGGTCACGATGTCATCGACAGAGACAACGCGGCGGCGGGCAGACTGACCACCGAAGAAAAGGAAGACTACAGTTGTGCTGTCAATACGTTGTCGACCACCATGGCCGCCAACAATCTGAGTATGCCGGCGCTATTTTCGAAACTGGGCACGCTGGATCTGATTCGATTCAGAAAGCAGAGAGATCGCTAGACGGGGCTGAAATAAAGGTTTAATCATGAGTAAAAAGTCTAATTTAATAATGCCGAATCGCCGTGGGTTTTTAAAAACACTCGCAGGCGCCAGTTTAGTGGCCAGCAATATGTTTTGGGTGCGCTCGGCATTTGCCGCCGATGCGCCCAAGCGTGTAATTTTTGTGTATGTGCCTGACGGTGCTATACCGGAAGCCTGGCATCCCCGTGGCAGCGAAACCAGCTTTACCCTACCGGCGTCGTCGGCACCGCTGGAGTCGGTAAAACAGCACTGCATCTTTTTAAATGGCATTAACATGAACAACCCAGGCCACGGATTGACGTCCAAGACCCTGGCGGGTGATCAGACCACTTCGCTGGATATTTTTATGGCTAAAACCCTGGGAGCCGCCACGCCTTTCTCACAAATTCAACTGGGCGTCATTAGCAATGGACACGGCAGCGCCTCGCGGCTCAACTGGTCCGAACCCGCTTACGAGGACAATCCCCTCAACGCCTTCGATCGTTTATTCGGCGCCGGCGCCGGTACAGAGGACGTCGCCACCCGCAAGAAAAGGCGTGTGCTCGACACCAATCTTGAGGCATTGAATCAACTGCGCCGCAAACTGGGTGGTTTCGAACAGTCGCGGCTCGATGAACATACCGCGGCGATTGAAAAGATTGAATCCCGGCTGACGGCCACCCCCGCAGGGGGTGGTGCCTGCACCAACCCTGTTTTCAACACGTCCGGCTTTGGCGGCAACACAGGCAGTGACGTTAACTTTGAAATCATTTCCGAGCTGCAGATGGACTTGATCGCACTGGCATTCAAGTGTGATCTGACCCGTGTGGTATCGCTGATGCTGGGTAACCACCAGGCCGATTTCGCGATACCCGAGGCGGATATCGATAGCAGCTACCATCAGAGTATCCACGGGCGCCCGGCGGAGGATTACATTGCCTACCGCAGTTATTTCAGTGAACGTCTGCGATACCTGATTCAGACCCTGGCTGATACCGACGATATCGACGGTAGCAGCAAAATGATTGACAACACCATTATTTTACAGGTGTCGGATATGGCCGACGGCCGTTTCCATAGTGGCGACAACGCGCCCTATATGCTGGCCGGCGGCGGAGGCGGCAGCCTGCGTAGAGGTCGTTCACTGTCGTTTAACGGCGCCGACTATCGCGATGTTTTGGATACGGCAGCGGTGGCGGCGGGTATCAATATCGAAAGCGGGGGTTACCCGGGTTATGGCAACGGAACCTTGAGTGGCATCCTTTCATAACTTAATTCCAGCCCCGGATCACCGCGCCCCGCACGGGGCGGTGACCCTTCTTTTGCGGAGCCACCCAATCGACGCTGCTTGCGCAACCTCTCCTTTGTTAAAATAACTTTTTTGACACATCGTCGGCCTAAACTCTATTCTAGGCCCTGTTTTAGCGGCATTGCTTTTGAGATAAGATAGCCGGCTCTTGTCTCCGGGGCATTTGGCCGCACTCAATCCGGGCTTTTATTGTTTTATTTCTGGATAAGGTTACTTAAATAGTGGGTAATGCCTTATTACAAGCATCAAGGAAAATATATGAGAATTGGTATTCTGTCCCGCAACAGTAAGCTTTATTCAACCAGAAGACTGTTGGAGTCCTGTCTACAGCGCGGTCATGAGGCACGGGTGGTGGATGTTTTAAAATGTTATATGACCATCACTGCCAATAACCCAACGGTATTGTACAAGCGCGTGGGCGAAACCATTAAACTGGAGTTCGATGCGGTGATTCCCCGTATTGGCGCCAGTGTCACCACCTACGGATGTGCCGTATTGCGCCAATTCGAAGTCGACGGTGTCTACAGCGTTAACGAATCCATTGCCATTACCCGCTCGCGGGATAAACTGCGGGCACACCAGTTACTGGCCCGTAAGGGGGTTGGACAGCCCGTTACCAGCTATGCTCACTCGGCCGACGCCACCCTGGATCTAATCAATTCCGTCAACGGCGCACCGTTGATCGTCAAGATGATGGAAAGTACCCACGGCGACGGTGTTGTGCTGGCCGAAACCCGCAAAGCGGCGGAAAGCCTGATCAATGCGTTTCGGGGCTTAAAAGCTGATTTTTTGGTACAGGAATTTATCAAGGAAGCGGGGGGCTCGGACATCCGCTGTTTCGTTATCGGTGACAAGGTGGTAGCCGCCATGCAGAGAAAAGCCCAGGAAGGGGAGTTCCGCTCCAATCTGCACCGCGGGGGCACAGCCACTGTGATTAAATTGCGTCCCGATGAGCGCAAGCTGGCCGTCAATGCCGCTAAAGTGATGGGGCTGGATGTCGCCGGTGTCGATATTATCCGCTCAGCCCACGGGCCGCTGGTGCTGGAAGTCAATTCATCACCGGGGCTGGAGGGAATCGAAACCGCCACCGGTAAGGATGTCGCCGGCGCCATTATCGATTATCTGGAAAAGGACTCGATGAAAGGTCCGAACAGACCAAAAGGAAAAGGCTAATAAGTCACAGACGCTGAAACTGGCTGACGTTCGACTAATGGCGCAGCGTGTGGCAGAGCAGTTCCTCCATCGGCAGCGGCTGGGAGATGTAATATGTAGCGAGGCAGGCTTTGCCCTTGGGCTTCGAGCTTTCCTGAAGCTTCTGAAATAAAATTGCACCACCAGGGAACCATACCACTCCACTCGCCACTCAGCTGAATACTGACGATACAGGCTCCACGAGCCATTGAACAAATGACAGCATGTTATTGGTAAAGCCATTGCCATTCACCTTGCCTGGAAGGTTGCCAAAGAATCGGTTAACACCGGAGCAGAAAGCGAAAATACTGTTCCATCGTAATTCTATCGTAGTATAGAGAAGTACTTTCATGCCCATTGAGCCCCTTCCCCCCTCATTCGCCTACCTCTTCGGCCGGGTCTGCCAGCAGTGCTTATGCGGCGCAGAGTTCCCCACCCGGCGGTGCCGAGTGGAATCCTCCTGACGCCACCGTTAACCGGCAGTTCGACCCCAGTGCATCGGCAAGCGACAGCGGGCAGCTTTCCCGCTACGCCGGGCCAGTACCTTTACCCGCGCACT
>JARROD010000109.1:0-10517 GCA_037384225.1 Exilibacterium sp.
TCAGATTTATTTGAAGAAACAGCCGATACCGTTACCATTGGCGCTGTATGGAACCCATCGTTTTCCGATTGGATAAACCCTTTGAGCCTGTCTGTTGATTACTACAATATCGAAATTGAAGACGCCATTTCAAATATCGCAAGACAGGATGCACTGGATAACTGTTACGGTTTCGGTTCTTTCGATTCAACCAGTAGTTTCTGTTCCAATATTGTACGCTACGATTCAGGCCCCCTCATTGGTTCCTTAAAAGAGCTAAACGCCTTCACTCAAAACCTATCGACCATTGAAACCAGTGGTATTGATGTACAAGCCTCTTATAAATTCAACTTCGATTCATATGGAACCTTAAATGCAAATCTCACCTACAGCCATTTGTTGAAATATGAAACTGTTCCATTTCAAGGCGCAGATAAAATCGATGATAAAGGTGAAGTTGGTTTCGCTGATGATAAAGCAGTATTAGGGCTGAGTTACAGAGTAGGGCCCGCAACAGTCGCATTATCGTCACAATGGATTAGTTCTTCAGAATTGTCTAATGATCCCAATAATCGTTTCCATGGTGCATCTGTACCAGGTCAGTTTTTTCATGACATTCAGGGTCGGATTGCCCTTTCAGAAGATATTGAATTTATGCTGGGTGTTGACAATGCGACTAACGAGTTCGTACGTATAGAACAAAGTGGTCCAGACGTTCCCACTGGTTGGAACACGCGTCCAGATGTTTATGATGCTCTGGGAAGACGCTACTATGTTGGTTTCCGGGCAAAATTTTAAAACCAGCATTTTCCTAAAAATAAGGCCGCTTCACTGCGGCCTTACCAAAAGGGTCTCGGCTGGCTGTTATCGGTCTCCCATCCCCCATTTAAAGCCCTGCACCAGGGTCGTATTGATATCGGGATTGGATGTAATGTAAGACAAACTCTCGGCGCGAAAGAAAACTGTGGGAAAATCACTGCCACCTTTGCCGCCGGCCCAGGAAGTCCCCGTTTCGGTGGCATCGGCGGTGGCTGCGGAATCGGTCTGCGAAAACTTAACAAAGGCGATATCGACACTGGCTTTGGTTTTGGCATTGCTGGAAAAGCTGACTTCAACCCTGGTGCTGCCTCGACTGCTGGCAAGTGCGGACAGGGTGTCCGGGCTGTTGATCACTTTGTCGATGCCGCTCTCGGCCCCCTGAAAAACAGTGATTTGATGTTGAGTGTTGACCGCCATTTTTTCTTCCAGCATCGTGGTGTTCAGGGAGGTAACGGCTATCAAGCTCATGACCAGAAGTAACATCAGGGCGACCGGCATACTGGCGCCGCGCTGTACCTTCAACGCGGCGCGGATCGGCATCCGACTGGCTAGTAGCATCAGAAATCGACCTCCCCGCGGCGATTGCGGATTTTAAGTGTGGGAGTAAATACCCGGCGCAATCGCTGATCCATTTTTGCCGGCGTGACAGCGGCGCCGAGCATATCGAAGCCGGCGGGGCCGCTGCGGAGTAACTCATTTTACTCATCGCCAATCAATATTGCCAGACGCCCAGCCATCATATCGCGCCACTCGCCACTGCCGAAGGCGTCGGCTTCAAGCCAGTGGATCTGGTCGCCGTTCAGTGCGGCAGTTTTCTGCCAGCAATAAAGACAATGGAAAACGAAGCGCTGTTAGGATCATTCACGAAACAACTTCCTATAAATCAAAGTCTTGTTTGCAGCAGTTGTAACATCTCAATAACCCGGGGTATTGTGCCTTCGATCCGGCGGCCATCCGGGGTAGCTGGCCCAGACACGCTGCAAGTACATCCCTGTAAGCTTGGCGTCGGCATCCATGCCTCCGACAGTCTGGGCCAGCTACCCCCGGACGTCCGCCTGACATTGTGCCGCCCCGGGTTATTGAGAAGTTACCAGCAGTTGTAGCTTCTCAATAGCCCAGGGTATTGAGAAGCCAACATCGGTTTTATTACACAAGCACGATTTCCCAAAATGCCTGCCCCGGTTCTATAAAGCAATTCTCAAACGCAGTAAATAGACAGACTTCGCATTAAAAAAATTTTTGTTAGAAGCCTGTAAGAAGTTAATTTTCCCTTCCATGGATAAATCACCACCCATCCAAAACTTCCACCACCTATCCACTTAAAGAAGATTTGTATGCCATCAAGACTATATTGTTATACATAAAACAATAAGGCATAACAAAGGATGAATAAAGGAAAAAAGGCATCAAGGGTCGTGCACGACCCTAAAAGAGAGAAATCAGGAGCAGAAGATACAGAGGATATAAAGGTTTATGTTTGGGCGGAAAAAAGAATGGGGGTTTTCCCTGCTGGAGTTGCTAGTGGTGCTGACCATCGGCGCTACCCTGGCCGCGATCGCCGTACCGTCGTTTCAAGGCAGTATCAAACGCAATGGCATAAAAACCCATATACACGACCTCTCGGCGACACTCAAACTTGCCCGCAGCGAAGCCGTGGAGCGCGGCGAAGCGGTTGCCATTTGCGGTAGCAGTGATCTGACATCCTGCAACAACAGTTTCAACTGGTCGGCGGGTTGGATTGCCTTTGTCGATGACGGCTCTGGCACCGGTGGCAGCGCCGGAGACAACAACCGCAACGGCAGTGAAGAAATTGTCAAATCCTATCGCTATACAGGCAACAACAGTCTTATTGTCAAAGACGCCGGCGGTAATGGACTCAACGCCGTGAGTTTTAATTCACGCGGTTTTGTCTTGCAGAATATCGCGGCCACGCTGCGGGTTTGTGAAGACAGCGGTGATACCGGTTACGCGCGCGCACTGTTGTTGGAAAAAACCGGGCGGGTCGTGGTGTCCTACGACCTCCACGATAGCGGTGGCAACAACGGTGCCGACGGTATTTATGAAGATGTCAACGGCAACAACCTGACCTGCACCTAGGAGCCGATTATGCGCAACTTATCTCCAGCGGTTTTCGACAATAAACTGACGCACGGCGGTCGATTGGCTCTGGGCCGTCAATTGGCTCTGGGCAGTCCCCCCTCTCCCCGCGGTTTTTCAACCGCCGGCGGCTTTACACTCGTCGAGGTATTGGTATCGGCACTGGTCATGGGCATCGGTCTGCTGGGGTTGGTGAGCCTGCAGACACGGGCCCTGCAATACAACCATCAGGCCTATTTATACAGCCAGGCCGCGTTTCTGGCTCAGGATATCGCCGAGCGCATGCGCGCTAACAAAAATGCCGCCGATAACTACACCATCGACTTTGAGGATTCAGTCAGCGGCGTAACAACGACAACCTGCCTGAATGGCGACTGCGATGAAAACACCATGGCCAACTGGGACCTTAAACTCTGGAAAACCAATCTGGCCACCAGCCTGCCGCAAGGCGATGGTTCCATTACTAAAATCGGTGATCAGTATGTGATTACCACGCAGTTTGACGAATCGCGAGGGGAAAACGCGGCGCTAAAACAGATTTCCATAACGACGCAAATTTGACGATTAGATGTTTTGCTGCTCTGCAAAAGCAAATAAACGCAGTGCAATCGATATCCAGGCAAGGTTAAAACCCGATAAAAAAATGCAAACAAACATGCAAAAAACTCTGCAAAGTAAACCGCTCCGGAGGCTTGAAAAAATGTCGCTGGCACGACGCGCAACCTGCCGGGGCTTATCTCTGGTGGAACTTCTGGTTTCCATGGCGGTGGGGCTGATTATCATGTCCGGCGTCATCACCGTCATGGTCGACAGCAAAGAAAGCCTGGTCACTGAAGAGCAGATTTCCTATATACAGGACAACGCGCGTTTTGCACTGGAACAGCTCAGCTACGATATTCGCATGGCGGGGTACTTCGGTTGCAGTACGCAGGGCGAATTAACCAACAGCGTCAACAATTCCACCAATGACGCTAACTGGATGTACAGCTCGACCGGTATCAAGGGGTTTGAATATTCCGAACTCGGTGATAGCGACTTTCCCGCCGAACTGTCCGGCGATATCAGCGCCAATACCGACGTCGTGGTGATCAACCGGGGCGAGCCCAACGATTCCCTGTCAATCACCAGCCACGTACCCGCCGCGGCAACCATTCACTTAAGCGAACCAAGCGCCCTGGAAGTCGGGCAGCTGCTGGTCATCGCCTCGCCCAACTGTTCCAATATGGCCATTTTTCAGATGACAGGGCCCACCAACACCACCGATCCCAGTGAGGCGAATCACAACACGGGCGGCTCAGTCCAGCCCGGTAATTGCCGCAAAGCATTGACCAGCGGTTACGATTGCAGCAATCCCCCGACCGCGAGTTTTTACGGCACCCCTTATCCCCCCGGCTCAACGCTGATGGAATTCAGTTCGAACGCCTATTTTATTCGCGCATCGGAGACCACTGGCCTGCCCTCGCTCTACCGGCAGACATTGATCGTCGACAGTGGCAGCAACGCCGACACGGAAGCCCAGGAGCTGGCCAGCGGGGTCGAAGACTTACAGATTATTTACGGCCTGGACACAGACGCCACAGCCGACGGCAAAATCGATCGCTACTACAGCGCCGATAATATTCCCTATAACCTAGCGGACCCTGTTACCGGCTACATCGCCTGGGACAGAGTGATCGCTGTGCGCATCACACTGATTATGCGCTCGGCGCGCGAAGTCTTTGCCAGCGATACCGCCGTGGACCTGAACGAAGGCTTTGTCTACAACGATCGCTATATGCGCCAGAAAGTGAGCACTACCCTGCGCATTCGCAACCGCGGCCTGGCTGCAGAGGATGCTTGACATGCGCAGTTTGAATACATCTCAGCGAACGCAACGCGGCGCCGTGCTGCTGGTCAGTTTGGTAATTCTGCTGATTTTGACACTGTTCAGTGTCAGCGCCATGCAGTCCACCACTATCGATATGCGCATGGCCGTCAACAAGCAGGCGCGCCAGCAGGCCTTTCAAGCCGCCGAAGCGGCGCTGGCGGTGGTGGAGAATCAGCTGCAAAACGACAATATCACCACGGAGTTCTTACAGGACTGCGCCAGCGGCAGCAGCACCTGTTACGAAGCCACCTGCGCCGGCGCGCTGTGTTTCACCGGTACTTACAATGCCGGCACGGATCAATACGATTGCGAGACGATAAGCGGCAGCCCACCACCGGAAAAAGTGTGGCGAGACAGCGCGCTGGATGTCTGGAACAACGCGGCGAAGCACAAAACCGTCCGCCTCAACGCGGTGGACAACGAGGTCAAGTACATTATCGAATTCATTTGTTACACGGAGCGGGGAGACGGGTCTATATTCGATGCTTCGAGCCCGAATAACGGTGTACCGCTGTTTAGAATCACGGCACTCGCCACCAGCGATAACAACAAGGCGCGCATCATGCTGCAGTCCACCTATCGCTACAATGAGTGATCCCGCGCGATGGCTACACGTTCGCGATAGTTACACTTTTTAGGGGAAACAATATGGAGTTTAAACATGATGGGATTTAAAAATAGTTTGAGCGCCAAGCGTATTGGGGCAAGCCCCCCCTGCGCAAATAAAACGTTTACAGTGAGTGCGGCGATTATCGCCTTGCTATTGCCGGCGCTGGCGGCGGCCACGGATGTTTCCTCCGACTTTGCCATAACGCCACCCAATATTAGTGAAAGTTCAGACCCTTTCGTCATGATCAGCTTGTCGGTGGAACTGACACAGCAAGGGGAAGCCTACACCGATGGCGAACAAACCTATGCCGGCGGCAGCTACTGCCCGGGGCGGATTAGCGGTGAGGGTATCTGCTACACCAGCGACGAAACCTACCTGGGCTATTTCGATCCGAAAAAATGCTATGTGTACGATACTTCGGGCAGTAATACCGGCAATGTACAGTTGGCGACCGGTCCGCAAACCGGCGTATCGCCCCACCATTTCCGTCCAGTCGGCTACACCGATAACAATTTCCAATGCAGCAGTGGCCACGGCTATTTCAGCGGCAACTTTATGAACTGGGCCACCATGACAGCCCTGGATGAATTTCGCGGCGCCATGACCGGCGGCGCGCGGCTGGTGGACACCGCCGGCGCCGGCGCCAAGACATTGCTGACCCGCACCCACCGCTATGGAGACTGGAAATTCGTTCCCAAGAAAATCAGTTCCGCCCTACACGGACCCTCCTCGATTTCAATGAGTGGCTACCAGTTCATCAACGACGCATCCAAACTGACACCCTTCAGCGATACGGTTATTTCAGTTGATAACGGCTACGGTACCAGTTACGGCAACCGGGTGAAGTTTTACAATGGCGCGGGTGTTCTCCTGGGCGAATACAATGTAATCGTTGAAGTCTGCAACCCCTCGGTGGGGATTGAAGACAACTGCACGGCGTACACCGACGCCGGCGGCAACACCTGGTATAAACCCGAAGGCGTGATACAGAAGCACGCGCTGGAGATGCGCTTTGCCCTGAGCAGCTACAGCGCCCAGCGATGGAGTATACGCAACGGTGGCGTGCTGCGCGCCAATGCCAAATACATTGGTTACCAGCGCCCGGCCCAAGGTGGCGGACTGGAGCTTAACCCCAACGCGGAAATCGATGCCCAGGGACGCTATGTTTTCAACCCCGATAATGTCACCCTCGGCGCCGGTGTCAACAACAGCGGGATTATCAACTACATCAATTCATTCGCCCTCAGTGCGGCGGGATACAAATACAATGACCCGGTGGCGGAACTTTATTACGAGGGCCTGCGGTATATAAAAAATCTCGGCCGCACGCCCGAGTACGCCGATGCCTATTTCGGTGTCGATGGCGCACTTGCCGCCCTGACTGACGACGAAAAGGACAATTTCCCCGTCATCAAGGTGTGGGACGACCCCATTCTCAACGCCTGCCAGGCAAACTACATGATCGCCATTGGCGACCAGTTTGCCTGGGGCGATAACAGCCTGCCGGGTTCCACTGTAACCGGATCCGGCGTGCCTTCAAGCCCGAGCAATCCCGATACCGATATCAATGTAGACACCCTGACCGACACGGTCGGTAGCCTCGAAAACTATTACCCCGGCACCCTGGGCAGCCAAGTCTACAGCCTTCGCGACAATAACGGCTGGTACCTCGCGGGACTGACCTACTACGCCAATACCGAGGATATCCGCGCCGATCTTGCCGGTGTCCAGACTGTCAAAACCTTTGTAGTGGACACCCAAGAATACAAGGTTGCTCCCCCTATGCGAGAGGAGAATCCCTTGTGGCTGGCGGCCAAGTACGGCGGTTTCGATGACTTTAACGGTGACAAGGACCCCAACAACGGTTCACCCGGGACCAGCAACGCCGAGTGGGACGCCGATGGCGATGGCGACCCCGACACCTATACCCTGGCCAGCCAACCCGCCAATCTGATCGCCGGCCTCAACGTCGCCTTCAACGTCATCGCCGAGCGCATCAACGCCGGGTCAGGGGCGGCGGTAGTCACCAATTCCTCGTCCGGAGAGGGGGCGGTTTACCAGGGGTTGTATCAACCCAAGTTCACGGTGGGCAACGACCGTGTCGAGTGGGTGGGGTTGCTGCACAGCCTATTTTTAGACAAGTACGGCAATTTCCGCGAGGACACCGATGGCGACGGCGTACTGACCAATGCCGATACCGTGATAACGTTTGAATATTCCACGGAGGAAAACAAAACGTTCGTCTCCCGCTACACGACCAGCAATGGCGGAGCCACCTACACAGCGACGGGTGAAAACGACATCGACATCGAAGATATTGACGCGATCTGGAGCGCCAGGGAAAAACTCGCCGAACTCACCGATGTCACGACTCAGAGAAACTACACCAGCGCGGCCAACACCGGGCGTTATATCTTCACCGCCATTGACAGCGACAACGATGGCATCGCCCTGGCAGCGGATACGCTGAGCTTCGACAGCAGCAACTTCCCCGCCGCCAGTGCCGGTACCTCCAATAACTTTCGCTACCTGGGCCTAACCTCCGCGGATGGGGATGCGGCGCCGAATATCGTCAATTACATTCGCGGCCAGGAAATCAGCGGCTACCGTTCCCGCACCGTCGACTATGACGGGGACGGAGCCCGGGAAGTTTGGCGCCTGGGAGACATTATCAGTTCCTCACCGACGGTCGTCACCCGACCGGCTGAACGCTACAACCTGATCTACGGTGACACGACTTACGCCGAATTCCGGCAACAGTATTTCGACCGTCGCCATGTCATTTACACCGGCGCCAACGATGGCCTGCTGCACGCGTTTAACGGCGGTTTTTATTCCACCGAGAACAACGCGTTTCTGACGGCGCCCACCGGCAGAGATGACATTACCGCCCACCCGCTGGGTACAGAGCTTTGGGCCTACGCGCCCTACAATCTCTTACCCCACCTGCGCTGGCTTACCGAAACCGAGTACCCGCACGTTTATTATGTGGACGGGATTCCGCAGGCCTTCGATGTCAATATTTTTCCCAATGATGCCACCCACCCCAACGGCTGGGGAACCATTCTTGTGGTGGGACTGCGTTTTGGCGGCGGCGAGCTCACCTTCGACCCGAACAGTGACGACGAAGGCGACACCAGTGATGACATCACCACCCGCTCCTCCTATGTGATTCTGGATATCACCGACCCGGAGCAGGCACCGGCGCTGGTGGCGGAGATATCACATCCGGACATGGGCTTCACCACCACCCGTCCGGCACTGATCAAAAACCGCAAGCCAAATACCACCAACGGCAGCTTCGCGACGCCTTCGGCAAACGATTGGTACCTGGTCATCGGTTCCGGTCCCAGGGGATCGGACGCCAGCACGCGCCGCCAGGCACTGACTGACGGTATCAGTAATCAAGACGCCAGGGTGTTGGTGTTCGATCTGAACAACAAATCCTTTATCACGCCGGCGGCGGACACCAGTTTTCAGGTTACCGACGCCAGCAACGGCTTTGTGGGAGATCTAACCAGTGTGGATTGGGATAACGATTATACCGATGACGTGGTCTACTTCGGTACCGTGCAGGACACAGTGGCGGCGCCGAGCGGCCAGCTGATGCGTTTTAAACCCGGATCCAATTTCAATCTTTCGCTCTCATCGTTCAGCAAATTGATCGACAAGATCGGCGGTGTCGCTAAGCCCTTCAGCGGCAAACCCCATGTTACCCTGAGTGCGAAAGGCGACCATTGGGTTCACATCGGTAGCGGAAGGTATTATGTGGCCGATGACAGCTTCAGTAGTGCGCAACAATCCTACTTTGGCATCAGGGAACCCACCGACAGTAATGGCCTGCTCACATACAATACCGTCAACATCACCGACGACCTGATCGACACCACCGGTATTGAAGTGTTCAACAACGGCACAATCCGCCGCAATGGCAGCAGCCCGGTGTCTCTGTCCAACGGCGATTCCGTGAGCACATTTGTCGACCTCAAAGCGTCGATAGCCTCCGAGCAAGGCTGGTTTTTCGATTTCGAGGACTCGATGGCGCGCCAGGTGGGCCTCTCGGGGCAGGAGAATGTCAGCATCCTGTTCACAGAGTATATTCCGACCGGGGACCCCTGCGACCCACTGGGAGAAACCTTTCTCAATGCCGTCCATTTCGAAACCGGAACCGCCGCTCCCTTTGCTGCGCTCGGCACGGACACCAACACAACCTACAACAGCGGTATTCTCGCATCGCGCTCCGCCAGCTATGGAGTGGGCCTGATCCGTGATGTGGTGTTGGACAGTCGCGCCCGCGCCATAGGTCAAGACAGCACCGGGGCGCTCAAAACCCAGGACGTTATGGGCCCGCCAATACCTAAAGGCCGCCTGTCCTGGCGTGAAATCGACATAAACTGGTAACCCCTGAGAGCGCATTCATTGAGGCGACTCCGGGGGCGACGCAGTGGGCAAACGTCCGGGATAAATAGCACATGAACAGACTGAGCAGCACAGCAATGGCAACTCGAGACAAAGCGGAAAACCATTCGACAACGTCCGCAACACGGCGACGCTTTGGAAACAAAACGCAGGGGTATTCACTGCTCGAAATACTGGTAGTGGTTTGTATTATCGCCATACTCGCCAGTATCGCCTTCCCATCCTATCAGGCCAGCGTGAGAAAAGGCCGCCGCACCGACGCTAAGTCTGCGCTTACAGACGCGGCGGCGCTGCAGGAGAAATGGTACTTCCAATACAACCAATACACTGGTGACGAGGCCAATCTCGCCGGCAGCAACTCGCCTGAGGGCTATTACACCGTGGATGTGCAACAGCCCTGCGGCAGCGCCAATTGCTTTCTCATGGTGGCCACCGCCAGCGGTGTACAGACCGACGACAAAGACTGTTTCAAACTCACCCTCGATCACACCGGCACCAGACGCTCCTACGACAGCAGCAATACGGAAACCACGGACAGCGCCGACTGTTGGTAGAGGCCGTTACCCCAGAGCCAAACGGATTGGATATTGCCATTTTCGCCGAAAGACGAAAGGGCAAAACGGAGTTTTTAACTTTGGGAGTCCTTAAAACCGGTGGATCAGCTTGTACTCAAGCTGGTTATTCTACCTTCGCGCCCGCTCTACCACATCGATACTTACCAGTTGA
>JARROD010000110.1:0-10453 GCA_037384225.1 Exilibacterium sp.
CGCCTGCCAATATTTGTGGTAGTTTGCCATCCATTCGTTTATAGCAGCTGAATTGTAATATGAATACTCAGCTATTACTCAGCTATTACTCAGCTACTAGCTAGCCGCTAAAGGAACGGCTACTGGAGAGACTATTATTATGGGTATAATGGCCAATATATCAGTAAGGAAGAAGCAGATCATCTACCCCTTGACAGCGCTTGTCCTGTGTGTTGTAGCTGCGGTTGGGTTCGCTTCCCTGAAAAAACCTCCCGAAGTAAAAAAATCTGAAGAGGTGACCCACCTTGTCAAGGTGGAGCCAGTCACCGTTACTTCCATGCAGTTGTTTGTCAACTCTCAGGGTGTGATAACGCCCCAATATGAAACCCGCTTAGTGGCTCAGGTCAGCGGTGAAATCATAACGCTGGCCAAGGAGTTTGTCCGTGGCGGCGTCATTCGCAAGGGGCAGTTGCTTGCTCAAATAGATCCAAGCGATTACGAATCGCAGTTACTGAGGGCAGAATCGGACCTCGCCGCCGCCAATGCAGCGCTTGAAATCGAACAGGCCGAAGTGCAGGTGGCGGAGGCCGAATGGCGCAATATAAAAGGAAAATCACCCTCGAAACTCAGTTTACGCAAACCGCAACTGGCCCAGGCAAAGGCCAAAGTGAAAGCGGCTCAGGCAGCTGTCAAGCGGGCCAAGCGGGATCTCGAGCGCTCTGCCATAGTCGCTCCCTTTGATGCGTTGATTCAAGCGCGCCAGATCGGCCTGGGCGCCTACGTGACTGCCGGTACGGAAGTCGGCAAGGTACTTAGCGTCGCCGATGCCGAAGTGCGCCTGCCGGTGGCGGACGCGCAGTTGAAATTTCTCGAGCACGGCGGCATAGAGGCAGCGGTAACCCTGAGCGCTGATTACGCCGGTGATCTCGTCAACTGGCCGGCGACCATTGTGCGCAGTGAGGGCGTGGTGGATGAAAACACGCGCATGACCTATTTGGTGGCGCGTATCGATGACCCCTATAGCCATCCGTTACCGCTGCGCTTCGGTACCTATGTGACGGCTTCTATTAGCGGTGTCAGCCTGCCCGGTGCGGTGGCTATCCCCCGTCATCTGCTCGATGGCAATAAGGTGGCGCTGCTCGACAATGAAAGCAAGCTACGTTTTAAGGAAGTGGATATTATTCGCCGTCAGGGTACGGACGTGGTCGTGACAAACCTGCAAAACGGCGATCGCGTTATCACCTCGGCGCTGGATTACCCCTTGGAGGGGATGAAATTGTCTCTACCCACCGACAAAACCGAAGCCGACAAGCCCAATGAGAGCGGTCGCTTGGCTATGACACAGGAACCGTAGCGGTTAATAATAAGACGCTAGCGGTAAAAAACGTCGATAGGGGCAAATGTGACCGCTGATGCTGAAACAGGAATCGATGTCAATGGAAAACAATCAGAACTCAGCAGAAGAAAACACCGAACAAGGTGTGATTGCGTGGTTTGCCAGAAATAGCGTTGCAGCCAACCTCTTAATGCTGATAATAATATTCGGTGGTCTTTACGCGGCGCTAACAATCCGCAAGCAAATGTTTCCCCAGATTGATTTAAACGCGATCAATGTCAATGTGGCTTATCCCGGTGCGGCGCCCCAGGAAGTGGAAGAGGGCATTACCATCAAGCTCGAAGAGGCACTGGCATCGGTGGAAGGGTTGGGGCGAGTAATTACTTACTCCAATCGCAGCAGTGCCTACGCTTATTTACAGGTGAGTAATAATTATGACCCTCAGGACGTTCTCGACGAGGTCAAGATCCAAATAGACGCGATTTCCAGCTTTCCCGACGGTATGGAGCGGCCGCGGGTGGAATTGCGCAAGGCACGCCAGGACGTACTCTATTTGAGTCTCTACGGTAATATGGACCAACGCCGCTTGAAAGAACTCGGGCGGGCGATTCACGATCAAATACAAAACCTGCCCCTGATCAATGTGACCGAATATTACGATGGGCTCGATTACGAAATCAGTATCGAAGTCAGCAAGGATAAGCTGCGCGAATACAACCTGAGTTTCACTGACATTGCCACCGCGGTAAAGAACTTCTCGGCTAATCGCTCTGCGGGGCAAATACGTGCCGTCGATGGCTATATTTCCCTGCGGGTCGAGAATCAGGCCTACAACGGTTTTGAATTCGAGTCCCTGCCGTTAATCAACCGGCCCGATGGAACTCAGGTGTTGCTGGGCGAGGTCGCCACGGTGAAGGACGGGTTCGTCGACGGTATTCAATACTCCAAATTCAACGGCATGAACGCCGTTACTCTCTATGTCGGCGCCAGTAAGGATCAAAGTATTACCGACATTGCCCGCGTGGTAAAAAACTATATCGAAAAAAAGCAGAATGAGCTGCCCGAGGGCGTGGAACTGAAATCCTGGGTGGATATGACGTATTACCTGCAAGGCCGCCTGGATATGATGCTGAACAATATGATGTATGGCGGCGTACTGGTGTTTTTGATGTTGGCGTTGTTTCTACGCATTCAGCTGGCGTTTTGGGTGATGGTTGGGCTGCCGGTGTGTTTTCTGGGCACGCTGATGATGATGCCGCTCAGTTGGGTCGACGTTACTATCAATGTTACCAGTCTGTTTGGTTTTATTTTGGTGTTGGGGGTGGTGGTCGACGATGCGATCGTGATCGGTGAAAGTGTCCATGCCGAAATTGAGAAAAATGGCCAATCACTTGGCAGTGTCGTGCGTGGCGCAAAGCGTGTTGCGATGCCGGCCACCTTTGGCGTATTGACCACCGTGGCGGCCTTTTTACCCATGGTGCTCGACGATGGCCCGCAGTCGGGATTTCCCCACGCGATAGGTTTTGTGGTGGTTTTTTGTCTATTGTTTTCACTGGTGGAATCAAAACTGATATTGCCCGCCCACCTGGCGCAGATGAAAGTGTCCACACCAAACCCGAAAAATCCGTTGTACCGGCTGCGTGTAAAGGTTGATGCAGGGTTAAAACATTTTATTGAAAAGATGTACCGCCCTACGCTGGAGCGGTTTATTTTCTATCGCTATACCGTGGTGGCCGTGTTTACGGGCATTTTGATCGTCAGCGCCGGTTTGTATGCCGGCGGGGTTATCCGTTATATAGGATTTCCAAAAGTGCCCACCGATTTTCCGCAGATTACGTTGGAAATGAATGCCTCGAGTTCGGAAAACGTGACCCTGTCTGGGGCGCTTAAAATTCAGCAAGCCCTTGAGAAAGTCGATAGTCAACTACGGGAGAAATATGGCGTTGGCATGATCAGTGATCTGTCGGTCGATTTACGCTCGCGCACCGAGGCCCAAATTATGGCGCGCCTGGTCGACTCGGAGCTGCGCCCTATAGATACTTTTGCGTTGTCGGCGCTATGGCGCGAAGCGATGCCGCCGCTGCCGGGAATGAAAAACCTCACTATTCGGGACAACACGTTTGGCGCTGGTCGCAATGACGGGGACGTAAGCTTTCGGCTTATAGGCAAGGACGCCGAAGCGTTGGCATTGGCCGCGGGAGAACTGAAACACAAACTGGAAAGTTTAAAAGGTGTAAGCGAAGTCAACGACAGTAAGCCGGCACCGGCTGATGAAGTACAGTTTGCCATGAAACCGCTCGCTTACAGCCTGGGGCTCAGTATCACCGACATTGCAGCGCAACTTAACAACAGTTTCTACGGCCTCGAAGCTCAGCGTATTTTGCGCAATGGTGAAGAGATTAAAGTCATGGTGCGCTATCCGGAAAACGAGCGCAATGATATTGGACTGGTTAAGGAAGTACTGATCAAAACCCCTTCCGGGGCGGAAGTGCCCTTATCTGAAGTCGCTGAGATTGAGGTGGTCGACGGTGTTAATCAGCTTTACCGCGAGGATGGCAATCGCACGATTACCATCTGGGCATCGGTTGATGCAAAACAAATCGAACCTGTCAAAGTGGCCACTGAGATCCGCGATACCTTTATCCCACAACTGATAAAGAAATACCCCTCTGTTTCCAGTGAGCTGGCGGGGCGTATACAGGAAGAAATCGACAGCGTGGTAACTCAGTTGTTGAATGCATTATTATCCCTGCTGGTTATTTATGCGTTGCTGGCGGTGCCGTTGAAGTCCTATGGTCAGCCGCTGATAATTATGTCGGTAATTCCGTTTGGCATTATCGGCTCGGCGCTGGGGCATCTGTTGCTGGGGATGGATCTGAGCATGTTTTCGGTAATGGGTATTATTGCCACTGCCGGTGTGGTGGTTAACGATTCGCTGGTGATGGTGGATTTTGTCAACAGAGCCAGAGAGGAGGGGGTGGCAATGACGCAGGCTGTGGTGGATGCCGGCTGCCAGCGGTTTCGGGCGATTATGCTGACCTCGGTAACGACATTTATCGGGTTGGTTCCCATTATTTCCGAATCCAGCCTGCAGGCAAAAATTGTGATTCCCATGGCGGTATCGCTGGCCTTCGGCGTGTTGTTTGCAACGGTGATTACACTGGTGTTGATTCCGTGTTTGTATGTCGTGGGTGGAGATATTAAAAGGCTGATCCGGAAATTAATTCCGCGGCCGGACAGAGCGGTTCTCTATCCTTAAACGTCGGCATCCATGCCTCCGACAGTCTGGGCCAGCTACCGCGGAACGTCCGCCTGACAGTTTGCCAACCCCGGGTTATTAAACCGCTCCTCGGCAATTGCATCGGCCACCATCGACGTTGCCACACCCTCCTTTTCACTGCGGGTAAAAATATCCCGCAGGGTATCGGCAATTTGCTCGAGGTGTTGTTTCAGTGCCGCCGCGTCGCCGCCGTTGCGCTGGTAGGCGATATCGATGATACCCCCGGCGTTGATCACATAGTCCGGTGCGTAAAGAATTTCCCGCCGCCGCAGTTGTTCGGCGCATGCCGCGGTAGCGAGTTGGTTGTTGGCGGCACCGGCGATCACCGCGGCTTTGAGTTGCGGCAGGGTGTCGCTGTTGATGATGCCGCCCATCGCGCAGGGGGCGAAAACGTCCACGTCGAGGGTGAAAATTTTATCCGCCGCTACAGCGATGGCCCCCAGCCGGTCGACAGCGCGCTCTACATGTTGTGGGTAAATATCGGTTACAAAAACCTCGGCGCCGGCATTGCGCAAGTGTTTTACCAGGTTGAATCCAACATTTCCCACACCCTGAACCGCGACTTTGAGCCCGGCAAGATTGTCCCGATCGAGGCGGAATTTCACCGCTTCTTTGAGGCCCATAAAAGTACCGTAGGCGGTGGAGGGCGAGGGGTCGCCGCCGTGTTCGGCGCCGTCGGCGACACCGCAGGCGTAGGGCGTGCGCTGGGCGATGATTTTTAAATCCGCAACACTGGTGCCGGAGTCTTCCGCGGTGATGTAGCGGCCGCTGAGGCTGTCGACAAAATCGCCCATGGCGTGCAGTAGGGCAGGGGTTTTGTGCTGGCGCGGATCGCCGATAATCACCGCCTTGCCGCCGCCCAGCGCGAGCCCGGCGACGGCGGCTTTATAGGTCATGCCACGCGACAGACGCAGCACGTCGCAAAGCGCTTCCGCGTCACTGCCGTAAGGCCACATCCGGCAGCCGCCCAGGGCCGGGCCCAGGTTGGTGTTGTGGATGGCGATGATGGCTTTCAATCCGCTGTCGGCGTGATGGCAGAAAACCACTTGTTCATGTTGCTCGAATTCGTGATGATCAAATACGGACATGTCTCTGCGCCTGTCTCAGGTTGGGTTATTGGTAATGTGAATGGCTTTACCCAGTGTCGCCAGCGAAGCTTCCAGGGTCGCTTCGCCAAGCGTGGGGTGAACGTGAATGGTTTGCGCCAGATCCTCCAGCCGTGCCCCCATCTCCAGCGCCAGGGCGAACTCGGCACTGAGCTCGGCGGCGTGGGCACCGACGGCGTGAATGCCGAGAATTACGTGGTCTGCTTTACCGGCAGTGATGCGCACGAAGCCCCCGTCGGTGCCGGCGTCCATGGCCAGCGCCCTGCCACTGGCGGCGAAGGGGAAGCGGCCGGTGATGATGTCGTGGCCCTGTGCCGAAGCTTGCTCCGGGGTCAGCCCCACGCCGACGATTTCCGGTTCGGTAAAGCACACCGCGGGAATGGCTACGGGTTCGAAGGCACGCCGGTGGCCGGCAATAATTTCCGCCACCATTTCGCCCTGGGCGGACGCCTTGTGCGCAAGCATCGGTTCGCCGACCAGATCGCCAATGGCCCAGACGTTTTTCATGGCGGTGTGACAGCGGTTGTTTACTTTGATAAAAGGGCCGTCCATATCCACACACATGTTTTCCAGGCCCCAGCCCGGGGTATTGGGGCGGCGGCCGACGGCGACGAGAATTTTATCGGCGCGCAGCTGCTGGCTGGCACCGTTCCCATCGGTGTATTCGAGCCGGGCGGCGCCATCGACTTCGTTGACAGTATGGGCGCGGGCATTGCAAAAAATGTCTACTCCGTGTTTTTTCAACCACATTTCAACCGGTCGGGTAAGCTCTCGGTCATAGCCCGGCAGAATGCGTTCAAGGCCTTCGATAAAAGTGACCTTGGCGCCGAGTTTGCGAAAGGCGATACCCAGTTCCAGGCCTATGTAGCCGGCGCCGATGACGACTAAATGCGACGGCAAATGCCGCAGTTGTAGTGCCTCAGTGGAGGAAATGACGGGGCCGCCGAAGGGGATGTCGGGCAAGCCGGCGGCGCTGGAGCCGTTGGCCAGAATCACGTGCTCGGCACTGATTCGCAGTGGGCCGTCGGCGGTGGTGACATCGCAGGTTTTGGCATCTCTAAAGTGGGCCCAACCGGTTATGGATTCCACTCCGGCTTTTTTTAACAGCTTGTCCACGCCGCCGTTGAGGCGATCGACCACCGAGTTTTTCCAGTCGATGGTTGCCGCCAGGTCAAGTTCCGGTTTGGAGGTGATGGAAATACCCAGTTTACCGTGGCTGTGGTTATGGGCGTTGAGTTCCTCAAAACGGGCGGCGGCGTAAATCAGCGCTTTGGAGGGAATGCAGCCGCGGATCAGGCAGGTGCCGCCAGTGCGTTCGCCTTCGACGATCACCGTATTCAGACCCAGTTGGCCGGCGCGGATGGCGGCTGTGTAACCGCCCGGTCCGGCGCCGATCACCAGCACTTTGCAGTGATGCTCTCTGGCGGGCATCGGTTTTGTTAAATCATGTTCTGTCATACAAATATCGCCCCCGGGTTTTCCAATAAACGTTTTATTTGCTGGATTAACCGGGCGCCGTCGAAGCCGTCTACGATGCGGTGATCGAAGGAGGAGGACAGGTTCATCATTTTCCTCACCACGATCGCCCCGTCTTTCACAACCGCGCGCTCCTGCAGTTTGTTGATGCCAATAATGGTGGTTTCCGGTGCGTTGATAACCGGGGTCGAGACAATACCGCCGAGCGCGCCGAGACTGGTGAGTGTAATGGTGGAGCCGCTGAGTTCTTCTGCCTTGGCGGTGTGGCGGCGGGCGGCCTCCGACAGGCGCGTGATTTCTGCCGCGGACTGCCAGATGTCCAGGGTTTCACAGTGCCGTATCACTGGGACCATCAAGCCGTCACCGGTCATGGTGGCGATGCCGATATGCACCGCGTCTATTTCGGTCAAAATATGGGTTGTGTTATCAAAGTTGGCATTACAGTAGGGGAATTCCGGCAGCAGTTTGACCAGTGCCTGCATGATAAAAGGCAACAGGGTCAGTTTTGGCTGCGCTTCCTGTTTGTGGGCGTTGAGATGCTGGCGCAACTGCTCCAGTTGGGTCATATCCACTTCTTCCACGTAGGCGTAGTGGGGAATATGGCTTTTTGACTGCTGCATTTTTTCGGCGATGACCCGGCGCAGGCCCTTGAGTTTGATTTCCCGGCTTCCCCGTCGCTGGGTGCGGGACACCGCCGGCGCCGCGAGCTTGCCGCCGGCGGCGATAAACGCGTCCAGGTCTTTATGGGTAACGCGTCCCGCCGGGCCGCTGCCCGGAATGATGCTGAGGTCGATCTCTTCGTCGCGGGCGCGTTGGCGCACAGCGGGTGAAGCCAGCACCCTGCCGCCTTCAAGTGCGGTCAGGGTCGGTGTTATTAAGTTGCTGTTCGTGGCATTCGAGGTCGCCGTTCTCGCAACGGCGGCATTGGGAGGGGTGGCGGCAGGCATCTGCCCCTGGCCTTCACCCTCCACTTCAAAGCGGATCAATTCCTTACCTACGGGTAACAGGGTGCCGGCTTCACAGGCCAGAGCCACCACTGTGCCTGCCACAGGAGAGGTGATCTCCACCGTGGCCTTGTCGGTCATTACATCGGCGATATGCTGGTCTTCCTGTATCTGGTCTCCGGCGGCGACATACCATTCGAGCACCTCCGACTCCACAATGCCCTCGCCGAGGTCGGGCAGTTTGAAAATATACGTACCCATTGGGTCTCTCCATCAATCGTTCATGACTGTCTTTACAAACCGTTCATGACTGTCTTTCTTTACAAACCGTTCATGACTGTTGTTACAAACCGTTCAGGACTGCCCGTAGCGCCTCGATCACCCGTTCCTGACTGACGAAGTAGTCCCATTCCAGGGCGTGGGGGTAGGGGGTGTCCCAGCCGGTTACTCGCAGCACTGGTGCCTCCAGACTGTAAAAACATTCTTCCTGGATTTGTGCCACCAGTTCGGCGCCGAAGCCGCTGGTGCGGGTGGCTTCGTGAACCACAACACAGCGACCGGTTTTGCACACCGAGCGGGTGATGGCCTCGAGATCCAGGGGTAGCAGGCTGCGCAGATCAATCAGTTCGGCGTCGATTCCGCTGTGCTTGATGGCCGCGTCGCACACGTGCACCATGGTGCCGTAGGCGAGCACCGTGACCTCGGTGCCGGTTTTAACGGTTTCCGCCAACCCCAGCGGAATTGTAAAGTAAGCCTCATCCACCTGGCCTTTAATATGTGATTCCCACTTTTGCGCCGGCGCTTTGGGGTCGCCGGCGAAGGGGCCGTTATAGAGACGTTTGGGTTCGAAAAAAATCACCGGGTCGTCGTCCTCGATGGCGGTTAGCAGCAGCCCCTTGGCATCGCGGGGGGTGGAGGGCACCACCACTTTCAACCCCGGCGTGTGCGTGAAATAGGCTTCCGGGCTCTGGGAATGCCACAGCCCGCCGCGGATGCCGCCGCCGCAGGGCGAGCGCAGTGTTACCGGAGCGAAACGTTCGCCGCCACTGCGGTAGCGCAGCTTGGCCAGTTCGCTGGTGATCTGATCGAAGGCGGGAAAGATATAGTCGGCGAACTGAATCTCAATCACCGGGCGCATGCCATTGATGCCCATGCCGATGGCGGTGGAAACTATACCGGCTTCGGTGAGTGGGGTATCGAACACCCTCTCCTTACCGTATTTTTTCTGCAAACCCTCGGTGCAGCGGAAGACGCCGCCGAAGTAGCCGACATCTTCGCCGAAAATCGCCACACTGCTGTCCCGCGCCAGGCTGTTGTCCAGGGCGCTGTTGATGGCCTGGACCATATTCATTGCTATCATGTAAAAGCCCCTGCGCGATTAATAGCCGAACGCCTGGCGCTGCTTGCGCAAATGGGGTGGCAACGCCTTGTAGACGTCATCGAACAGCGTACTTTTCGGCGCCAGTGGACCGTCTTTCAAGGTGCCGTAGGACTCCGCTTCCTTGTAGCGTGCGGACATTTCCGCTTTCAATTGCGCTTGCAACTGTGTATGTCGGGATTGGCTCCATTCGCCGCGCTGAATCAGATGTGTTTTTAGTCGTTCGATCGGATCGCCCAGGGGCCAGTGTGCGGCTTCGTCCCTGGGGCGGTAGCCGCTGGGATCGTCGCTGGTGGAGTGGGGGCCTGCGCGGTAGGTAAACACTTCAATTAAAGACGGTCCACCGCCGCGGCGGGCGCGCTCGGCGGCCCAGGCGGTAACACTGAACAGGGCCGGGAAATCATTGCCGTCGACTCTCAGGCTGGGGATATCGTAGCCCAGTCCCCTGGCGGCGAAGGTAGCCGAGCCGCTGGCGAAGCTCTGGGGGGTGGAAATGGCCCATTGGTTGTTGACCACATTTAAAATCACCGGTGGTCTATAAGCAGCGGCGAACACGATAGCATTATGGAAATCGCCTTCCGCGGTGGCTCCGTCGCCAATCCAGGTGGCGGTGACCGTGTCTTCGCCGCGGCTGGCCGAGGCCATGGCACAGCCCACCGCTTGGGGGAATTGGGTGCCTACCGGACTGGAGACGGAAACAAAGTTGCCCTCATTCCAGTTGTAGTGGCCGGGAATCTGGCGGCCTTTGTTGTTATCACGGCTATTGGTGATGTATTGGCACATCATGTCCACAACAGAGCGGCCGCGCACCAGTTGCAGTCCCGGCTGGCGATAACTGGGGAATAGGATATCGCGGTCTTCCAGCGCCATACCCTGGGCGATGGCGACGGCTTCTTCACCACTGGATTTGACGTAGAAAGACAAGCGCCCCTGCCGTTGCATGGCTTCCATCCG
>JARROD010000111.1:0-10427 GCA_037384225.1 Exilibacterium sp.
TGAGATTTGGTGTAAAATTGCATGAGACCTTCTCCTCTTCTGAGTTTGGTGTTCACAACTACAAGTTTAGAAGGCTCCCGACGCGGGGCATCGGGAGAAGGTCGTCATAAGTATCAAGGGTGTCAACTCGACGCCCAAAGCTACGCATTTTTGGGTATGGCTTTCGCCATTTTACCCAAAAATACTCCACTTTGTGCGCAAGTTACACCAGCGTTAAACACACGAAATAGTCATGAGCGATATTCAGATACGGTACGCAAAGAAAGAAGATCTCAAAACCATACAAACTCTGCTGCGTCAGTTAGGGTATGAAACTGAGCAATCGAACATCGCTCCATTTGTGGCCACTCTGGATCCAAATCAACATGATGTATTCGTCGGAGTTAGTGAAGGATCTGTGATTGCTCTTATGTCCCTAATCTATTTCAATTACTTTCCATCCGGAGAGAAGTACTGTCGAATTACGGCCATCGTTGTGAACGAAGGGCTCCGTGGTTCTGGGATAGGAAAAAGACTAATTGAGCACGCAAAAAAAGAGGCGAAATCCAAAAAGTGTTCTGCGCTTGAGCTTACAACTTCATTCCGTCGTGAAAATACTCAGGCATTCTATGAACACATAGGTTTCGAAAAAACATCATACAAATACGTACAAAAATTGATAACCAATGTTTAACAAGGCGCTCAAGTTCACTCCGGGCCTTCGCCCTCCGCGGGACGCCCAAAGCTTCGCTTGTTCGCCCCTTAGCTTAGCGTTAATTGTAAGAATTTAAACATGAAAATACTATTTTTTGCCCTCATCTGAAAGATAGGGTTCCCGATAAAGGACATGAAACAAGCGTAATTACATCCTTATATCTATCGGAAAATGATTTGATTTCGTTGGGGAAACTAACCGGCGCCTTATTAATCAAGAGACGCTACGCTCTTGAGGCTCCTAATCGAAGAATTGTCTATGATGTGTTTCAAGGTGAGTTAAAGGGATTAATAATGGCTGAGGTAGAATTTAAAGATTATGATTCACTATTAAGCTTCGAGCAAGAATGCTACAGTTGGGAAGATGTTACGAGTAATCCGTACGATTACACTGTTAGTTGCCATCAGAGATTCAGTTATGGAAGAAAAGTTACAGTTAATTATCGACTATCTCAATAAGGTAAAAACCCGATGTACCTATGGGGTTGTTGCAGAAATAATTGGCACCAACTCACAGTCTGTCGGTAAGCTTCTCGGTGAGCGTCGTCCAGAAGTATCCTGGGTTGTTAACGCTGCGACCAAAGAGCCATCAGGCTACTCTGACTCAGAAAAACACCCAGACCTTTATCGCACTGATCGTATTATAGCGTCAGCAGAAGTATTACGGAGAAATCTCGGTGTATAAAGCAACTAACAAGTTGCTGTTGTCGCCACTTCGTGCCTGGGACAGCCTGCTGCCGCTTCGCTTTGTTTTGGCTGCCCCAAAGTAAAACGTTAAGGATTACCAACTATGTCATTACATTTAAAAAAGCTGCTTATTTTGCCTGTCTGCTTGCTTGCCGCATGCAGTAGTGCCTTTGACAATCTGCTTTTCAGTCTTGTACCTCGCCCTCAAGAGCCAAAAGATCGACCTTATGAAATCAAGGAGGTGGAATTTATCAATCCACGCGACGGTACTAAGCTAGCAGGCGAAATTACTTATCCCTCATCAGGAGATAAGTTTCCTGCATTTGTATTAATCTCTGGTCACGAAGATGGTACTCCTCCGGCGGGTCGGGATTATGAAATTACAGGCCATAAGTATTTTTTTGTGATTTCTGACTTATTAACGAGACGCGGATACGCCGTATTGCGTTTTGATAATCGGGGTGTAGGAAAAAGTTTTGGTGACTACTCTACTGCTTCCGATGAAGAGTTCGCCTCTGATGCGGCTGCCGTATTACGATGGCTAAGAAAAAGCTCAGGTTTAGTTCTTTCGAAAAGCGGTTTTCTTGGACATTCACAAGGTGGTATCAAAGCACTTATTGCAGCCTCCCATGAAAAGCCCGATTATGTTGTAGCACTAGCCGGTTTAGGGGTTGAAGCACCGACACAGTTTTTTGTTAGGCAGAATCATGCAATCAATTCAGCACAAGGTATGGAGTCGTCCAAAATTGAACAAATTAATCGGGAAATTGGAGATATTATTGCAATTCTCCAAACATCGAAAAACTTGGATGAAGCTAGATTACGAATACGGGACTATGCAATAGAGTCGGGAATAACCAAAGATAAGGAAATTAGAAAATTAGCAGACCATTTTGCCACTAACTGGTGGTTTGAAGAGGTGCGTCGTAATCCCGAGGATATGATAAAGAGTTATGACGGCCCAATATTAGCGTTATTCGGTTCGAAAGATTTGCTGGTATCTGCCTCAGTGAATGAAGAGCCTGTGCGAAAGCTAATGCTTCATCCGCATTCGGACGCTTATGCGTTTGAAGGTTTAAACCACTTGTTTCAAGAGGCGCGAAATGGAACTGGGCCCTACGAATATTGGGAAATAGAAACGACCATTGAAGAGAAGGTCGTTGACAAAATCGATCTGTGGACAAGGTCAGTACATACAAAGAATTGCAGCGGACAAGTCGCTGAATGCCGCGTTAGCGCGCCAAGCGAAGCTTGGTGCATCTTGCAGGGTGAAAGTCCCTGTCGGGTAAGGTCTAGCCAACCACCCGTATCGAGTGTTGCGTTTGTGGCGTAGAGGGTATAATTTACTGGCTAATCGTGAGCTTGATTATTTCCATCGCCATCGAATGGATTGGCATGGTGTATTTCTGGCCAGAGAAACAAACCAATCACGCCAACGGTGTGATCATGAGTATCTATCAAACTGATAACTAAAGGAGAAAATCAATGCCCCAATATATCTTTACCTATCACGGTGGAAAGCAACCGGAAACACCGGAGGAAGGCAAAAAAAGTATGGAGGAGTGGAAAGCCTGGGCGGTCAATCTCGGCCCGGCGCTGATCAATCCCGGCACGCCGGTGGGTATCACCAAGGTGTTGACCAAAGACGGTGTGTCTCAAAATCCATCCCCCCATCCGATCATGGGCTTCTCCATCCTGGAAGCCGACAGCATGGAAGCCGCACTGGATCTGCTCAGTGACTGCCCGCACTTCAAGTACGAAGGCACGTTGGAAGTTTCCGAAATGATGCAAATGCCGTCTTAGATACACCGAAGCGTAGACCACTTCATAGAACTCGTTCAAATCGTTACGCATCTGGAGAAATCGATTGAAAGAACAACATCCGGTAATTGCCCAGATTGAAAAAGCGGACAAAGCTATTGTCGCGGAAGATTTTGATACGCTTCTCGATATTTACACTGATGATGCAATATTGGTGGTCGAGCCGGGCAGAAATGCCATCGGTAAAGTAGCCATCAAAAAAGCATTTGAAGCAATCGCCGTGTTTTTCAAGAATGGATTGCAGGTCAGTCAAGAGGGCTTAGCGGTTTTGGAGTCCGGTGAAACGGCGTTGGTCATGGCAAACACAGTGATATCGGCTCCGAACCTGCCAATAACCACCCGCAAAGCGACATACGTTTTTACGAAAGCTAAAAATGGAAATTGGTTGTGTGCAATCGACAATTCCTATGGACACGATGTTATAAATGCGATTTCAGAAATGTCTACCTGAACGGACAACGCAAACAGGGCTGCGCTTTGTCTGTCCCTGATGGTTGTCATAAAAAACTGAAGGAGAAACGTTATGACTGGAAAGTGTCTTTGCGGTGACATCGAATTTACCGCACGGGCAATTCCCGGGATGGTATTCAACTGCCATTGCTCACGGTGTCGGGTGTCCCATGGCGCAGACTATGCAACGCAGGCCTTTGCTGTGCGAAACAGCCTGACCTTCATCAAGGGTGATGATAAACTGCGGGAATATGAATCGACGGGCGGTATCCGTGCCTTCTGCTCGAACTGCGGTTCAAGGTTGATGAATTATGCCAAAGACGGCGGCGACTACCTCAGCATCGCCGTCGCCTGCCTCGACGAATCCTTTCAAGGCAAAGCGGTCGCCCATTGCTTCACCGATTCGAGAGCGCCTTGGCATACGCCGGCTGCCGGTATTCCTGCTTTCAAAGGCCTGCCGGATAACTTGACGTAGAGGACGACTATGATCGGCTATTTGACAATTGGAACAAACAATCTGGAAACAGCTATCGCTTTTTACGATAGCCTGCTTGGCGCAATGGGCGCCAGCAAGGCATTCCAAACCGAAAACCTGGCGGCTTGGGGCTTTGGTGAGGGGAGCACGCTATTGATGGTGACAAAACCCTTCGATGGAAACAGTGCCACTGTCGGTAATGGTGTGATGGTGGCGCTGTCCGTCGCATCGCCGGAAGCCGTGGATACCTTGCATGCAAAGGCGCTGGAACTGGGGGCGGCCAACGAAGGCGATCCGGGATTCAGGGGGAAAGGATTTTACGGGGCTTACTTTCGGGATATTGATGGTAACAAACTCAATTTTTTCTGTTACACATGATCATCACTGAAACACCAAGATTATTACTGCGGGAATTCATCTCCGACGATGTCGGTGCGCTGGCCGAGATTCTTCGCGGCCCGCAAGCCATGGAGTTTTCGTCCAATGGGCCTTATACCGAGGAAGAGACCCGGCAGTTCATTGAGGAGTGCCTGGAATTTAAATACTATAGGTAGTCGAACCTGAAAAAAGTCAGGGAAGGCTTTTTTTCAGGGTTAACTAGGTAGCATGGCTGTACCCGGCATGATTGCGAAATCAATAATCGATATTATGTTCTGTGTTAAAGGAGAAGAAATGCCAAGCGTACCCATTGAAAACAATAGGCTTAACGTAGAATCGTTAAGTTGACTATATAGAATGTGGCGTTGTAACAACGGTCTGTACGCTGAACATGGGTGTCCGAGGGCAGGTTAGGTATTTTATGTTTTCAAAGAAAAATAGTTGGCTGGCTGGGTAGTATGAAAGAAGTCAAATTACACAAGATTTTGATTTTCGGTAATTCCGGGTCGGGAAAGTCCACTCTGGCGAAACAGTTATCTGGGGACGAGGGCATCGCCCATCTGGACCTGGACACACTCGCCTGGCAGCCTACTGAACCGCCACAGCGTAAATCTCTGGAGCAATCCCAACGGGAAATCGACGCGTTTCTAGGACGGAATGGCGGTTGGGTTATCGAAGGCTGTTATGCCGACCTGCTGGCGTTTGTGGCGGACGCCGCCGACGAGATGATTTTCCTGGACCTGCCAGTCGAGAACTGCATTGCCAATGCCAGGCGCAGGCTCTGGGAACCCCACAAGTATCCCTCGAAAGCTGCCCAGGATGCGAATCTGGATATGCTCATCGACTGGATAGCGGCTTATTCCACGAGGGAGGATGAATTCTCCCGAACCGCCCATGAGGCTTTGTTCCTGCGGTTCCATGGGAGAAAACAGCGATATCCTTAATGCCGTAACCTGCTGGCAATAACTGAAAGCGAAGCGTTCCACAAAGGCCAGCACCACCGGAATGCGGGCCTGGAACGGGTGGCGATATTCATGGGGGAGCAAGTCCGGTGACGTACAGGGCAGATAGTGGAATGAACTCACAATTGAGACGCCTGGCCTTGTCCCGGCAAGGTTTGATTTCGGGGCAGCCGTTTGGCACTGATGTGTCCGGAACGCGCAACGCCATCGAGCATCTTGGCTATGTACAAATCGATACGCTGTCGGTGGTGGAACGCGCGCATCACCATGTATTGTGGAGCCGGGTACCGGGCTATGATCCAGTCCACTTGAATCAGCTGCTCAGCGAGCGACATATCTTTGAGCATTGGTACCATGCCGCGTCGTACCTGCCCATGCGCGACTACCGTTATGCGCTGCCCTACATGACATCGGTACGCAACGGTGAAAACCGCTATTACAACAACGTCGACCAAAAGCTAATGAACGAGATCCTGGCCCGCGTGAAGATGGATGGAGCGTTACGGGTGCGAGATATCGACAAAGGAAAAAAGTCAAAAGGCAGTTGGTGGAACTGGGGGCCGGGCCGGCGTGCCGTCGAGAAGCTGTTTCTACAGGGTGACCTGATGGTGTGCGCCCGCAATGGCATGGAGAAGGTCTATGACCTCGCCGAACGCTGCTTGCCGGCGGGCATCGATCTGAGCGAGCCCTCGCTGAGCGACTACGGAGCCTGGCTGTTCGACACCACATGCAGGGCGCACGGTGTCTTCACTTGGAAACAACTACTGCATCTGAAGACGGGTAAGCCCTTGCGGGAGGCCATGCGCGACGTACTCCACGCCCGAATCGAGGCCGGCACGGTACGCGCACTGGACAACGCCGCTGGACCCGCCGTTTATGCGGACGCCAAAGCACTCGAACAGGCACCAGCGACCGACGCCGCCGTGAAGGTGCTGTCTCCCTTCGACAACGCGGTCATCCACCGCGATCGCCTGAGTGCACTGTTTGGCTTCGACTACCGGATCGAATGTTATGTCGCCGCGTCCAAGCGGGTGTTCGGTTACTTCTGCCTGCCGATTCTGTATGGTGATCAATTTGTCGGTCGAATCGACTGCAAGGCGCATCGGGCTGAGCAGCGTTTCGAGGTGTTAAGCCTGCATCTGGAAGCGGGGCCGCTTGACCGGGATCGGCTCTTTCCCGCGTTACGTGACGAACTGCAACGGTTCGCCGACTTCAACCAGTGCCCGCAGCTCGACGAACGTGTTATTGGTAAGGCACGCCGTCGCCGGGCGGGTAGTGTCCACTAATATTTTAAGTTATAAAAAGAGGAAGATCCCTATGATTACGGGAGAATGTTTTTGCGGAGTCCTCCGCTATGAAATCAACGCGCCACTGAGCCGGGCCCGGGCTTGTCACTGTTCCCGCTGTCGCAAGGCGTTCAGCGGCGCTTCGTCCGCCTTCGCCGAACTTTCGTCGCCCGAGTCGTTTCGCTGGGTGTCCGGGGAGGACCAGTTACGGCAATACACCTCCCAAGAGGGCTGGGGGATTGGTTTTTGCGGCACCTGCGGATCGACCCTGTGCGGGCTTTATAAGGGGCAAGTCATGGGCATCACCCTTGGCACCGTCAACGGCGACCCCGGCATTGAAATCGGCGAGCATATCTTTGTCGACTCCAAGGCGCCCTGGGATCATATCGGTGGAAGCGCGCCGCAATTCGCGGAGTGGCCGGCGTGATATATGATTGAAATTAAGGAGCCCGGCGTATCGGATGCCGCCGCGATTGTGCCGGTAATGGCGGACCCGCTTATCCGCAATAAGGCAGAGGCGTTAGGGTCTTCAGCGTGGCCCTGCAATGATTACAGGATACAGATAACACACCATCTGAGGTTATAGCCACACGCTTATGAAAAACGACATAACCGCAATACTCGCACGCATCGTATCGGCGTACTTAATCGTCACCGGGCTCGGATTCCTGCTCTCGCCGGATTTCTTTGCGAGCATGATCGTGTATAAAGGTTCAGATCCGGTACTGATTAACCTTTCCGGTATGACACATTTTTTTATTGGTATAACGATCCTCGTCCTTCATTTCAAATGGCGTGGGGCACTTGAAGTACTGGTGACGCTTATCGGTATTTCATTCCTGTTGAAAGGTGCATCTCTGATTGCAATTCCGGAACTCACACTGCAAACCGGAGGTAACGATTTACAGCTTTCTATCTTCGTGCCGATGGGCTTTCTTGCTGTAGGGCTGGTCATGGCATATCTGGCGTGGATTAAGAGGAGCAAAGACCGGTAATCAAGCACATACAATACATGGAAGAAAACAAATAAAAACTCTATCAATGTCCAGAATAAGAACTGGAAACGGCTGGGATTATGTACGCCTACATGATAAGCCGAAATGTTTCCATTCCATAGTCCTGCCCATTGATGCGTAGCGAAATCGCCTGTTCTCCAGAATAATACCGGCGCGTGGTAATGGGCCGAATGGCATGTGACCGTTTTAAGGTAATTTCGTCGTGAGGGTCGAGGTGCAGCGTTTTCCATTTGAATACTTTGGCGGAGAGGTTGCCGTTACTTTTCCTGAAATGGAGCAGATAGTCGATAACCAGGGGCTGAGGGCTGCCGGTCGTGGATTTTAGGCGTGCACAAAAATCCAGGCATTGGCCGAATTCCACCGTGGGCGTTTCCACCGTGAGTGCTTGAAACTTGATTTTCGGGACTCCAAACCCAAACGCTTCAAGCACTGTGGGATGGCCCTGCTTGATCAGGCTGCGGCAGGCATGACGCAACAGTTTCTCGCGCTTTTTATCCGCGCCCCGCATCCAATTCTGTGCCAGGTCGGCAACGAGGTCGGGGTGATCCTTGGAGATGTCGTTCAAATGATTCGCCACCGAACGCCGGACGTACTCTTCTTTATCGTCCCTCAGCGCTTCAAGCAAAGGCAGTGTCGGTGAGGGATCGGCAATAAGCCGGGGCAGTTGCATGGCCCAGGGCAAGCGTGGCCGTGTTCCCTCGGAAACCAGGCGGCGCACATGGCGGTTGGCGTCGCCGATCCATCCCGCCATAATGCCCAACGCCCGGTCCTGGTCGGCCAGCAGGTAATAACGCACATCCAGCTCCGACGAAAAGCGGCTGGTCATGGTTTTGAGCACCGCCAGTGATTCCTCGAAAGCATCGAGCCCGTACCGGCCGACAACCGCGCACAAAGGCAGCATGCCCCAGCCGCGAATGCCCAGTTCATTACTTTGCAGGCTGATATCGGCCTCTTCTTCCGGATGAAGCATGGCAAGAAGAATCCGGTTTCGCGTCTTGTGCCGTTTTGGGAGGACCCTGTGAAGGTGATCGGCAATCAACTGGGCACGTTCCTTCAATTCCAGATTTTCCAATTCGCTGATGATCGCGGTTTCGAAGCCGGCCCTGTCAAAGGTTTTCAAGTGCGCTGCCAAGTGGTCGGCAAGGCAGGAAACCAGCGCACTGGAAAAATGATTTTTAAAGGGTTCCATTCAAAACCTCTTTTTATTGGTGCCCATCGATCAGGCTTTGCCAGAGAATACCGGTGATCATCCACCGCTCGTCGATTTTCGCAAGCGCCAGGTAATCGACGCCCCAGCGCTCCTCCGCCCAGGCGGCAACGAGTTTCACTACCGCCGTTTTATCCTGAATATCAAGCACTTCCATCCGAACGTCTCCACCGGGCATGTGGTTTGAGGTATTGTACTGTGATGCCCATTCGATCACCTCCTCCAATGAATGCGAGCTTAAATCCATATACGCTTCCCGGTCGTAGTCGTACATGAAGCCGGTTTTCCGGAAGCCAGGTGCAAAGTATTTGGTAATCAGTTCGGGTTCCACATGTTTGAAGGCTTCGTAATACTTCATGGAAGCGTCCAGGATTTGCTGTTTTTCGTCGTCCATTCGAGTACTCCTTGGCAAGGCTATGTGATTCAAACAATTGAGCGTGATCTCCGGATCGTCGCCGCGGATGGTAGCTGTTAATACGCCATAACATGGCGTATTATTTCCGGCATGGGTAAAAATTCTGTCAGATTGGTCAGCGAACGGCTCGACGAGCTTTACGCACTGTTGGTGTCCGGCAGCCATTGGACGGTTTCGGAGCTGGCGAATAACCTGGGCGTCAGCCTGCGCACCTTAACCCGGGACCTGGACCTGCTCAGGGCCCGAGGGTTGCGTATCGACGCCGACCGCGGGCGGGGTGGTGGCGTTCGGCTTTATCGAAACTGGGGCTTTGGGCGGCTTAATCTGGATTATCACGAAGCGGTTGATTTGCTGTTGAGTCTCGCGGTAATGGAAAGCATGCCGTCACCCTTGTTGATGAAGAACCTGAGGTCCATCAAGAACAAGGTCGCGCTGGCATTTTCGGATGCGCACAAGCCACGAATTCAGTCGTTAAGAAAACGTATCATTGTCTCAACGCCGGCTTCGGCGCCGGTTATGGCAAGCTATCGCCCCGTGGATGCGAAGGACTTCTCAATGATCCAGGTATCCTTTTTTGAAATGCGGAAGATTAGGATCCGGTACACCAGCGAGAAAAAGGAAACCACTAACAGAGTGGTCGAGCCTCAGTATCTATTCTTGAATTGGCCTGCATGGTACATCCTCGCCTGGGACCGCCTGCGGGAGGCGGAACGGTTTTTCAGGATTGATCGCATTGACCGTGTCACTGTGCTTGACGAACCTTTTAAAGTCAGAAAAGAGAAGCCGTTTCTGGATTTGATTGAACAAATCGGGAGGCCGATATGATTGCTCGATTGAAAGTAATTACGGTTTCTAGGATTATGCATTAACCGAAAAGCTCGAGGATATAAAGCTGGCGGCTTCACAACGTCTATAACGGAGCCTTCCTATGATCCTGAGATACTTAATGCCTTTGAATTTGGCATGAAAGGTCAATTTCTGTATGATCGTGTTCAGATCAATATTTTTGCTTTCCATTACGATTATAAAGATAAAAC
>JARROD010000112.1:0-20206 GCA_037384225.1 Exilibacterium sp.
TATGAATACCAGTTTTGTTGTGGTTACCCATGATGAACACTTTACCGGTGATATGGACCGGGTGCTGCGGCTGTCGGAAGGAAAATTGAATGAAGAAGTTAATCTGGGCGAGACGTTAAACTGAAAGTGGAACAAAAGATGGTCCTGAAAGATGGCGTGGAGCAATGAATCTGAGAGTTAAGCGTGTTTAATTCCCTGGCGTTATTTATTGGCTTGCGCTATACCGGCGCTCGCCGCCGCAGCCAATTGGTTTCTTTTATTTCCGCTGTATCCATTTTCGGGCTTGCACTCGGGGTGGGGTTGCTGATTGTGGTGTTGTCAGTGATGAACGGCTTTGAGAAAGAGCTGCGCGAGCGCATTCTCGGTATTCTGCCGCAGGCGGCGCTGTACCACCGCGAGGGCATCGAAGACTGGAATTCGTTACGGGACCGGCTTTTGACTGATCCGGATCTGCTGGGGGCTGCGCCGTTTGTGCAGTTGCAGGGCATGGTTTCCTATCGGCGCGAGGCTATACCGGTGATTATCTACGGCATCGAGCCGGTGCTGGAAAAGCAAATTTCTGTGGTTGAGCGGTTCCTCCCCGCGGGTGCGCTGGAAAAGCTGGCACCCGGGGGGATTATTTTAGGGGTGGGAATAGCGCGCCAGATGGGAATACAGGAGGGGGACAGGGTTACGGTGGTAGTGCCCCGGTCGCGGACAAAAGACCGCGCCCCGGGGTTAAAAGCGCTGCGCGTACAGGCTGTTTTAAATTCGGGCACTGAACTCGATAACAATATGGGACTTGTGGTTTTGGATACGGCGTCAACGCTTTCCTCGTTTCCGGGCCGCGTGTCGGGGCTGAAATTGCGGATGCACAGTCTTTATGAGGCGCCCGAAAAAGTGTCCGCGCTGGTGAGAGAACTTCCGTACGGATACTATGGCTCCGATTGGACCAGTACCCACGGCAACCTGTATCAGGCCATTCAGATTTCCAAAAATCTGGTGGGCCTGTTGCTGTTCTTAATTATTGCCATCGCCGCTTTTAATGTCGTGTCTACGCTGGTAATGGTTGTGGTGGACAAGCGGGGGGATATTGCCATCCTGCGCACCCTGGGGGCGAGCAGTGCTGAAATTATGGCGGTGTTTATGGTGCAGGGTAGTTTAATAGGCTTCATCGGCACCGCCATTGGTTTATTGGTCGGGGTGCTGTTGTCCCTGAGTGTCCAGGATTTGGTGGCCTGGCTGGAGCGGGCGCTGGATATACAGTTTTTGAAGTCGGATGTTTACCCCATCAGCTACCTGCCGGCGGAAATGCGGCCAGAGGATATCGCCATTGTGGCGGTGACGGCCCTGGCGATGAGCTTTGTTGCCACCTTGTACCCGGCCTGGCGAGCGAGTAGGGTGAATCCGGCCGAGGCGCTGCGTTATGAATAATCGGCTTGCTTTTTCGGCTTTTGTCGGTTGTTAGAGGGGCCGGGAGCCGCAGGGGGGGCGGGGACCTTTTCCAACTCGATTTGTTGCTGTTTTTTCAACAGTCGTTCAAACTTACGTTTTTTCCAGTTCTTAATCACCTGCCAGCGCCAGAACAGTTGCATAGTGACGTAGCCTAGGGTACCGAACGTCAGGCCCGCCAGCAACGACCCGACTACCAGCGGTTGCCAGAGCTGTACGAATTCATCGGTAACCCAACTCCAGGACAATTCAATACTGAAGCCCACTTTGGGTGCCTGCAGGATCCAGCGTCCAAGTTCGTAAGTGGCGTAGAAGATCGGTGGAATTGTCACGGGGTTACTGATCCACACCAATGCCACGGCAAGCGGCAGATTGCAGCGAAACAACAGCGCTGCCACTGCGGCGATGGGCATTTGTCCGGGAAGGGGCAAGAACGCGCAAAATACGCCGACAAAAAACGCGACTGAGACCGAGTGCCTGTTCAGATGAAACAGGTTTGGGTCGTGCAGTAGATCGCCGAGAAAACGCAGTGACGGATGATTCCTGGTTTTGGTTGGGTTCGGGATCCATCGCTTAAAAAGCTTACGGGCCATGTGTATCCATCACTGAATGACAAAAGCAGCTTGTTTGGGGCGGGCTATTATGCACTGATTCATCGGCCAACTCTACATATTATGGGGCAAGTGTCGCGTTATTTTATGACACTTTATGCCGGCGTGGTTAAGGGGCGAACGGCTACCGGCTGCTTGTGTGAACTGTGCTCAACATTGAGTGCCGGGTCTGCTTAAAGCAGAAACCTTTCAAATATTGTCAACAAAATTGAGTCAGTGATGTTTGACTTAGTATATTTCACGCCATAAAATCAACTTTCTTTAAATAATTGTCAACAATCCAGCCTCCACCGGCCATTCCAGTTTTCGGGTTCGTTAGACCCTGATTTGTTAGACCCTGATTTGTTAGACAATAGCAACCGAGGTGTGTTTAGCTTGAGCAACGCTACAATCCCCGAGGAATCCGATTCGCCCGAAAGGGGTAAATCCGTATCCACGGACAGCTTTTTGCAAAGTCCGGCTGTCACCACGAGAGCCAGTGAAGTTTTCAAGGAAATTTTGCAGGCTATTGTGGAAGGGCAAATAGCCGCCGGCAGCAAGATCAGTGAACCGGAATTGGCGCGCGCCTATGGTATCAGCCGCGGTCCATTGCGCGAGGCGCTGGGACGGTTGGAAGCCTGCCACCTGATTCTGCGAAAACCCAATGTCGGCGCCCGGGTCATTTCCCTTACCAATGAGGAATTGTTGGAGATTTACCATATCCGCGAAGCGCTTGAGGGAATGGCCTGCCGCCTGGCAGCGGAAAAGATGGGGGCGAAGGAGGTGGCGGAACTGCGCCACTTGCTGCAGCAACAAATGCAGAACGCTGAATTGCGCGAGGGACGGGCCTACTATCAGGAACAGGGCGATCTGGATTTCCACTACCTAATCGTTCAAGGCAGTAGAAACACTAAATTAATCAATCTGTTATGTAATGAGCTCTATCACTTGGTACGCATGTATCGGTTCCAGTTCGGGATGCCGTCTCCGCGCGCAAGGCGAGCTTTCGCGGAGCACGCACATATTATCGACGCCATTGAAAACGGCGACGGCGAGCTGGCGGAAATTTTGATGCGCCGCCATATTCGGGCTTCCCGCGCCAATATTGAAAAACGCCTGCGCGTGGGTGATCAATCGCCAGGCACAGCACCTGTTGGCAGTAGAACCCGGGCAAGCGCCCAGGTAGAGATGCAAGAGGAGGGACAGCAATGACAATACGTTTAACTCCCGGCGCGAAATTTCGAAAAGCGCTGGCTGATAACAAACCCCTGCAAATCCCGGGGACTATCAACGCCTATACGGCAATCATGGCGGAACGGATCGGTCACCAGGCGATTTATCTGTCCGGCGGAGGCGTCGCCAATGCCTCCTACGGGTTGCCGGATCTGGGACTTACTTCTCTTAACGATGTGTTGGCAGATGTTCAACGCATCACCCTATTCGCGATATGGAGCGAGCCGGGGCGGCGGCAGTGCATATTGAGGATCAGGTGGCGCAGAAACGATGTGGCCACCGCCCGAATAAAGAGATAGTGACTAAGGCAGAAATGGTCGATCGCATCAAGGCTGCGGTCGATGCCCGGGGCGATAAAGATTTTTTTATTATGGCGCGTACGGATGCTTTTGCCCAGGAAGGACTGGAAAAGGCGGTGGAGCGGGCGCAGGCCTGTGTTGAGGCCGGTGCCGATGGTGTGTTCGCCGAGGCGATCAAAGAAGAGCGCCATTATCGAGCCTTCAGCACGGCGCTGAATGTGCCTGTACTCGCCAATATGACGGAATTTGGCCAGACTCCGCTCTACAATAAAGAGGCGTTGGCGCAGTGGGGAGCGGCTATTGTTCTTTATCCCCTGTCAGCTTTTCGTGCGATGAACCGGGCGGCGGAAATGGTTTATAAAAGTATTCTTGAAAACGGTGATCAAAATGCGGTGGTCGACAGCATGCAGACCCGCCAGGAACTTTACGATTATCTCGGTTACCACGATTACGAAAACAAGCTTGATGAACTGTTCGCGGCTGAGAAAAATCTGGCAAGTAATTTTTAATGCTTTCGGAGCAAGTGAGAGGAGACCCATGTTATGAGTGAGGATGTAGCCAAAAAACAAAACGGCGCTGGTCTGCGCGGGCAGGTGGCTGGAAAAACCGCGCTATCGACAGTAGGCGTTTCGGGGTCGGGCCTGACGTATCGAGGTTACGATGTAAAGGATCTGGCGGAGAACTGTGAATTTGAAGAAGTTGCCTATTTGATTCTGCACGGAAAACTGCCCCGTAGTGGAGAGCTTGCCGACTATAAAGCACTGTTGAAATCTATGCGTGGCTTACCCCAGGCACTGAAGATAGTGCTGGAACATATTCCTGCCGGTGCCCACCCGATGGACGTGATGCGCACTGGCTGTTCTATGCTCGGTACCCTGGAGACGGAGACCGATTTCGGCCAGCAGCAGATGCGGACGGACCGCCTGCTGGCGGTGTTTCCGAGTATCATCTGCTATTGGTACAGATTCAGTCACGACGGTGTGCGTATCGAGACAGAAACCGACGACGACAGCATAGGCGCGCATTTTTTACATATGCTACGAGGTGAAAAACCAAACGCATTGCACGAGCGAGTGATGAGTGTTTCGTTGATTCTCTACGCGGAACATGAATTCAATGCGTCGACTTTCACTGCGCGGGTTTGCGCTTCCACCCTGTCGGATTTGCACTCCTGTATTACCGGCGCTATAGGCTCATTGCGCGGTCCTCTGCACGGGGGGGCAAACGAGGCGGCCATGGACATGATTGAAAAGTGGCAATCGCCTGATGAAGCCGAAGCGGCGATGCTGGATATGCTGGCACGCAAGGAAAAGATAATGGGCTTTGGCCATGCGATTTACAAGGAGTCGGATCCGCGCAACGAAATTATTAAAGGCTGGTCGGAAAGACTCTCCAAGGATGTCGGGGATACGGTGTTGTATCCGGTCTCGGTACGCTGTGAAGAGGTGATGTGGCGAGAGAAAAAACTGTTTTGCAACGCGGACTTTTTTCACGCCTCTTCTTATCACTTTATGGGGATTCCCACCAAGCTGTTCACGCCGATTTTTGTCTGTTCCCGGTTGACGGGGTGGGCGGCGCATGTGTTCGAGCAGCGGGCAGACAACCGCATTATCAGACCTTCAGCGGAATATATCGGAGAACCCCCGCGCAAGGTGGTTCCTATCAGTGAGCGTTGAGCCTGTGCCAACGCAAAATGATGATGAAGTTGCAGGCAGGGAAACAGGGACGTAGGAGAAGTATACCCAAAGCGTTTGAGATTTAGGTGTGCAGAGTGCGTCAATTTTTGTTCCTGGCAAGACGCGACGACGCTGCATGGCAGGCCCCATGTGAGGAGGAGCAACGCTGCCAGGGACAAAAAGGGGCGTGCTCTGTGCGCCTAAATCTCAAACGCTTTGGGTATAGTAAGGTGAACAAAAGAGATTTCAAATATGAGTGCGAATGTAGAGATAGCTAACCGCCCCGATTACGATCAAGTCATACAGAAAATAGCCGACTATGTGCTGAATTATAAAATTGAATCCGCAGAAGCGCTGGATACTGCCCGCAATTGTCTTATGGATACGCTCGGATGTGGTCTGCTGGCACTGCGCTTCCCCGAGTGTACTAAACACCTCGGCCCCCTGGTGGAAGATACAGTGGTTCCCAACGGGGCCCGTGTTCCCGGCACTCAATTGCGCCTCGACCCGGTCAAAGCCGCCTGGGATATTGGCTGTATCATTCGCTGGCTGGATTACAACGATACCTGGCTGGCCGCTGAGTGGGGCCACCCCTCGGATAACCTGGGTGGTATTTTGGCGGTGGCGGATTATCTTTCTCAACGCCGCCGCGCCGCCGGCAAAGCGCCGCTGACCATGCGCGATGTACTCGAAAGCATGGTTATGGCCCACGAAATCCAGGGGGTTATTGCACTGGAAAACAGTTTCAACCGAGTCGGACTCTGCCATGTATTGCTGGTGCGGGTCGCCTCTGTGGCGGTGGTGACCCGACTGATGGGAGGGGATCGCGACCAGATTATGGCGGCGCTCAGTCAGGCCTGGGTCGACGGCTCGTCGTTGCGCACTTATCGCCATGCCCCCAATGCCGGCTCGCGCAAATCCTGGGCGGCGGGCGACGCTACTTCGCGGGCTGTGCGACTGGCGGATATAACGATGCGTGGGGAGATGGGAATTCCAGGGGCACTGACGGCGCCACAGTGGGGCTTTTACGACGTCAGTTTCAGCAAAACCAATGCCGATCAGAAGCTAAAAGCACCGCAGGACCGGGAATTTAGATTTCAACGTGAATACGGCAGCTATGTAATGGAAAATGTGCTGTTTAAAATATCCTTTCCGGCAGAGTTTCACGCGCAGACCGCCTGCGAGGCGGCGGTGATTTTGCATCCGCAGGTCAAGGCGCGCCTGGACGGGATCGACAGGATTGTCATTACCACCCATGAATCGGCGATTCGCATTATTTCCAAAGTTGGAACCCTCGCCAATCCGGCCGATCGCGACCACTGTATACAATATATGACGGCGGTGTCGCTGGCGTTTGGCAATCTGGTGGCGGAAAACTATGAAGACAGTTTTCACGCTGACAACCCGATTCTGGATGAATTGCGGGAGAAAATGGAAATTGTCGAAGATGAACGTTACAGCCGGGAGTATCACGACCCGGACAAGCGATCCATTGCCAACGCCATTCAGATTTTCTTTAAAGATGGCAGTGCCACGGAAAAGGTGGAGGTGGAGTACCCGATCGGCCACCGCCGTCGTCGCAAAGAGGGTATACCGGTGCTGGAAGCCAAGTTTCAGCGCAATCTGGCGACGCGATTTCCCGCTGGTCGATGCCGGCAGATATTTGAATTGTGCAAGGATCAGTCGGCCCTGGAAGCGACCCCCGTTAACGAGTTTATGGACTTGTGGGTGATTTGATCGGCGACGAGGGTCAGTGGTTTCGCTTGCGGTCGTTGTCGAGGCATTTCCAAAATGTGTGGATACCCTCGAGCATTTCGCTGCCCTTTTCGATAAACAGGGTTTCGTCAATGTTGTCGGTAAAATAATAGGTTTCCAGCGCTTTTTTGCCTTCGCAATGATAGGTTTGTGCCTGTGCTGCCTGGTGCCTGAAGAAGGTCAGGGGTATAGCAATGAGCTTTCTGGCTTTGTATTTAGCCAGTCCCTGCTCGAGTTGATTCCAGAAACCGCTCGCGGCCCAGGTTATGAAAGCATGGAAGGCAGCCTGGGAAACAGCGTAGTCATTACTGCTGAACAGCCGGATTAATTCATCACAGAAAAATAGTGTGCAGGGGGTGCCGTGGATGCGGCGCCCCAATTGTTCAAAACCCAATCCGAGTGGGGTGGCCATTTGCAACAGTAATTCGAAAGGAGCGCTATCACTCACGCCCAGGTCGTTGACGAGCATTTCTTTCGACCGGCGCATTTCCCTCAGAGTGGAGGCGTTGTTCATTTTGAGGATTTGCGCCACCAGATACTGATTGCATACCACCGAGAACTGAACAATGAAATGTCTGATTGCTGTATCATTGAGCTTGGTCGCTGAAAACCAGTTGGTGTAGGAATTCGTCGTTATGACAGGATGATTCAGCAACCCGTTTTCGAGGCGGTCGAGGAAATCGATAAAGCGATGGGCTTTATCGATACTGTATTGTCCCTCATACAAGCGTCTGATAGTGGCATCGCTTAGACTATCCAGCGCGTGTCTGGCGGCAAAGCGGTGTATCGTGTCGGTGTTCATGCTTAACTCTGGGTTTTTACGAGCAGTGTTACCTCAGACTGTTTCATTTAGCGTAGTCAATTCTTACGGTTTGTAGTAGGTTTTTCTACATCGTCAATCTTTTTTGGCAATTAATGCACATAGGTTTTTGACTGTTCCGTTAGATCCGGGCAGTATCTGTACACATAACGTAAAACCCAGGGAAGGGAAAGATGGCAAAAATTCTGGCCGCGGCCAGCGGCATTATTAGCATAGGTTTTATTTCCAGACTGCCCCCAGTGTGGGTGGGTGGCGGTTTGGTGCTGTTTTGTGTTTGTTTGTTGTGGCGGTTTTCTTCGGGTGGTTGCCTGCGGGAACCTGCCCGGTGGGTTGCCGCATTTTCTTTCGGTGCCGGCTGGGGCGTTTTTTACGGTCACAGTGTACTGGACGATCAATTGGCGCCCGAGTTTAACGGCAAGGATTTTTTTATCACCGGTGAAATTGTCGGCCTGCCCCGGCTTGACACCGGGAGTTGGCGGTTTGAGTTTAAGGTGTTGGCCAATGGCGACAATGTGGCAATGCCGGAGAAGTTGCGCCTGTCCTGGTATCTGACCGAGGGTGAAGCGCTGGACCTGGTGCCCGGTGAAATCTGGCACCTGAAAGTCAGGCTGAAGCGACCGCGTGGGTTTGTTAATCCGGGCGGCTTCGATTACCAGGGCTGGCTGTTGGCCAACGGGATTGGAGCCACGGGTTACGTCCGCAAAAGCCGGCGCAATTTTCGTTTACAGGTGCACAACGGCATTTCCGTATCCGCGTGGCGGCACTGGCTTCGAGTGCAGCTTGACAGTGATCGCGGCCTGGCTTGCAGCGCTGTCCTAAAAGCCCTGGCGATTGGCGATCGCAGCGCTCTCAGCACGGAACAGTGGGCGTTGTTTCAGCGCACCGGTACCAGCCATTTAATGGCGATTTCCGGTCTGCATATCGGTTTGCTGGCGAGTCTGGGGTATTTTGTCGGGCGTTTTCTGGGCACTGTGTTACTGGTTTTGAAACCCTACCGAGGCATAACCCGCTACACAGCCGCTATTTGCGCCGCCGTTTCGGCCTTGCTCTATAGTGCTCTGGCGGGTTTTTCGCTGCCTACTCAGCGGGCACTGATCATGGTGCTGGTGGCCAATTTGGCATTTATTTCATTAAAACCCTTCAGCGGCTTTAGAAGTTGGTCGCTGGCGCTGCTCGGCGTTTTATTGCTGGCGCCGCTGGCCGGTCATAATCCGGGTTTTTGGCTCTCATTCTGCGCGGTTGGGGTGCTGCTGCTGGTGTTTTCGGGTACCCGGTTCTCGGTAATCAGGGGTGCCGATGCGAAGCGAACCGGGAGTCAGCGCCAAGAGCGACGTTCTGCAATGATTGGCCAGTTTATGCAGCAGCATATTTATTGGCGGGTGTGGCAGCTGCTGCTCGCGCAGTGGACCACCACACTGGGGCTTTTGTTGCCGCTGCTGGTGTTGGGGTTGACGGCAACGGCGGCCTCGCCACTGGCAAACCCGGTGGCGATACCATTGGTATCCTGGGGAGTGGTGCCGCCGCTGTTACTCGGACTGGTATTATTGCCGATCTGGCCCGAGGTCGGGTGGGTGTTGATCAGCTGGGCGGATCTGAGCGCTTCTTTTACGTTGGAATATCTGCAATGGTGCGACCAGTTGGCGCTTCCGAGTGGCAGGCTGCCATTCGAGCCTGGGCCGGGAACAATTCTGCTGGGCGCTTTCGGTGTCTTTCTATTACTGTTGCCCCGTGGCGTACCCGACCGCTGGCTGGGGCTGATTTGTCTGCTGAGTATGTTCTTGCCGCGCCCGGCGCCGCAGCCGCCATTGACGTTGACAGTGCTCGACGTGGGTCAGGGATTGGCCGTGGTTGCTCAGGCCTTTGGGCGCACACTGGTGTTCGATACCGGTCCCGAATACAGCGAAAGATTTGATGCCGGCAGTGGTATTGTTGCGCCTTTTTTGCACCGCCGGGGGATTCGAACAATAGAAAAATTGATTGTCAGCCACGGCGATGGCGATCACAGTGGCGGTTTGGGGGGGCTAATAAAGTCCATCTCAGTGCAGGAGCTCCTGTGGGGAGAGCGGCTGGCGGCCGGCGGCGCTCGAGGCGGTAAAACCGTCGGTTACCGGTGCCAGGCGGGGCAACAGTGGGCTTGGGGGAAGGTGAGTTTCAGGATATTGTCGCCGCCGCCGGCTATGGGTAGTATTGACAATAAGAGTGAAAATAACGTTGAACAGCGCGATAGCGACGCGTTATATAAAGGCAATAATGCCTCCTGTGTGTTGTTGATCCAGTACGGTTCGCAGTCTATTTTATTGCCTGGAGATATTGAAGAGCCGGTCGAACGGCGCCTGGTGGCGGAGGGGCTGCCACAAAATGTCAGTGTGCTGCTGGCGCCGCACCATGGCAGTCTCACGTCTTCCAGTTCCGATTTTGTACGGCGTTTGCAACCGCGAATTGTTATCTTCAGTGCTGGGTTCCGCAACCGTTATGGCCACCCGCACGATCTTGTCATACAACGCTACCGGCCGTTTGGCAGCGTGTTACTCAATACCGCCGACGCCGGCGCTGTCAGCCTGGTCTGGGAACGCCGGGAAGCGCCGCGGATACAGCAGCAGCGTCTGTTGACACGGCGTTATTGGTTCACAGAACCGGCACACTAGTCCCCTGCCGTGGTCGTTTATGGTGGGGCAGGGCAATTGGCGGGGCTAAAATGCGCCAGTGGGCGCGGTTCTCATTTTTTGAGCTGGGCAGATCAAATTTTGGAACAACTGTTTATATAAGCAGCTCATGCAGGGATCGAACTGTAAAATTATGGCAACAACCGTGATTATTTAGGTTATGATTTGCCGCGTCTTAAATATCAAAACAGGAGAGGGGATGTGTTCGAAGTTGTAGTGGCCGGTGGCTGGCTTATGGTGCCGATTATTTTGTGTTCAGTTGCCGTAATTGCTATCAGTATCGAGCGCTACTGGACTTTAAACGCCGAGAAGATTGCCCCCAAACATTTATTGGCACAGGTTTGGGGGTGGATTAGAAATAATCAACTCGATGGGGCGAAATTGCGCGAATTAAAACAGTCATCCGAACTGGGTAAGATTCTGGCCGCCGGGCTCAGTAATTCCCGCCACGGTCGCGAGGTAATGAAAGACAGTATTCAGGAGGCGGCCAATCAGGTTGTGCACGAAATGGAGCGCTATATCGGTGCGCTGGGCACCATCGCTGCCGCTGCACCGTTGCTGGGGCTGCTGGGGACAGTCTTGGGCATGATTAAAGTGTTCACCTCGATCATGCTGCAGGGAACCGGCAACGCGGGTGTGCTCGCAGGGGGGATTTCCGAAGCCTTGATTACCACCGCGGCCGGATTGTGCGTCGCCATTCCCGCGCTCATGTTTCACCGTTTCTTTCAGCGCCGGGTGGACACCCTGGTGGTGAATATGGAACAGGAAGCGATCAAACTGGTCGATGCGCTGCACAGTGACCGTCGCGTTGATGTGAAAGCGGCTTAAGGACGGTTGCGGTGAAATTTCGGAGACAAAAGTCAGATGAAAATGGTATTAACCTAACGCCCATGATTGATGTGGTGTTTCTGCTGTTGATTTTTTTCATGGTCTCGACCACCTTTACTAAAGAGACGCATTTACAGGTGGATCTTCCCGAAGCCACGGGCGACAGACCGCAGGAAGAGCAAAAACAGATTGAGATTTTGATCAATGCCGATGGCAGCTATGCCATCAACGGCAAAAGCCTGGTGAATAAACAAATCGATACCTTGAAAGCGGCTTTGAAAGAAACCTCGGGAGGCGAGACTAAAATGCCTCTGGTGATTACCGCCGATGCCAAAACGCCCCACCAGGCGGTGGTGACGGCAATGGATGCCGCCGGTCAATTGGGGTTTGTTCATCTCAGCATTACCACCAAAAATCCTAAGGCCGCGGAAAGTTAATCCTGGGTGAGTTCGGGGGCTTGAGCGTTTGGTCGAGACTTTGGCAAAAGACAAACCGACTGAAGTGCCGGCCCGGTTTTCGACCTCGCTGGGGCAGCAGTGGCTGGCGGGTGTTTATCAAGGGCGCTGGTGGACCTGGCTGTTGCTTCCCGCGGCGTGGTTGTTTCGCGCGCTCACTACGCTCCGGCGGTATTATCTTTTGCGGCGGCGGTCTGAACCACGCCCCCGGGTGCCGATCGTGGTGGTGGGTAATATCACTTTGGGTGGAACCGGCAAAACACCGCTGCTGATTGCCTTGACACAAAAGCTGAAATCAGAGGGCTGGCGGCCGGGTATTATCAGTCGCGGATACGGTGGCCGGGCCTCCAATTATCCTCTTCAGGTAACTGCTACAAGTGATTCCAATGAAGCCGGTGACGAGCCGGTATTGATCGCCATGGAAACGGGTTGTCCGGTAGTGGTGGGGCCGGACAGGTTGGCCGCAGCACAATTCCTTTTGGCTCAGACGGCCTGTGATGTCATTCTCAGTGACGATGGCCTGCAGCATTATCGCCTGCCCCGGGACCTCGAAATCGTTGTCATCGATGCTGCCCGCGGGCTTGGAAATGGCCAGTGTGTGCCGGCCGGCCCTTTGCGCGAACCTCCCTCGCGGCTTAAGGCGGTGCAGTGGGTGGTGGTGAACGGACAGGCTGAATCAGTATTGCCGGCGGAGGTGGCTGCTCTGGCGTCAGAGCAAGTCGTGTCCATGGTGCTGCAGCCGCATGGCTGGCAGCAGGTGAGCGCCACCGGTCAGGCCGGGAGCCCGATATCCACCCATTCGCTTCCCCAAATGCCGCCCATGGGGGGAGCGGTACACGCGGTGGCGGGGATAGGCAACCCCCAGCGTTTTTTTCAGACGTTGACGCAATTGGGGTTGAGCGTAAAAGCCCACAGTTTTTCCGACCATTTTCCCTACACTGAACAGGATCTGGATTTCGGCGATAATCTACCCGTTGTGATGACCGCTAAAGATGCGGTTAAATGCCGCCGCTTTGCGCGGCCCGGGTGGTGGTATCTCTCGGTGACGGCGCAACTGGCGGATGGCTTTTACGGGGACCTGATAACGCGATTACAGCAACTGGCGGGTAACGATAGGGCTGAAGGCTAAACAACTGCAATTCAGGTAGAACAGGACATGGATATGACTTTTTATGTGGTTATTCCGGCCCGCTATAGCTCGAGTCGATTGCCGGGAAAACCGCTCCGGGAAATTGCCGGTAGACCGATGATTCAGCGGGTGTACGATCAGGCCCGCGGCAGTGGCGCGCGCAGGGTTATTGTTGCAACGGACGACGCCCGGATAGAATCTGCGGTGAAGACGTTTGGGGGGGAGGTCTGCATGACATCGGCACAACACGCTTCCGGCACTGACCGCCTGCAGGAGGTAGCGGCTGTCTGTGGTTTTGCCGATACTGACATTATTGTCAATGTGCAGGGAGATGAACCTTTGATACCGCCGGCGGTTATCGACCAAGTGGCGGAAAATTTGGCTGCCAGCCCCTTAGCCTCGGTAGCGACACTCAGTGAACCGATTCACAGTCGCAAGGATTTTCTCGATCCGAATGTGGTTAAGGTTATCAAAGATAGACGCTCCCTGGCTTTGTATTTCAGCCGCGCACCGATTCCCTGGCCCCGGGATGCTTTCGCCTCGGGAGCGGCCGCGAAAGACAGTGACGCCTTACCTGAAGAAATCGATGCCCAGCGTCATATTGGCATCTACGCTTACCGGGTGGCATTGCTGAACCGATTTGTTAACTGGCCGCTGGCGGCGCTGGAAAAAGTGGAATGTCTGGAGCAATTGCGCATACTCTCCGAGGGTGAGGCCATCCATGTCGCCACCGCCGTGTGCGAAGTGCCCGGCGGGGTGGATACTGAAGCGGATCTGCTCAGGGTTCAGTCCTATGTTAAATTGTAACTTCTCAATAACCCGGGGTATTTGTGCCTTCGATCCGGCGGCCATCCGGAGGTCGTTGGCCCAGACACGCCGGCAAGTCCCCCTCCGGGGCCCGGCCCGCCATCACAGATGGCGGGCGTTCGGCGGCGCCGCAAGGCATCCATGCCTGCGACAGTCTGGGCCAACGACCTCAGGACGTCCGCCTGACACTGTGCTTACCCCGGGTTATTGAGAAGTTACGTTAAGTTTTCCTAACGGGTTGTTTTTATGGATAAAGTAAGTGTTTTGTTTGTCTGTCTAGGAAATATCTGCCGCTCGCCTACCGCACATGGCGTTTTTCTTCATTTGTTGAATTGCGATGGTCTTGATCAGTGTATTCGTGTGGATTCCGCCGGCACCGGAGACTGGCATGTCGGCAGGCCACCAGATCGGCGGGCCGCGCAAGCGGCCTTGAACAGGGGCTACGATCTGCGTGATCTGCGGGCGCGGCAGGTCAGCACCGTCGACTTTACTGAATTTGATTATATTCTGGCCATGGACCGGAATAATCTGCAGGATTTACAGCGCCTTTGTCCTGTAGGTTATCGCGGCTATTTGGGTTTATTGCTGGAGTACGGCAGCAAATGTGGTCAAACCGAGGTACCGGATCCCTATAGTGGAGGCGAGTCTGGCTTTGAATTGGTGCTGGATCTGGTTGAGGATGCCTGTACTGGTCTGTTGCGGGAGTTGTCGACGTCTAAAGCCTCTAAACGGAATTTTTAGGGGCCTTCGATGTTTCGGGTTTTAGCGCAGGTCGATCTACAGCCATATAATACCCTGGCGGTGCCCGCAAAAGCGGCATGGTTTGCTGAAATCCACAGTCGGGAAGAGTTACTGATGGCACTGCGCTGGCGGCGGGAGCGATGTCTGCCTCTACTGGTGCTGGGGGGCGGAAGTAACATCGTGTTGGCGGCCGACTTCCCTGGCCTGGTATTGAAAATTTCACTGTTGGGGCTGAGTGTTGTCGCCGAGGACGCTCATTCGGTCTGGCTTAAAGCCGGTGCCGGTGAGAATTGGCATAAATTGGTGTTGCAATGCCTGAGACGCCGTAACTGGGGGCTGGAAAACCTGTCGCTGATTCCGGGGTCAGTAGGCGCGGCGCCGGTGCAGAATATCGGCGCCTACGGGGTAGAGCTGCGGGATGTATTCTGGGAGTTGGAAGCTGTCGATATAGACTCCAGCGCCACCTTGACCCTGGACCGGCAGTCCTGTGAATTCGGCTATCGCGACAGTGTGTTCAAACGCAGTCTCAAAGACCGCTGTATTATTACGGCGGTGACGCTAAAACTGGACAAGCAACCGCGCTTAAACCTCAGTTACCCCGGGTTGCGCGAAGCGCTGGAGGAAACCGGCTGCCCGGCTTCCCCACAACTGATCAGTGAGCTGGTGTGCCGTATGCGCAGTGCCAAACTACCGGCCCCGGAGGAGGTACCCAATGTGGGCAGTTTTTTCAAAAATCCGCTCGTCGATCTGTCGACCCATAGTCGGTTGCTGGAACAGTACCCCGATCTGGTGGCTTATCCCGTGCCCCCCTCGCGGGTAAAGCTGGCCGCGGGCTGGCTGATAGAGCAGGCCGGCTGGCGTGGCGCGGGAGATGGAGTGGCTGTCCACGAGCACCAAGCGTTGGTGCTGGTAAACCCCGGCCGTTGCGGCGGTGAGCGGGTATTGGAATTGGCGGCTGCAATTTGTGGCTCCGTGCGCAGTAAATTTAGCGTAGAATTGGAGCTGGAACCCCGGGTGTATCCCTGACGGGTTTGTGGCGATACATATATCTGTAAATCGGGCCCCTATGATCGGGGTGTGATTTTCTTTCTTGATGAGAATACTAAACTCAAATGCAAGAAACTTTATTTCAAACTCCGGATGTCATGGGGTCAAAAGCAGAGAAAATATATCTGCCTGGCGGCGAAATAGCCCTTTATCGAAACTGGATGCACAGGGATGAAGCCTCGGTAAGCTTTGAGAAATTGAGCACAGAGTTGGCTTGGGAACAATCCATCGTGCAGATTCACGGTCGCAAGGTACTGATTCCCCGCCTCAACGCCTGGTATGGCGATCCCGGCGCTGAGTACGGTTACTCGGGCATCAGACTAAAGCCTCGCATGTGGACTTCGACCCTGGAGGCTGTCAAATTCAAAGTGGAAGCCACTGTTGCGAGTGAATTTAACAGTGTGTTGGCCAATCTCTATCGCGATGGGCGCGACAGTGTTTCCTGGCACAGTGACGATGAAATCGAACTGGGGACAAACCCGATTATTGCCTCGGTCAGTCTGGGAGCGCAGCGGCGGTTTGTGTTGAAACACCGCCGTCGCAAAAACCTCGCCAAACTCGAATTGTGGTTGCCCCACGGCTCGTTGTTATTGATGACTGGCGCTACGCAGCACAATTGGTACCACCAACTGCCAAAAACCACCAGACCGGTGCAACCGAGAATTAACCTTACCTTTCGCAATATACAACGGGCTAGCCCTCTGCCGTGACAAGACTGTAAGGGGATGGTAAATTGGGCTGATGACTTGGTGCAAACGCCGATTGATAACATGCCATCGTTGTTTTTATAAAACGCTTTTATAAAATGCTTTATAAATAATTTTATGAAACAGGGTTGGCGTTGGTGCCCTTGGAGTATCTGTTGTGATTAAGATTCTGGTTGTTGATGACCATGATTTAGTGCGTATGGGAATTGTCCGTATGCTGACGGATGTTGAAGGTTTCGAGGTGGTTGGCGATGCGAAATGCGGGGAAGATGGTATCAGGTTGGCGCGAATCGTCTCTCCTGATATAGTCCTTATGGATGTCAAAATGCCTGGAATGGGAGGCTTGGAAGCGACAAAAAAACTCCTGGCCTTGCCACTGAATATCAAAATTGTGGCGGTGACAGCGTACGAAGATGACCTTTATCCCAATCGCTTGCTTCAGGCCGGCGCTAGGGGGTATGTCACCAAAGGGGCCGGGTTGGATGAAATGATCAACGCAATAGAAGCTGTTTACAACGGCGATCTTTATATGAGCAATGAATTGGCTCAACAATTAGCGCTTAAAAATTATTCAAACAATAAAAACATTTCACCCTTTGAAAGACTTTCAGAGCGGGAACTGCAAACCGCGATCCTTATCTCCAATGGACAGAAGGTGCAGGAAATTGCCGATACCTTTTGCGTTTCTCCAAAAACCATCAACAGTTATCGCTATCGTATTTTTGAAAAACTCAAAATCCACAGCGATGTAGAGTTGGCTTTGCTGGCGATAAAGCACAATATTCTGGATGTCGGGTCGATGAAGTAGGCGTGAGGGGCAGGATGTTATAATGCCTTTTTTTGCTGACATTCCACTATGAGTAAAGCGGCCGACACACCTCAAGATTTCGACTACAAAACATTTTTAAAATCGCTGACGCATCATCCCGGCATTTACCAAATGTTTGATGTGGGTGGCAGTATTCTGTATGTCGGTAAGGCGAAAAGCCTCAAAAACCGAGTTGCAAGTTATTTTCGCCAATCCGGTTTAACCACCAAAACCGCCGCCCTGGTAGCCAGGATTCACCATATTCAAGTGACAGTCACGCCCAGTGAATCCGAAGCGTTGATGCTGGAACAAAACCTTATCAAAGCACAACGCCCGCCCTTCAATATTCTTTTACGTGATGATAAATCCTATCCCTATATCCTTGTCTCCTCGGGGGAAGACTTTCCGCGGATCGGGCTGCATCGTGGCGCGAAAAAGCGGCGCGGAAACTATTACGGACCCTATCCCAATGTCGGCGCGGTTCGCGAGAGTTTGAATTTTCTGCAGAAAGTTTTTCAGGTGCGACAGTGCGATGACAGTGTGTTTCGCAATCGCACCAGGCCCTGTCTTCAATATCAGATTAAGCGCTGTACCGGCCCCTGTGTCGGCTTGGTTTCGCCGTCGGATTATCAGCAGGACGTGCGCCATACCGAAATGTTTTTACAGGGTAAAAACCGGGATCTCATCAACGAGTTGGCCGATACCATGGAAGGTTTGTCAGCCAGCCTTGAGTTTGAGCAGGCGGCCGTTTACCGCGACCGGATTGCGGCTTTGAGAACGCTGCAATCGCAGCAGATTATCGAAGAGGGCAGTGGCAGCCTGGACGTTGTCGCCGTCGCCAGGGAGGCAGCAGTCGCTTGCGTGCATGTGCTGTACATCCGCCAGGGGCGAATTCTCGGCAGTAAAAGTTACTTTCAACGTGAAAAACTGGCGGAGCGGGAAGGGGATGTTTTGTCGGAGTTCCTGCCGCAGTTTTATCTGAGCCGCGACCGGGAAACACCACGCGAGGTGATTGTCAGCCACGCGGTGGAGGATGCCGAGGTGATCGCCGAGGCGATTCGCCTGCAATGTAAAAAGGCTGTGAATTTCAACGCTAGTGTACGGGGTCACCGGGCCAAATGGCTGCAACTGGCCCTGAGTACAGCGCGGCAGAACCTGACGGCACACCTGGCCAGCAAGGAATCGGTATTCCGCCGTTATGAGCGACTGCAGGAAGTGCTGAAGTTAGAGGAAATTCCCAAACGCCTGGAGTGTTTTGATATAAGCCACAGTAGCGGTGAATTGACTGTGGCCTCCTGTGTGGTATTTGATCAAAACGGTCCGCTAAAATCCGATTATCGACGTTTTAATATAGAAGATATCACCCCCGGAGATGATTATGCTGCAATGGAACAGGCGTTAACCCGTCGCTATACCCGAATTCAGAAAGGCGAGGGGCGATTGCCGGATATACTGTTTATAGACGGTGGCAAAGGGCAGCTGGCCAAGGCCGAAGCCGTGTTGGCTGAACTGGGTGTCAACGACGTATCACTGGTTGGGGTCGCCAAGGGGACAACCCGCAAGGCGGGATTCGAAACCTTATATGTCGGTGAACAGCAGCGCGAAATGGCGCTCGATTCCGATTCACCGGCCTTGCACTTGATACAACAGCTGCGCGATGAGGCGCACCGTTTCGCTGTCACGGGTCATAAACAGCGTCGCGATAAACGCCGCCGCACCTCGACCCTGGAAGATATTCCCGGCGTGGGTCCCAAGCGCAGGCGTGAACTATTGCGACACTTCGGCGGCCTCCAGGAAGTCGTGCGCGCCAGTGCCTCGGAATTGGCAAAGGTACCGACAATCAGTAAAAAAATGGCTGAAGATATTTACAGTGCGCTGCACAGCGGGTAATTTGCGGTCTTTCAAGCCACTGTGCAGGTGGCAGCAGTACAGTAGGAAACGGGAAAACACCCCAATTATGACGTTAGCCAATCAATTAACTCTTCTCCGCATTGCTTTGATACCACTGTTGGTGGTGGTATTTTATTTGCCTTACCGCTGGAGCTATCCGGTTTCAGCATTAATCTTTTCGGTGGCGGCACTCACAGACTGGCTCGATGGTTACATTGCCCGCAAATACGACCAGTCGACACCCTTTGGCGCTTTCCTCGATCCGGTAGCGGACAAACTGATGGTGGTGGTGGCGCTGGTGCTGCTGGTGGAGGCCCACGCATCTCCCTGGTTTGCGGTACCGGCGGTGGTGATCGTGGGGCGGGAAATCGTCATATCGGCGCTGCGGGAGTGGATGGCCGAACTGGGCAAGCGCGCCAGCGTTGCCGTGTCTTTTGTCGGCAAGATAAAGACCACTGTGCAAATGGTGGCCATCATTGTACTTTTGGGTGTCCGCCCTGAAGCGGGTTCATTTCCTACCACCCTGGGTTATGTTCTTTTATATGTAGCCGCATCGCTCACTTTATGGTCGATGGTGGTTTATCTCAAGGCAGCCTGGCCGGATTTGATGGTCGCTAGCAAAAAATGACTAAATAGCGCTTGACTCTTGCAGGTGAGTCCATAGAATAGCGGCCTATTCCGGCTTCTAGTGGCCAGGTGGCAGAGTGGTTATGCAGCGGACTGCAACTCCGTGTACGCCGGTTCGATTCCGACCCTGGCCTCCATTAGAAAACCCAGCAACGGCGGGGGCAAGCGGGAAGTTTAGCATTTCCTAAATCGTCCAAATAACCACCTTTGAAAAAATAATGAAAATATACAGTGGTTATTTATCCCGCGGCTGAGCGAGCCGATTCCGCGTTTCCACAGCACGCTCAACTACCTGTTCGTAGTACTTTTGCATCACCGCGCCATGAGCATCTTTATTGACCCCCGGGTCGTCCGCTAGCGATTTTTTCCGGATATCTTTGAATTGGAACGCCCCTTTGGGGTAACCGGCCAGAGGCACATTTGCAGTCCACTGTCGGCTAATATGCACTGAGGAGACCCTCTCCTGGCGCCACATTTTTAACCCCATGTACCGCGGATAGATACACGCCCGGTACCGCGCAGCCTTCAGATAACTAGAAAATCCTTCGTTCAAGCGCCTTGCCAGACGGGCGATGGAACACCGAGAACGTAAAGTTAGGCCCTGGTAAGCACCATTGATTCATACTCTATTTCCTAGGCTAATAGAGTAGGAACCCAAATGCTTTAGCCCACAACATCAAACTGCGGGTTAAAAGTTAAC
>JARROD010000113.1:0-11923 GCA_037384225.1 Exilibacterium sp.
GTCGAGCTTGGTTTTGAGGCTCAACCAAGAAACCCGCGCTCCTAATCTCCACGTGCCAAGTGCAGACCGCACACAGCGCCACCCGACCTCTCGACCGCCCAGCCACCGAATACCCTGCCCGCTCCTGTCTGCCGATAGGATTTCAATCTGTTGGACCAGGTGTTTTCGATAGTCGATAACCTCCAATAACGGCTGTTGTCGATAGGCGGAAATCTCCGAACCGGTATAGAGCTTCCAACTCTCCGGTTCACTGCCCTGGCCAAACTCCAGGATCATCCAGTTCAACAGCTCGGCCAAGTAATCATCGTTTAGATCCGCATTGGCCGAACCCGGTACCCGGACAAGGTAGCTGCGGCCCTCCTCGATCTTGAGAAAATTACCGACATAGCCTTTTAGCATGGGGACGCTGTTAAAACCGCGGCCATCGTCGGTATGGCAACCCTGACAAAGCATCTGGTAATGGAATTTCGCACGCGGCTCATTGATCGTCCATTCCCCCGCACTGAGCGGATTATTAGCCAGTAAAAGCAGGCCTGCGGCAACCCGGGACACAAGTTTGCTTATCATTTTTCAAAGGCCAAGCCAACGACAATGGCTGTTGAGCAGTGATAGACCGTGCTGGAAGAACCGAGACACCAGTTTATATCATTCGATTTATCCGATCGATAGAGCGGTCGGTCGCCTTCGTCCCTCTGACAAAGGCAGGTGGCGCACTGAGTGGTACCGCAGCAATCGTTGTATGAAATCACATAATGGCGACCGTCTACCGGGTTACGGCAGGTGCCGATCCAGGTGAGCGTACTCATCTCGGTTCCCGCGGGACAGCTGTTATAGCTCCCCCCACAACATTCACAGAGAAACCCGTCAACGGCGCAATAGCGCCAGTAGTCGCAACTGGCCGGATCGCCGACCTCTTGAGGCGCGCGCGCAGGCTCCGGCGCGGGTGCCGTATCGGGTGTCTGCCCCCGGGCAACCGGCAATAAAGGAATCCCCCCCATGCCAACCATAGAGGTTCCCAGGGCGGCGAGAAAACCACGTCGCGAGCTTCGCTGTGCAACCCGTCGCGCTGACTTTTCAAAAAAACGGTCAAGAAATTTCATCTTAGTAGGCCTTTACGATATCCAGCGGGGTGACATTGCCAAAGTCGGACAGGGTCTGAATGAATTCGCCGGTGTGGGCGTTAAAAACATCCAAGTTCATCTCGCCATTGGCGGCCACAAGGAGTGGGGATTCCCCCCCGGTAACACCGATGGATATGGCCCAATTCGGCACATCGATTACCCGGACCCGCTTGCGGGCCTTCAGGTCAAACACCCAAACCTGTGAGCCACCATGGGTCTGTGAACCCTCGTGACCGTCGGGTTGGAAGATGGTATACATCAGGCCAGACTCATCGACATCGTTCAGTACCAGGCCACTGGGCCGCCAGTTGCCTGCCTTGTCTTCAGGGTTGAGCATATCCCACCTACCCTCGTACTTAATGACATCAGTACTGACATCGAAAACATGCAGCAAACCGTGAAAGCTGGGAAAGTACATTTTGTTTCCGACATATATAGGATGTTCAAACACCGGCGTTTTTACTGTATCGAAGAAAGGCTCCAACATCTGCCGTGAAGCCACGCTGCCGTCATCATTGACCACCGTATTCATCAGTGCGCCATTACTGCAGATAGAGGCGACCCCCCGCCTGCCCACCGGGTAGGTCAATACACAACCGGGAGTGGAAATCTCAGTGACAATCTCACGCTTATCCAGATCGACCACCGTAAACGAGGCAGCCGGGCTAAAGTTGGAGACATACATAAATTTTTCATCGGCGGACAAGCTCATGGAATAGCGCTCAGGCAGGGCCATGATCCGGTTGGGTTGCGGCCAGATAATCTCTTTTTCAATCTTCAGCGTGGATTTGTTGTAGATGGACAGAACGTCCGTACGCTTGCCACGGCTGCCTCGCTCATGGAAGGTCTCGATAATATAGAGCTCATTGCGGGTTCGCGACTGGGTGAAGTTGCCGATCAGGGACTTGTCGACCATACCCTTGATACGCTTGGCATGGCGAGGTTCGGCGGCGTCGATAATAATAACGCGCCCGCCAAACATACTGGAAAAACTGAGTTCGTTCACCAGCACCCAGCTATCCGGGTAGTCTTCCGGAAGCGTTTCGACAATGCCCTGCTTTTCAATGGGCAGAGGTGGCAATGAAGGGTCGGGGACAATATCCTTTTCTTTATGGTTTACCTGATCGGCACCGGTAATGGCCGGCCCCGCCGACCTTTCTCCTGTACCTTGAAAAGCACAACCGGAGTTCAGAAGCACTAGGTTGGCCACCATCCAGAACCAGGCTAATGACATTAACTTCAGTTTCATTCTCACCCCTCGGAATGCTTCACCACAAAACCATCCGGCCTGTGATCACAGTCAATCAAAAAAGTTTAGACTATTTCACGACCTTCACTGTCTGAATATGGGTAAACTCCTCCAGACCATAGCTTCCGAACTCGACACCAAAGCCGGATTCCTTGATGCCACCGAATGGGGCGTTGGGCTGAATCGCTCCGTGGTCGTTGATCCAAAGCGAGCCGGACTCGATCTGTTTACCCACTTCCAGAGCCCGGTCGATGTCTTTCGCCCAAACCGAACCGCCCAGGCCCGACGGGCTGTCATTTGCCAGGCTGATGACTTCATCGATATCGCGATATTTAATAATAGGAACAATGGGACCGAAAGGCTCCTCATCCACCAGGCGGCTGCCATTGGACAGATCGGCGACCAGCGTCGGCGCGAAGAAATAACCCTCCCGGTCCAACGGCTGACCACCACAGAGAAAACGGCCACCTTCACGGCGGGCGGATTCGGCCAGTTCCTCGACAATCTTCAATTGACGCTTGTTTTGTAGCGGCCCCAGATCCGTCCCCTCTTCCAAGCCATCGCCAACCTTGAGCTGGCCGGCGATCGACGCCATTTCCTGTGCCAGTTCTTCATAGATAGACTCAGGCACATACAAGCGCTTAAGGGCCGCACAGGTCTGGCCGTTGTTGTGAAAGCAGGCACCAACCAGCTTGGGGGCCACAGCCTTGATATCCACATCATCGAGCACAATACCGGCGTCGTTGCCACTCAACTCCAGGGTCAAACGCTTGAGGTTGCCCGCCGCGGAACGCATGATGTCCTTGCCGGTGACAGAGGACCCGGTAAACACAATTTTGGCAATACCCGGGTGATTGGTGATTGCCGCGCCCAGCTTGGGGCCACCGGAAACGATATTGAGCACCCCTGGGGGCAGGATGCTGTTGGCCAACTCGACAAAGCGCAGGGTGGCAACAGGTGTGAAGGGGGAAGGTTTGATCACGACCGTATTGCCCGCGCGCAACGCCGGCGCAATGTGCCAAATGGCAATCATCAACGGCCAGTTCCAGGGCGTGATAGAACCCACAACACCCAAGGGCTTGCGGTGAACCTCAACACGCGCGGCATCGTCATCCTGGATCACATCCACCGGTAATTCAAGATCCGCCGTCACATGCAACCAGGCCATGGAACCGCCTACCTCCATACCGGAGCCAACGCCATTGAGACCGCCCATGGGCTTTCCAGACTCTTTGGTGACGATTTCCATCAGCTCGGGCATATTGTCTTCCAGCCGAACCGCCAATTGGTGTATCAGGTCCTGGCGTTGTGCGTCGGAGGTTTGCGACCAACTCTTGAACGCTTCGGCTGCCGCCGCGACCGCGCGATCAACGTCTTCCGGGGTTCCCACAGCCACCTGCGCAAAAGGCTGGCCCGTCGCTGGATTAATCACATCGGCAAGCTCAGAGGCCGCGCCAGCCTCACCATTGATTATCATGTTATATTGCTTCATCTTTCCACCATCCAGTTCTTTGATTTGCTGTCAGCCTTTGCCAAGACTCAGGCACGTGTACTTGATTTCCAGGTAATCCTGAATGCGGTATGGATATCTTTCAGACATGTCCCCCCTATCTGGTCGACATCTCATTGCTATTTTCCACTGACGCTTCCACTGACTCGTTTTCCGCCGACAATTTTTCCGTCAACTCATCCAGCAATTCATATAACAATTCTAACTTGCCGTAACCGAAGATTTTGGTGATGTGTTCATAACGCGCTTCGGACTGAGGCGCCATGATATCCACGAGTTCCTTCCCCTTCCCGGTCAGGCTGATCATGGAGCGGCGCATGTCCGCCTTGGACGTTCGCCGTTCAATTAGGCTTCGCTTTTCCAGATACTGAACAATCCGCGACAGGCTGGGCATCAGCAGGTAACACTGCTGGGCAATGGAACTCATTTCCGTTTCTGCCTGACCGGAGGCCATATTGTCGAACAGCGCCCGCAGTACACGCCATTGCTGAGCAGACAATTCGTGTTCTCGCAAATGAGGTAAAAAGTTGCGCATCACAGCTTCCCTGGCTTTGAGCAGAGACATCGGCAGGGATCGTCGGAATTCTCTCATAGATAGCTTAAACCTGTTCGTCTTCAACACCATTGGATAGTACACCGACTCCCTCGACTTCTACCTCAACAATGTCCCCCGGTTTGAGGTAAATCGGCGGATCAAAGCGGGCGCCCGCTCCGTTTGGGGTTCCGGTGGCAATAATATCACCGGGCTTTAGTTCACAGAAAGTTGAGAGATATTCGATAATAAATGTAATCGGGAACATCATACTGGCCGAGGTGTCGTGCTGGCGCAGCTCACCATTCACTCGCGTACTGATATGCATATCCTCTAACGCGGCGGAGGAAAATTCATCAGCGCTAACCATCCATGGGCCCATGGAGCCGGAATGGACAAAGTTCTTGCCCTGGGTCACATTAAACTTGGCGTGTCGCACCCAATCGCGAAGAGTACCTTCATTCATTATGGTCAGGCCGGCAATATGCTCAAAAGCGTTTTCTCGACTGATTCTGCGGCCTGCCTTGCCAATCACCACCACAATTTCCCCCTCGTAATCCAGTTGATGAGACTCCGGCGGGCGAATCAGGGGCTGATTGTGACCGGTAAGGGAGTCCGGAAAACGTATAAATACACTGGGTTTGGTCGGCGCCGCGCTGCCATCCTTGTACTCAGCGTTACGATTGGCATAATTCACGCCAATGCAGAGGATCTTTTCCGGTGCCGTAACAGGTGGCAACAGCGTCACTGAATCAAACGCTATAGCCTCTTCGGTATCCACACTTATATCCGCCAGCAACCCATTTTCAATGGCCGCTTTGAGAGAAGGGGCAACTGACTGCAGATCCACCAATACGTCTCCAGAGCCCTCGGCAACAACGGCACCCCAGGATATAACCCCCTCTTCTTTTTTATAGGTAGCAAAGCGCATATAACGTCCTCAAAACAAGGCTTTAAGCTTTAAGGTTATAGTTAACGCGTTAATATGTAAACCCCGAGAAGATGAAATTTAAAACAAAAAAATCGGCTTATAAACCAGATAAAAACACGAGTGAGCGCTCATGATTGACCAACTTTAATTAACACGTTATATTTAAGCCCTATTATGGAGGGCAACAAAATGTCAGAATTCGCCAGCAACCTCTCGCTTGCGGAAAACTATCTCAAGCGCTTTCGGGAAAACACCACAACACACTTTATTAATGGTCAGTGGTCCGGCGCCGAAGGCATGGAAACCTTTGACAATTACACGCCCGTGGATAATAGCAGTATCGGCCAGGTAGCCCGTGGCACAGCAGCAGACATTGATTCCGCGTGTCAGGCGGCCAAGGAGGCCTTTCCCGCCTGGAGCAATATGCCCGGCGCCGAGCGCAAGAAAATTCTCCATCATTTTGCCGATTTGATTGTCAAACGCGCCGGGGAAATTGCGCTGGTGGAAAGCATGGATTGCGGCCAACCCTTGCGGTTCATGCGCCAGGCGGCCGTTCGCGGCGCCGCCAACTTTCGCTTTTTTGCCGACAAGGCTCCGGAAGCACGCAACGGCCAGGCCCTGTATCAACCCGAGCACAGCAACCTGACCATACGTACGCCAATTGGCCCAGTCGGCGTTATTACACCCTGGAACACCCCTTTTATGTTGTCCACCTGGAAGATTGCCCCGGCCCTGGCGGCAGGCTGCACCGTGGTGCACAAACCGGCTGAATTCAGCCCTCTCACAGCGGCTATTCTCGCTGAAGTCAGCCGCGAAGCAGGCCTTCCCGATGGCGTCTGGAACATGGTCAACGGTTTCGGCGAGGTGGTCGGCAAACGCCTGACGGAGCATCCCGATATTAAAGCCATCGCCTTTGTCGGCGAATCACAGACCGGCGCCCATATCATGAGCCAGGGGGCCGCCACCCTAAAACGAACCCACTTTGAACTGGGCGGCAAAAACCCGGTCATCGTGTTTGATGACGCCGATTTTGACCGCGCCCTGGACGCTGTCGTTTTCATGATCTACAGCCTCAACGGCCAGCGTTGCACGTCCAGCAGCCGCCTGCTGATTCAAGCGGGTATTCGCGACCGCTTTATAGCCGCTTTGGAGCAGCGGGTTAAAAACCTCAAAGTCGGTCACCCGCTGGATCCCGCCACCGAGGTCGGCCCGCTTATCCACACCAGCCATTGCGAGAAGGTTATGAGCTATATGGATATCGCCCGCCAGGACGGCGCCCGTACCGCCGTGGGTGGAAATCGCTATCAGGATGACAATGTCAGCGCCAACGGCAATTATATCCAGCCCACGCTCTTTACTGACGCCAACAACGACATGCGGATCGCCCGGGAAGAGATCTTTGGCCCGGTCCTCACCGCCGTCAGCTTTGACAGTGAAGAACAGGCGATCCAGATAGCCAACGATAGCCCCTATGGTCTGGCAGCTTACGCCTGGACCAGCGACCAGGGTCGCGCCCTGCGCCTGGCTCACCACATTGAAACCGGCATGCTCTGGATTAATTCGGAAAACAATCGCAACCTGCCTTCTCCCTTTGGCGGAATTAAAATGAGCGGCATCGGCCGCGATGGCGGTGACTACAGCTTCGACTTCTATATGGAGACGAAGAATGTCTGCATGGCGCACGGCACCCACAAAGTGCCGCAACTCGGAAAAACGTCCTAACGGTTTTCGCATGGCACACTTTGTTCTTGAATATTCCGACAATATTGATAGTCACACCCTGGCTCTGGAGCAGCTTTTTATCAAGCTACACAGCAGCGCTCGGGAAACCGGCATTTTCCCGCTTAAGGGCATCCGCAGCCGCGCCTTTGCCTGCCACGACTATCGCATCGCCGACGGCAACCCGAAGCACATGTTTGTGCACCTCAGCGTGCTGATCGGGGCCGGGCGCAGCGAGGAGGAAAAGATGCGTGCCGCCAAAGCCTTCTTTGCTGTCTACGAGGCGCACTTCGCTGCCTGCTTTGAGCAACGCGGTGTCGCCATGTCGTTCGAGTTGCGGGAGTTGGAGCCGGTATTGAAATTCAACAAAAACAATATCCAGGACTTTCTGGAGGAGCAGACGTGACGACCCTGAACCAGCAACAGGTCAAGGCCGCGGCCGACGACCTCTACCGGGCGGAATCCACACGTACCCAGATAGCCCCTCTTACCCAGGCCTATCCAGGCATGGATATGGACGACGCCTACGCGATTCAGTCGGCCTGGGTACAGCGCAAGATTGCCGACCACGATCCGGTCATCGGCTACAAAATCGGCCTGACTTCAAGAGTCATGCAGCGCGCAATGAATATCGATACTCCCGACTTTGGCGTGCTGTTGCAATCCATGCGGTTCAACAATCATTGCCGCATTACCCATGCTGACTTCACCGACCCGCGCATAGAAGTTGAGCTGGCCTTTGTGCTGAAAGATAGGCTGTTTGGCGACGACCTGTGCATCGACGATGTTCTGGCCGCCACCGATTACATCACCCCCGCCCTGGAACTGATTGCCGCGCGCAGCTTTCGCACCGACCCCGAGACCGGTTACACACGCACCGTCATGGATACCATCGCCGACAATGCCGCCAACGCGGGAATTATCCTCGGCGAGCAACAATTTCGGCCCGACGCAATTGATATGCGCTGGAGTGGCGGCATCCTATACCGCAACAACATTATTGAGGAAACCGGTCTGGCCGCCGCCGTACTGGATCATCCCGCCAACGGCATCCGCTGGATCGCCAAGCGTTTTGCGCCCCACGGTATCGCTCTGGAGCCGGGGCAGATTCTGCTTTCAGGGTCTTTCACGGCGCCGGTTATTGTCAGTCCTGGCGATAAAATTCGCGCGGACTACGGCCCACTGGGAGAAATCAACTGCGAGTTTATTTAATAAGTTTGTTTGATTAAAGGGTGCCAATTTATGAGAACACCGCATAACCCGTTCAAACAAGCCCTTCAGGAGGGCAGGCGGCAATACGGTTTTTGGCTCGGCCTGTGCAACCCGTTATCGGCTGAACTCTGTGGGCTCTGTGGCTACGACTGGCTGCTGATAGACGCCGAACACGCCCCCAACGACCTCCGCTCAGTCCACGCACAACTCCTGGCCATCGGCAACACGCCCAGCCACCCGGTGGTGCGCCTGGTGGAGGGTGACACCGCCCTGATCAAGCAAATGCTCGACCTCGGTGTCCAGTCCCTGTTAATTCCCATGGTGGAAACCGCCGACCAGGCCCGCGCCCTGGTGGCGGCCACCCGTTATCCACCCAAGGGTGTCAGGGGCGTGGGCACGGCTCTCGCCCGGGCGGCCGGCTGGAACCAGGTTCAGGGCTATTTCGCCGACGCCGAAAATGAGCTCTGCCTGCTGCTTCAGGTAGAATCTGTTCGCGCTTTGGAAAACCTGAAAGATATCCTCGCTGTCGACGGCGTTGACGGCGTCTTTGTCGGCCCCGCCGACCTGGCAGCTTCAATGGGACATCTGGGCAATCCCGCACATACGGATGTCGTCAATGCCGTGGAAACCGCTCTGAAAACAATCCGGGCCGCGGGAAAGTCGGCGGGCATCCTGGTCACCAGCAAGGCACTGGCGCAACACTATGAGCAGGCCGGCGCCCAGTTTGTCGCTCTGGGAGTAGACACCCTGGCCCTGGCCCAGCAGGCAAAAAACACGCTGGACAACCACTTGGGCGAAACAAAGCCGGGCTCAGCGCCACAAGGGAACGGGGCTTACTAGCGCGTACTGGAGGGCAGACAGTGAAGAGTGAAAACGCCAGTAACTGGATACCCAATATCAACATTGGCCAAGACTACGACCAGCGCTACCTGGACGCCAGTATTCATTACGACGCGCTGGAAAACCTGGCAGTATTCTTTGGCCGGGATATGCCCGTGCACCGGCATGCCCAGTATTTGCAAATTCACTTTATCAAAAAAGGCAACATCAACTTCCATATCGACGACAAGCTGTTCCAGGTTGCCGGTCCCAGCCTGTTTTTGACACCACCCGCAATACCCCACTCATTTCAAATAAAGCCCAATGCCAAGGGACACGTGCTCACCATCCACCAATCGCTGATTTGGCAAATCGCCCAGCGCGGATCGCGCAGTGATGAGCCCGAATTCAACCTAAACCAGGGCATCTGCCTGACGGAAAGCAGACTCTGCGCGGGACAACGGAAAACCTGGCAGTTTATTCAACAGTTGCTGGAAAACATTGAGGAGGAGTGGCACTCGGAATCCCTGGCCAAGGCCCTGGCACTGGAAAGTTTTATCTACCTGCTGATTATCCAGATTGCCCGCCTGAGTGGCCGCCAAGTACAGAGTAGCGAAGTCAACAACGACGACCTGCGCCTGTTTCATCAATTTAACAGGCAAACCGAACTACATTTCCGTGAACACTGGCAGTTGCCCAAATACACCGAGGCCATAGGTGTTTCCGAAAGTCGGCTCAACCACGTCTGCCAGCGTATTTCCAATACCTCGCCAAAGAAAATCATCCGCGAGCGCCTGCTGCAGGAGATAAAGCGACTGCTGATCTTTTCCAAACTGTCCATCAACGAAATCGCCTATCAGCTCGGCTTTCGCGACCCGGCCTACTTCTCCCGCTTTTTCAAAGAGCAGACCGGAATGACCGCACTGGCCTGGCGCAAACAACATAACAAAGCACTCGTTTCTTGACTGACATCCACAACCCCAACCGACTGATAATTTTGCTGGTCGGTATCACCGGAGCGCTCTCGCTTGCGGCACTGCCCCTCACGCGGAGAGTCTCCCCCAGTACCGTTTAAAAAAGGGGACTGGAGGAGTTTAAGCGATCCCGTCAGCAGAGCCGGAAGGACGAAAAACCCAAAACAGTAACGACCTGCAGGGAATACTACCCCAGATCGCAGCCAATGCGGCCAAAGCCGAAGCACTGCGAATGATGCCCGGGGAGAACGTCGACCTCCTCAAAGGTATTGGACTTCACCGGGCTTTTCTACCCAGGGCCTACGGTGGTCTGGAAATGCCACTGACGGAATTTACCGATTGTGTCGCCGCCCTGGCTGGCGCCTGCTGCAGCACTGCCTGGGCTTTTAGCCTGTTGTGCACCCACAACCACCAGCTCGCCATGTTCGACAAACAGTGCCAGGACGATATCTGGGGTGAAAACCCGGATGCCACGGCAAGCAGCAGTATTGCCCCCATCGGTAAATACGAAGAGACCGATGGCGGCATTATCTTTAACGGCGACATGACCTGGAGCAGCGGTTGCGACCATTCCGAATGGGCCATTGTCGGATTTAATCGCATGGATGCGGAAAACAACAAAGTCTATTGTTTTGCCGCCATTCCCAGTCAGGACTATGAAATCATCGATGACTGGTATTCGGTCGGCGTCAAGGGCAGCGGCACCAAAACCCTGAAGATTCGCGATACCTTTGTGCCCGAACACCGAATTTCGATCGCCAAAGAGATGATGGAAGGCCGCTCCAAAGGCGCCGGGCTTTACCCCGAAAGCAAGATTTTCAACACCCCTTACCGCCCTTATTTTGCATCGGGCTTCGCCGCCATGGCGCTGGGAACGGCTGAGCGTATGTTGGCGATCTACCAGGAGTACAACCAGCGCCGCGTCCGCGCCTACACCGGGGCAGCAGTGAAAGTATCCATTCCCGCGCTGACCCGTCTGGCCGAATCCACTCACCAGGTGAAAGCCGCCCGGACCTTTCTGGAAGCCACCTGGAATGACCATAGGGAACACGGCGAGCGCAAGCAATACCCATCCAGGGAAACCCTGGTCTACTGGCGCACCAACCAGGCCTACGCGGTAAAAATGTGCAATGAAGCCACCGACCGACTGTGGAAAGGTTTGGGCGCCAGCAATTGGATGGAAGATCGCGAGGCCCAGCGCGTTTGGCGCGACAACCAGATTTGTGCTGCCCACGCCTATACCGACTACGATGTCTGCGCCCAGATTCTCGGTCGCGAACTCATGGGGCTCGACCCCGACCCCGGCCTGCTCTGATGCAGCACAACCGAGAGAGGTACAACGATGACAACATCCAGCTTTGACGGCATGGCGTTTCGCCGTGCGCTGGGAAATTTCGCCACGGGCATTACGGTAGTAACGGCAACCTCGCCAACCGGCGAGCGCGTTGGCGTGACCGCCAATAGTTTTAACTCGGTATCGCTGGACCCGCCGCTGATCCTGTGGAGTATCGATAAAAAATCCGGCAGCTATCCGATTTTTGCCGCGGCCTCTCACTTTGCGGTAAATGTACTCGCCGCCGACCAGATACACCTGTCCAACAACTTTGCCAAACCTTCAGAGGATAAATTCGCCGGTATCGAATACACAGAAGGGCTGGGCGAAGCCGCCCTGTTGCCGGATTGCGCCGCCGTATTCGAGTGCCAAAGTTACGCCTGCCTAGAGGGCGGTGACCACTGGATACTGGTTGGCAAAGTCGAGCAATTTAGCGATAACGGGCGCGCGCCCCTGTTATTCCATCAGGGCAGCTACTCCCTCGTGATGCCGGCACAGAACAGTTTGCAAAAGGGTTGCGATC
>JARROD010000114.1:0-12420 GCA_037384225.1 Exilibacterium sp.
CATGGATGCCGACGCCAAGCCTACACGGACGTACTTGCGGCGTGTCTGGGCCAACTACCCCCGGATGGCCGCCGGATCGAAGGCACAAATACCCCGGCTTATTGAGAAGTTACACATATTTACATATTTAATAAACTTAACCGCCAGGTCCTATGAGTATTTGTGATATCGGCATCCCCGATTTGAGCTTACGCCACTTGAAGGCAGCCCTTTACGTCGCCAGGGACAAAAGCGTTACCCGTGCCGCCAATAAGCTCAACCGTTCCCAGACAGCCATCACCAAAGCCATCAACGACCTCGAAGCCCAACTCGGTGTGCCACTGTTCGACCGCTCCGCCACCGGAATGCTGCCCACCGCCCACGGCGCCGCGATGGTGGCGCGAGTGGCACTGGCCGAAGCAGAATTTGCCGCCGCCGAGAAGGCCTACCGCAATTTCATACAAAAGCCCCCGGGCAATAATCCCGTCTTCTCACTGGAAATCAGCTACAAGCGTCTGGCGGCCTTTATCGCTCTCTACGAATCCGGCGATATCAACGTCGCTGCCGGCATGCTGGGCGTCACCCGGGCGGCGGTTTACAACTCTACCCGACAACTGGAAGACTTACTGGAAATAACGCTGTTTGAACGAGAACCCAACGGCTTTGCCCCCACATCCTATAGCAACGTGTTGGCGCGCCACATTAAACTGGCTTTTTCCCAGATTCGCCATGGTTTGGACGATCTCGCCAACCTCAGTGGCATCACCCGCGGCAGCGTGGCAATCGGAACTCTGCCTTATACCCGCACGATTCTCACTCCCAGAGCGATTATCCTGCTGTTGAACGACCACCCTCAGCTCGATGTTTCAACCCGGGAGGGACCCTACTCGATTTTGGAGGCATCCCTGCGCAATGGCGATCTCGACTTTATCATTGGCGCATTGCGCACCGCCCACAGCCCGCCCGACTTGCGCACCGAGATACTGTTTCACGACCGCCTTTCGATCATTGCCCGCAAAGGCCACCCACTGGCCAACTGTCGCGGCCTGAGCCTGCACCAGTTGACCGATCACCAATGGGTGTTGCCGGGACGCAATACGCCATCGCGGCAACTTTTCGACGAGATTCTTTGCCACCACGGACTGGCAGCACCGCAGCACTGCGTCGAAACCAGTTCGCTATCGACGCTGCGTGGACTGCTGTTGGAAAGCGACCGTATTGCCCTGCTTTCTGAGCACCAGATCTACTACGATAATCAGTATGGGCTTTTGACAGCGTTACCCATCGAGCTGAAAGACAGCTATCGCCCCATCGGGGTTACCATGCGCGCGCACACGACACCGTCGCCGGCGGCCGCACTTTTTCTCAACCACCTCAGAAATGTGGCTGCCGAGCCGGACTCTCCGGCATCGAAGATTGAAAACGGGTATCGGACGCTCAGTCCACTTCCGGGATAATGTCCGGCATGCCCTGGGCCAGCACGCGGCGCAGATTTTCCACTGTGCCGCGCGTCATCAGGGGGTCGACGCCCAGGTCCTCGAGCAGGGCCTGAGATGCTTCCATTTCGTGCAGCCGGCGCCGGGCGTGGGGCCCCGTGCCGCGCACCAGCCGCGATAACAGCGCTTCGTCGGCGCGACAGATTTCCTCGGCCAGATTGCCCCAAAGCCAGTCGGAAAGATCCGCCTTTTCTGCCGCCTGCATGGCCTCTATGACAAGCGCCGCCAGCCCCTTCATAAACACGCTGCGCAGCAGTTTGCGGGTGGCAGCGTCACCGGCCCGGTCGCCTATGGCCTCGACCGGCATCCCCAGCGGCGCAAAGGTTTCGACAAAACGTTCGGCCGCGGTCCCGGCGGCCAGCGCGGGTGTTTTCAACCCCTTGCCGGGCACGGTCGCCAGCAGGGCGATATCGACGAACGGCAGTTGCCGCGCCGCTGCGATGTCGGCAAGTGTGCGCTTCAGCGCGGCGGCGCTGGTGGAAAAATCGGCGTAGCACGCCTCGGGCGGTATCGCATCTAGGGCCTGCTCCAGGGCTGTACGGGCATCGGCCATCGCGGTAACACCGAACACCGCATCGGCGCCGGTGACGGCCTCCCGCGGAGTCAGGCAACGCTGCACTGCCGCTGGCGTCGCTACCGGCGCAGGATCATAGGCGGCGACACTGACACCGCAGGCAACTAAGTCAGCGGCTATCAAAGCCCCCGCTTCACCGATTCCAAAAATTGCAACTTTCATTGACATCGAAACCACCTCTGATTTTATCAGTAACTTCTTATCAGTAACTTCTGAATAACCCGGGATGTTGAGAAGTTACGCTGTAATCACCACTCCTCGGCGGCGGTATCGACGGTGTGCTGGCCGAGGAGTGGTATCGGAACCGAGCACCTGCGGCTTCACGATTTTAACCACACTTTTGTGCCAGCCGACAGTTTTATATCAATTCCCATACCGCCACGGAAAAGCGCCCTTTCCCTCCACCCCCCATTTTCTGCTACACTTCACCCAACCATCAATATCAAAATATTTCGATATAGGTCCCCCATGGCAACCAGCACCACCCGCTCCCAGCACCCAGCTACCGACGCCCTGAAAGAGGCGCTCGCCCAGCAAATCCTCATTCTCGATGGCGCCATGGGCACCATGATCCAGAGTCACAAACTCCGGGAAGCCGATTACCGGGGTGAACGCTTCGCCGACTTCCCACTCGACATCGCCGGCAACAACGACCTGCTTTCCATTACTCAGCCGGATATTATCCGCGACATCCACACCGCCTACCTGGAAGCCGGCGCCGACATCATCGAAACCAACACCTTCAACAGTACCCGGATCTCCCAGGCCGACTACCAAATGCAGGACCTGGCCCATGAAATCAACGTAGCGTCCGCCCAACTGGCGCGCCAGGCCGCCGACGCCATGAGCGCTAAAACCCCTGAAAAGCCCCGCTTTGTCGCCGGAATACTGGGGCCAACCAGTCGCACCTGCTCCATCTCCCCGGACGTCAACGATCCCGGCGCCCGCAATGTCACCTTTGACGAGCTGGCGCACAATTACCTTGAATCCATCGACGGCCTGATTAAAGGCGGTGTGGATATACTCCTGATCGAAACCATTTTCGACACGCTTAACGCCAAGGCGGCGATCTTCGCCGTTCGGGAATACTTCGATCGCGAGGGTATCGAACTGCCGGTAATGATATCCGGAACCATAACCGACGCCTCAGGCCGCACCCTGTCGGGCCAGACCACGGAGGCATTTTACAACTCTCTGGCCCATGCCCGGCCGCTTTCCATCGGCCTCAACTGCGCCCTGGGCGCCAAAGAACTGCGGCCCTATGTCAAAGAGCTGGCCCGGGTTGCGCAATGCTATGTGTCCGCCCACCCCAACGCCGGGCTGCCTAATGAATTCGGCGAGTACGATGAAACGCCGGAGGCAATGGCCGCCGTGGTGGAAGAATTTGCCGCCAGCGGCTTTGTCAATATCATCGGCGGCTGCTGTGGCACCGCCCCGGCACATATCCGCACCATTGCCACAGCGGTTAGCAAGCATGCCCCACGCACCATACCGGTTCTGGAGCCCGCCTGTCGCCTCTCCGGCCTGGAGCCGTTCAATATCGGCAAGGACTCGCTGTTTGTGAATATCGGCGAACGCTGCAATGTCACCGGCTCGGCCCGCTTCAAGCGACTGATCAAGGAGGAAGACTACGACACCGCCCTGGAAGTGGCGCTGGAGCAGGTGGAAAATGGCGCACAGGTGATCGACATTAATATGGACGAAGGCATGCTTGACGCCGTGGCGGCAATAACGCGCTTTTGTAACCTGATCGCCGGCGAGCCCGACATCGCCCGGGTACCGATTATGGTGGACTCCTCCAAGTGGGAAGTCATCGAGGCCGGCCTCAAATGCATTCAGGGCAAACCCATTGTCAACTCAATCAGTCTCAAGGAGGGGGAAGCGGAGTTTATCGACAGAGCCAGACTCTGTCAGCGTTACGGCGCCGCCGTGGTGGTGATGGCATTCGATGAACAGGGCCAGGCCGATAGCAAAGCGCGCAAAACCGCAATCTGCGCCCGTAGCTACGAGATATTGACACAACAGGTCGGGTTTGCACCCGAGGATATCATTTTCGATCCGAATATTTTTGCCATCGCCACGGGTATCGACGAGCACAATAATTACGCGGTGGATTTTATTGAGGCGACCCGCTGGATTCGTGCCAACCTGCCCCATGCCGGCGTCTCCGGCGGTGTCAGTAATGTGTCATTTTCCTTCCGTGGCAACAACCCGGTGAGGGAAGCCATTCACTCCGTGTTTCTGTACCACGCCATTAAAGCCGGGCTCAATATGGGCATCGTCAACGCCGGCCAGTTGGCAGTTTACGACGATCTGCCGAAAGACCTGAAAGAAAAAGTTGAAGATGTGGTACTCAACCGCAGCGACAACGCCACCGAAGCGCTGCTGGATATCGCCGAGCAATACAAAGGGGACGGCAGCGGCGCGGCGAAAAAAGAGGATCTGGAATGGCGCAGCTGGCCGGTGACCAAACGCCTGGAACATGCGCTGATCAAGGGTATCAATACCTATATTGTAGAAGATACGGAAGCCGCCCGACTGGAAGTCAACCGCCCACTGGAGGTTATCGAAGGCCCTTTGATGGACGGTATGAATGTGGTGGGCGATTTATTTGGCTCCGGAAAAATGTTTTTACCACAGGTGGTGAAGTCGGCGCGGGTGATGAAACAGTCGGTGGCCTATCTGCAGCCTTTTATCGAAGCGGAAAAAGACGAAGGCGCCGAACCCAACGGCAAAATTCTAATGGCGACGGTAAAAGGCGATGTCCACGATATCGGCAAGAATATTGTCGGGGTAGTCTTGCAATGCAATAATTTTGAGGTTGTGGATCTGGGGGTAATGGTGCCCTGTGAGAAAATTTTGCGGGTGGCAGCTGAACAGAAGTGCGATATTATCGGTCTGTCCGGGCTGATCACACCCTCTCTCGATGAGATGGTCACCGTGGCCCGGGAAATGCAGCGCCAGGGAATTGACAAACCACTGCTGATCGGCGGCGCGACCACGTCCAAAGCCCATACCGCGGTAAAAATCGACCCCCAGTTCGATCTAAACCAGGTGGTATATGTCGCCGATGCTTCGCGCGCCGTTGGGGTGGCCGCCAGCTTGCTCTCCAAGGAAAGGCGCGGGGAATTTGTCCACCAGATCCAGGACGAGTATGCCGCCGTGCGGGAGCGGATGGCGAACCGCAAGCCCCGCGGCCTGTCTCTGCCCTACCCCGAGGCGGTTGCCCGCGGGTTTCAGGAGGACTGGAAAAACTACACACCGCCCACCCCCACGTTTACGGGCATCAAGGTTTTCGAAGACTACCCTCTCACGGATTTACTCGCGTATATCGACTGGACTCCCTTTTTTATTTCATGGGATCTCAGCGGGAAATATCCCCGGATTCTGGACGATGAAGTGGTGGGAGAAGCCGCGCGCAACCTGTTTAGCGACGCTCAAGCGATGTTGCAACGGATTGTCGATGAGAAGCTGATCCGCGCCAGGGCGGTCATCGGTTTCTGGCCCGCGAACCGGGTCGACAGCGACGATATCGAAGTCTACAGCGACGAGCAAAGGAGCGATGCGCTGGCAACATTACACCATATCCGCCAGCAGAACCAAAAACCCGGCAATACCGATAAACCCAATTATTCGCTGGCGGATTTTATCGCCCCCAAAACCAGCGACAGGAACGATTATATCGGCGGTTTCGTGGTCACAGCCGGCATAGGCGCGGAGCAGATGGCGCGGCAGTTCGAAAGCCACGGCGACGATTACAGCAGTATCATGATCAAAGCCCTGGCCGATCGGCTGGCGGAAGCTTTGGCCGAACGGATGCACGAGCGGGTGCGGCGGGAGTTCTGGGGCTATGCGCAGGAGGAGTCGCTGGATAACGCCGCGTTGATCAAGGAAAAGTACTGTGGTATCCGCCCGGCCCCGGGCTATCCGGCATGCCCCGATCATACCGAAAAAGCGACATTGTTCAGGCTGCTGGAGGCGGAGGCGAATATTGGTGTGGAATTGACGGAGCACTATGCGATGTTTCCGGCGGCGGCGGTATCCGGGTGGTATTTTTCACATCCGCAATCGACTTATTTTGCCACTGGGAAGATTGCCAAAGATCAGGTTGAATCCCTGGCCCGGCGCAAGCGTATGTCTGTTGAAACGCTGGAGCGGTGGTTGCAACCCGTGCTGGGTTATGATAATTAATCGCTTGGCGTCGGCATCCATGGCTTGTATCTTTGCCGGTTCCCTATCAGAATTTCGGGAATAGTATTGCGGCCGAAGGGTTTTAAAAGTTATGAGTGAGCGTGAACCGGGGGGAAAAATCAGCTTCCTGCAAATCGTGTTAACGACAATTGCGGCGGCGTTCGGTGTACAAAGCAGTAAAAATCACGAACGAGATTTCAAACAGCGCAGTATCGTTCCTTATGTGGTGGCAGGCGTGGTTTTTACCGTGGTGTTTGTGTTGGCGGTGGCCTTTGCTGTGAAAATGGTACTCAATAGTGCGGGGGCTACCGGTTAATAAAGGTGCTGAACGGCTAAAATACACCCAAAGCGTTTGAAATTTAGGTGAACAGAGCACGCCCCTTTTTGTCCCTGGCAGCGTTGCTCCGTCCAGCCGCTCCAGGCATTCGCGGCGCTAGCGCCCTCACATGGGGCCTGCCATGCAGCGTCATCGCGCCCCTGTTGTTAAAGGAAGGGGGGAACAAAAATTGACGCACTCTGCACACCTAAATCTCAAACGCTTTGGGTATACATCCGCAACGTTAGCCGGTTATAACGATAGTTATAACCGCAGTTGTTACAATAGAGAGCTAACGGATAGCTTGGTGCTACCCGCGCAGGCTCTAACGCCCGTCTATTCTGCTAAATAATGTGGACTATTACAGAAAGGTGCAACGGTTTATTGTCCACTGACCCAAAAGATACAGGTAGCGACAAATATTGCGATTAGCGCTACCGCCGCAAAAGCGTCCGCGGTGCTATTGCCTTGTTCCTGCATTTGTATATCATCACCCATACAATTTTGCTCCAGATTATTATGCTCTTATAAGGTTCAACCTTTGGTAAAGGTCAACAAGTGATTTATCCGCCTTGAATAATTATATTCCCTTTGTATTTATATTATAGCTTCGAATTCTAACGTCAATCCCCTGAACTGAAACAAGCGCTATATCTCACTTATTACCATTCGTTCTTAAACTATAGAAAACAATTAGTACGACAGACGCGCCATGGCTGGTATCTTTGCACACCTCCGAAGCAAGCTCGGTAAATAGTCTGTGGTAATTATGGGTAATTAGTCTCAATGTATATATATGATGACTTCGATCACAAAATCGTGAATGAGCGGGTTGCGCAATTTCGCGATCAAACCGAGCGGTATCTCGCCGGGGGGTTGAAAGAGGAGGAATTTTTACCTCTACGCTTACAAAACGGCCTGTATATTCAACGCCTGGCGCCGATGCTGCGTATCAATGTCCCCTACGGCATGATCAACAGCAGACAACTGCGCCGGCTTGCCCATATTGCCCGCCACTACGACAAAGGCTACTGCCACGTCAGCACTCGCCAGAATATTCAGTTTAACTGGCCCGAACTAGCCGAAATACCCGACATATTGGCTGAATTGGCCGAGGTGGAAATGCACGCGACTCAGTCGAGTGGCAATTGTATCCGCAATGTAACCTCGGATCAGTTTGCCGGCATCGCTGAGGACGAGGTTGCCGATCCGCGCCCTTACTGTGAAATTATCCGCCAGTGGTCCAGTTTTCACCCCGAATTCGCGTTCTTGCCGCGCAAATTCAAAATAGCCGTTACCGGTGCCGCCAATGACCGCGCGGCAATACAGGTTCACGATATAGGCCTGCACTTGGTTGTCAACACCGAGGGAGCGTTGGGGTTCAAGGTGCTGGTGGGCGGCGGTCTGGGCCGCACGCCGGTGATCGGCAGCGTTATCAAGGAATTTTTACCACAGGTCCACCTGTTGACTTATCTCGAAGCGGTTCTACGCGTGTACAATCAGTTCGGCCGCAGAGACAACAAGTACAAGGCCCGCATTAAAATTCTGGTGCGCGCCATGGGGCCGGATGCCTTTGCCGAAAAAGTAGATGCCGAGTGGCAGCTTATTAAAGATGGGTACACAACCCTGACCGAAGAGGAAATTACCCGCGCCAAAAGCTTCTTTACCGAACCGGCTTATGAAAAACTCGACGACGCGGCTTTACAATCTGAGCTGGACACCCTCGCCGGTGAGCACAGAGCGTTTAGCCGCTGGCTGCAACGCAATGTTTCCAGGCATCGACAGGCTGGATACGCGGCTGTCACGCTGTCGCTGAAACCCACAGGGATCGCCCCCGGCGATATTACCGATAATCAGTTGGAGGTAATCGCCGACCTGGCCGAGCGCTATTCGTTCGCCGAAGCCAGGACCACTCACGAGCAAAATATTGTACTTGCCGATGTGAGGAAATCGGATTTATTCGAACTCTGGCTCGATGCTAAGGCCGCCGGTTTCGCCACCCCGAATATCGGCACGCTGACCGATCTGATCTGCTGCCCGGGGGGAGATTTCTGTTCCCTGGCCAATGCCAAATCCATTCCGGTGGCGGAGGCGATTCAGCGCAAATTCGACGATTTGGACTACGTCTATGACCTCGGCGATATCGATCTGAACATTTCCGGCTGTATGAACGCCTGCGGTCACCACCATGTCGGCCATATCGGCATCCTCGGCGTCGATAAAAAAGGCGAAGAGTTTTATCAGGTTCAGTTGGGGGGCAATTCCGGCTACCGTAACACTGGCATCAGTGGTAAAAACGGTGCGTCGCTGGGCACGGTTCTGGGACCTTCATTCAGCCGCGCGGACATGACCGATGTTATCCAAAAGCTGCTGGACGTCTATGTCGAAAACCGCGCCGAGGAAGAACAGTTTATCGACACTTATCACCGTATCGGCCTGGCCCCGTTTAAGGAGCGAGTGTATGCAAAATCCCATTAGTGGACAATCTCCCGCCTGTCTGATTAAAGACGAAGCGGTGGTTGAGAACCAATGGACACTGATCGACAAGACCGGGGATGCCGCCAGCGTGGCGCTTGCGGAGGGCAAGATCATTGTACCGTTGGCGGTGTGGCAAGCGCAGCGGCAACAGTTGCTGGAGCGCGGTGAAATCGGGGTCTGGCTCGACAGCGATGAAACCGCCGATCGGCTGGGTGAGGATGCGGTGAAGCTGTCGTTGATTGCCATCAATTTTCCCACCTTTATGGATGGCCGCGGTTTTACCTGCGCCCGCCTGCTGCGTGAGCGCTATCACTACCGCGGCGAATTGAGGGCTATCGGTTATATTCTTCGGGATCAACTGTTTTATTTAAAACGCTGTGGCTTTAATGCGTTCAGTTTTAACGAAGGAACCGATCTACAACAAACGGTTAAATCTCTAAACGATTTCAGCGAGTCCTATCAAGCCGCCGTCGACCAGCCAATACCCCTGTTCAGACGCCGTACCTAACAGCTATACCCAAATGCCCGCAATCTGTGATGGCGGGCCGGGCCCCGGAGGGGGACTTGCAGCGTGTTTGGGCCAGCTACCGCCGGATGGCCGTCAGATTGAAGGCACAATATCCCGGGGTATCGAGAAGTTACCGCTCTCAGCCAAAAATTCGCCCGCTATACCGATTTAAGGTAGTATTGATACACCTTCTAATAATCTCAGATCAGTCATGGATTGTTGCCCCCGTGAGCGGCAGTCGGTGTATTGATCCAAACCACCCTCACAACCAATCAAAAAACCGGGCAGTATGGGCGAATCTTTGTTTCAATCGTTTTTTCTGATTTTCACCGGCGCCGCCGTCATCGCCTCGCTGGCACTTTACGCACGCCAACCGCTGCTGGTTACCTACATTTTTCTCGGTATGATTCTCGGCCCCTATGGCCTGGGCCATATCAATAACTTGAAACTGGTTATGGATATCTCTCATATCGGGATTATTTTTCTGTTGTTTCTTTTAGGGCTCGATATGCAGCCCAAAGCGCTTATTGGTGTGCTGCGCCAGGTCACCAGTGTGGCGATAGCCAGTTCCTTTATTTTTGCCGCTGCCGGCTACGCCATTGGGAGGTTGTTTCAATACAATTCGGTAGAAAGCCTGGTAATCGGAATGGCGATGATGTTCTCCAGTACGATTATCGGTATTAAACTGCTTCCCACGACTGTACTGCACCACAAGCACACTGGGGAACTCATGGTCGGATTGCTGTTGTTGCAGGATTTTCTCGCCATTCTCTGCCTGATGCTGTTGTTGAGCGGCGATGTCGGCGAAGTCAACATCAACCGGTTCTTGATGACTATCGTCGCTCTGCCGCTGGTCGCGGGATTCGCCTACGGATTTGTCCGCTTTATCCTGCTGAAGCTGATTCAAAAATTCGATCGTTTTCACGAATACATTTTTCTACTGGCCATTGGCTGGTGTCTTGGGTTGGCGGAGTTGTCGGAATTCATGGGAATGTCAGCGGAGATAGGCGCATTTCTGGCCGGCATCAGTATTGCCACCAGCCCTATTTCCCAATATATTGCGATCAGCTTAAAACCCCTGCGGGATTTTTTTCTGGTATTGTTTTTTATCTCCCTCGGAGCCAGATTTGATCTGAGCCTTATAAGCGAGGTACTCCTGGCAGCCTCGGTTCTGGCCTGTGCGGTGCTGGTATTGAAACCGGTAACCTTCAGGCTGCTGCTCCAGCGCCAGAGTGAACAAAATGGCCTGGCCTGGGATATCGGTTTCAGGCTCGGTCAGATCAGCGAGTTTTCACTGTTAATCGCCTATGTGGCGATCAACGCTTCACTGATCAGCCAGAAGGCTTCGCTACTGATTCAGGCGACGGCTATTATTACCTTTCTGATTTCCAGTTATATCGTTATTTTTAACTATCCGACGCCAATCGCCATCAGTGACCGGTTGCGGCGAGATTGACAACGTAGCGCCCCAGCGCGTGACCGTTATAGAGCCGCGTCAGGTATTCAGGGGCCTGGTATAGAGAAATTTCTTCAACCATATTCTCAAGCCCGGGCAGTTTCCACTCGCCGGCAAGTTTTTGCCACAGGCGCTGTTTCTTCTCGATCGGCAAGAGCACGCAGTCTACGCCCAGCAGATTTACATTGCGGAGAATAAACGGATAGACATTGGCGGAGAATTCGGCCCCTGCAGTCAATCCACAGGCGGCCACACTGCCGCCGTAACGGATGGATTTTAGCAAACCGAACAGGTAGTCTCCGCCGACACAGTCGATGCCCTGCGCCCACTGTTCACTGGCCAAGGGCTCATTCACCAACTCACTCAGGGTGTCGCGATCGATCACCTGGTGCGCTCCCAGGCTCACTAATTGCTCGCTGTTTTCGAGCTTGCCGGTAAAGGCAACCACCGGGAAGCCGAGGTGTTTCAATAGCGCCACACTGAAACTCCCGACGCCGCCGCTTGCCCCCGTTACCGCCACGTCGCCCGCCTCGGGAACGGCACCCATGGTCTGCAGCTTCTCGATACACAGCGCCGCCGTGAATCCGGCGCTGCCGTAAGCCATGGCCTCGAACAGGCTTAAAGACGCGGGACAGGCGCAGGCCCAGGCGGCGGGAACCCGTATCCGTTGCGCCAGTCCGCCGTCCGTATTCATCCCCAGGTCGTAACCGCATACCAACACGCTGTCACCGGGCTTGAAGCGCCCGCTGTGGTCTGCGATCACGATCCCGGCGGCATCGACACCGGGTGTATGGGGGTATTGTTTTGTCACTCCCCGGTGGCCGTGGGCTGAGAGCGCATCTTTATAGTTAAGGGAGGAATACTGCACTTCCACTGTCAGTTCCCCCGCCGGCAATTCGCCCATATGACGGGTTACCACTTTGCGGCTAAATACGCCGCGCTCCGACTCCAGTACTCTGAGCGCCAGAAATGCTTCGGAAGTATTTGGCTCTGCCATAGGTGACCTCTTTGCCTTATACGTTGTGCCTCGACTGCAACTTTTCCCACCAGTTCAGCACCAGCCGGTCGACGGACTGCTCCGCCGCCAATCCCAGTTTTTCCGGGAGGCTTTTTTTATGCACATATTCAATTTCATAAATATCGGCTTCTTGCTGCTGGGACCAGATATAATCGTCACTGGTCTGTATGCCATCGATCAGCTTTTTGTCAATGGCCCTGCGCCCGTACCACACTTCACCGGTTGCCACCTCGCTGATTTCCACTTGGCTGCGATTCTCATTGACAAAAGTTTTGAACAGTTCGTGGGTATCTTCCAGTTCTTCGATAAACTTCTCGCGCCCTTTTTCCGTGTTCTCGCCGAATATGGTCAGAGTCCGTTTGTGTTCACCGGCCGTCAACAGCTCAAAATCGATGGCATTTTTT
>JARROD010000115.1:0-22673 GCA_037384225.1 Exilibacterium sp.
CCCCCCCGTTGGAAATCAAAGCCGTGTTGTAATCGGCCCAGGAACTGCCGCTGAGTTCGAACAGTCGCTTGCGCTCGGTATAAGTGGCGGTTGGATCGGGGGTCGGATCGATAAATATATGCTGATGGTTAAACGCCGCCAACAGACAGATATACCTGGACAACAGCATGCCGTTCCCAAATACATCACCCCCCATATCACCGATACCGATGACGCTAAACTCCTGCTGTTGAACGTCGACACCCTTTTCCTTAAAGTGGCGCTGCACGGAGATCCACGCTCCCCGGGCCGTGATTCCCATCCCCTTGTGGTCGTACCCCTGGCTACCGCCGGAGGCAAATGCGTCGCCGAGCCAGTGCTGATAACGCGCCGATATTTCGTTGGCGATATCGGAAAAGGTGGCGGTGCCCTTGTCGGCAGCCACGACCAGATAGGGATCATTGTCATCGCAGCACACGACTTTTTTCGGAGGTACTATTTTGCCGTCGATAAAGTTATCGGTTATATCCAGCAGCCCCTGGATAAAAATTTTGTAACACTTGACCCCCTCTTCACGATCACCGGCCGCAGGCAAATTTTTGCAGACAAAGCCGCCCTTGGCGCCATTGGGTACAATGACGGCATTTTTCACCTGCTGGGCTTTGACTAACCCCAACACCTCAGTGCGGTAGTCCTGCAGACGGTCAGACCAGCGCAGACCGCCGCGGGCAACCTTACCGCCACGCAGGTGCACGCCCTCCACCCGCGGCGAGTAGACAAAGATCTCATACATTGGCCGCGGTTCCGGGATATTGGCAATGTTTCTCGGGCTGAATTTGATCGAAATATAATCCTTCGGCTTGCCCTGAGCGTCCGGCTGAAAGAAATTGGTGCGCAGGGTGGCGTTGATAAGATCGAGATAGCGGCGGATAATCCGATCCTCATTGAGGTTGTCGACTTTTTCCAGGCTGTCGATGATTTTATTATTCAACCGCTCGATGCGTTCTCCCTCCTTGTGCTTGCCCTGACTGACACGCGGATCGAAGGTCGCTTTAAACAGCGCCACCAGGTTGCGGGTGATCTCGAGGTGATTGGCCAGGGTATTGGCAATATAACTCTGGCTAAAGGTGAACGCCGTCTGCTTCATATAGCGAGCGTAGGTGCGCAGCATGCTGACTTCACGCCAGCTTAAGCGCGCCCCCAGCACCAAGCGGTTGAAGGCATCGCTTTCGGTTTCACTGCGCCATACGGCGGCGAAGGCGTCCTGAAAATAATTGCGCGCCGCGTGCACATCGATCGTCACCGGTAGGCTGAAAACCAGATGAAAGTCGTGCAACCAGACTACGCGCCCATCGCTTTTGACAATTTTATAAGGATGTTCGCCGATAACCCGGAGTCCCAAATGCTCAAGCACCGGCACCACTGTGGACAATTCAAGTCCGGTATCGAGGCGAAAAACCTTACAGTGCATTGCGCTCTTATCCATACCCACCGGCTGATAAAAGCTCATGGCAATATCATCGCCGTTTTTCAGTTCACTCAATGTCGCGATGTCGTGAACGGCCGTGCGGGCATCATAGTTTTCACGATAACTGGCCGGAAACGCCTGCTGGAAGCAGCTAAACAAACGCACGCCGCGCTCTTCCCCCTGGGCTTCACACAGTGACACCCGCAGATGGTCCTCCCAGCTGCGGGTAATATCGATAATGCGCTGTTCGAGACGCTTAATATCATACTCAATTTCACGGCTGGGATCGACGCGAAAGACGATGTAGGTCCGAGCCAGTATCGATTCGGAAAAGTAAGTCGTGAATTCATGCTCGTCGGTTTTCAACACCTCGCCGATCAGTTTCTGAATCTTTAACCGTATCTGGGTATTGAACGACTCTCTGGGAATAAACACGATGCAACTGACAAACTTGCCGTAGTGATCCTTGCGCATAAACAGGCGCACCATGTGGCGTTCATTAATACGTGCCACCCCCAGGGTTGTCTCGTAAAGTTCAGCCGTGCTGCTCTGAAACAGTTCGTCACGGGGAAAGGTTTCCAGCACCTGCCGCAACACCTTGCCGTCGTGGCTTACGAGGTCTATGCCGCACTGCGCAAACACCTGCGCAACCTTCTGGCGTATCACTGGAATCTTAGTTGGCGATAACGTGTAAACGGGCGAGGTATACAAGCCCAAAAACCGGCATTCTCCATCGACTTCACCCTTTTCGTTATAGCGTTTGGCTACCACGTAATCGGAATAGGCGCGGCGGTGAACCCGGGAGCGCACGGAGGATTTGGAAAAAGTCAGCAGTTTAGGTGTCAGATGAAAGCGCGCCATGCCCGGGTTGAAATTGTCGATGGGCAGGCTGCCCGTTCTATGGCCGTATAATTTAAACAGTCCCAACCGCTTTTCCGGCAGCTCGCGCAATGACTTTGATCCGTCGTTATCAAAAAATTCGTATTCGGAATACCCGAGGAACGTAAAATGACCATCTACCAGCCAACGCATAAATTCACGGCTTTCCTCGACCTGATCGGTCAGCACCCGGGTCGGTGCGTTAGCCAGGTTCTTTTCCACGTCCCCCGCCTGGGCCAACAGCGACTTGTAATCATCAACCGCCGCGCCCACATCGCCCAACACAGAAATTATCGATTTGGCCAACTCCGCCATTTCCGCCTCGGAGGTGTGCATGTCTATTTCCAAATAAATCAACGCCTCTTTCTGAAAGCGTTTGCCACTGTTTTTACCATTGCCGGACTTTTTGCTTTTACCATTGCCGGACTTTTTGCCGTCGCCGCGAAAGGTATGGGTGTTATGCGCCTCACCCAGTTCAACCAAACAGTGACGATCATCGCGGGCGATATGAAAAATAGTGCTTTTAACCGAGTGGATAGCGATGTTGCGGCGGTTAATTTCCATACGGATGGAATCCACCAAAAACGGCATGTCTCTCTGCAATATCACCACGGCCGTGTGCCCGGACAGCCAGCCGTCCTCCTCCAGGCTGGGGTTGAACACCCTCACCTTGGGCTCCGTAAGATCGTGCTCCTGAATAAAATTCCACCACTCATAAGCGCTGCCGTAGACATCGCTCAGCTGCAGCCCGTCCAACTCGTCCAGGGGGTACTGGACGAAATACTGATCAGCAAACCTTGCCACGGCCTCTTTTTCCTTACCGCTGAGTTTTTCTTTTATATAACTGTGTAATTGGGCAAAAAATGTTTCTTTGGTGTCTGCTGCCACCAGGCTTATATCCACTTTTTCTTCCTCTCGATTGGATTACCACAATAATCACTCTAAGCATAGACCACGTCTTTTACACAAGATCCGGAACCCATTACTGTGACGGATGTCTAGGAGCCTGACAAAGTGAAGCCGGCACGGAAACAGGCCCCAATTCGACCAGGGTTTGCTCACGAATATTTGAACGTGACTGTAACCGGGTTAAAATCATTACTTTAATAAATATTTTGTACACAAATTAAACAACAAACTTTAAACAGCTCACTGAAAATAAAATTTATGAACGATACACACGCAGTACAGCTTCTCAGGGATTGGCTGTGTGACCAAATAATAGGTCAAGGTCACTTAGTTGAACGTCTTCTCATCGCGCTCCTCGCCGACGGACACCTATTGGTCGAAGGCGCTCCGGGGCTGGCAAAGACAAAAGCCATCAAAACCCTGGCTGACGGTATCGAAGGTGACTTTCACCGTGTTCAGTTCACGCCCGACTTGCTGCCCTCGGACGTCACCGGCACCGATATTTACCGCCAGGAAACCAACACTTTCGAGTTTCAGCCCGGTCCCATCTTTCACAACCTGGTGCTGGCCGACGAAATCAACCGGGCCCCGGCCAAGGTGCAGTCTGCACTGTTGGAGGCAATGGCAGAACGGCAAATCAGCGTGGGCCGAAAAACCTACCCCCTGCCGGAACTGTTTTTAGTGATGGCGACCCAAAACCCGATAGAGCAGGAAGGCACTTACCCGTTACCCGAAGCTCAGCTCGACCGCTTTCTCATGCACATACAGGTCAACTATCCTGACACCAGCGCCGAAAAAAGCATTCTTCAACTGGTCAGAAAAGAAGCCGGCAGTACGGAAAAAATGCAACCACCGCAAACTTTAAACCAATCGAGACTTATGGCGATGCGCCGGGAAGTGTTGTCGATGCATATGGCAGAAAGTGTCGAGGATTATATCGTGCAACTGACAATCGCAACCAGAGAAGCGGGTAAATATAATGAAGAATTAGACAACTGGATTGAATACGGCGTCAGCCCCCGTGGAACCATCGCACTGGATCGCTGTGCTCGCGCCCACGCTTGGCTCAAAGGTAAGGATTTTGTCAGCCCCGACGATGTACAGGCAGTGATCCACGATGTATTTCGCCATCGCCTGTTGCTCACCTTCGAAGCAGAGGCCAATGGTAAAACGCCTAATCAGGTAATCGATCAACTTATTAGACAGGTACCCGTCGCATAATCATGGATCCATTACGGGATATTCTGCCTCAGGGCGCCTATACAAACCTGGACGCACTGCTGCGCATGCGCTACGTTGCCAATGAGTTTACACTGTTTGCGCGCCGCCCCAGCACCGCCATAATCAGCGGCAGTGTGCGCACGCGTTTTCGCGGCCGCGGCATGGAGTTTGAAGAAGTGCGCCTGTATCAACCCGGCGACGATATTCGCAGTATCGACTGGCGCGTTACCGCACGCACTCAGGTTGCCCACACGAAATTGTTCCGGGAGGAGAAAGAACGCCCGGTATTTGTCCTGGTCGATCAGCGGGCGAGCATGTTTTTCGGCAGCCAACGCTGTTTTAAATCCGTTTATACGGCACATTTGGCCGCGCTGCTGGGATGGGCTGCGCTGGCCCAGAGTGATCGTATCGGTGCGCTGGTGTTCGGCAACAACAGCCATCGCGACATCCGCCCGCGGCGCAGCAAACACGCGCTGCTGGAACTGCTGTATCAGATTCACGACTTCAATCACCGCCTGAACAGTCCGATCGCACCCTCAGGTTCCAGCACCATGGCGGACATGCTGTCGGACGTGCGGCGCATATCCAAGCCGGGTAGCGCCGTGTTTCTGCTGAGTGATTTTCACGATTTTGACCATCGCTGCGAAGAACTGTTGTTTCAACTCGGGCGCCACGCCGATGTCAGCCTGTTCCACGTATTCGATCAGTTGGAAAAACAATTGCCCCAGGCTCCAAGCTTGACGATCAGCAACGGAGAAAAGCGTCTGGCGGTCAATACCATGGAAGCCAAATTCAACCAAAGCTTTACCCACCACTTTGAACAGCGCCTGCACCACCTGGCGAAAACCTGTTCAAGCCAGGCTATACCATTGATATCGGCCAATACCCGGAGCGACCCGATTCAATTGCTGCGCGACCTGTACGGGAGGAAAAAGAGACACGCATGAAGCCACCAGAGCCCCCACCGCCTACTCACAATAGTCCCGGGACAGCGCAATTTCCCCACCCGGGAATACCCGCTGCGCCTCCCCAATCGCCATTGGGATCCACTCCGGCGGACGCTTCCCAAGTGCCAATACCGCAACTGCGGGACATTCACCCGCCCCCGTCGGTGGGCCTGTGGCCCCCCGCACCGGGCTGGTGGCTGTTGGGACTGCTGCTGATTGTGGCGCTGGTACAAGCCCTGCGCTGGGGCTTGAAACGCTGGGGCAACGGGGCCTATCGACGCGCCGCCCGGCGAGAACTTGACAGGGCCTGGCAGGACTATCAAGAGACGAATGATTTACAGCGCTATTTGCAACGCTTTGCGGACATCCTCAAGCGCACGGCGTTGGCCGGCTTTCAGCACGAGAGGGTAGCGGGGCTGACGGGAGAAAGGTGGCTGACCTTTTTGGACAGCACAATTCGGTTCCACAACGGTGAACGGTTTCACTCCTCACTCGGACAGCTGTTGCTAACAGGCCCCTATCAACCACAGCAACCGAACCGGGAGGCAGATATCGAGACCATGCATCATATGGGATTGACTTGGATAAGAAAACATCGCCCCCATTATTTACGCGTCAACGACAGGCAAAATAACCAACGAGTAAAAGACAGACCGGAACTCAAACATGCTGCATCTTGATTGGCCCTGGTTGCTCCTATTGCTGCCATTGCCGCTATTGGTTTTTTACCTGGTACCCGCCGCCCGCCGCGAGGAGGCTGCGCTGCTGGTACCCTTTTACAACACCCTCGCTAACCTGGATGGACAGCAGCGTCAGTCCGCCACCAGAAGCTGGTTTAATCTCGCGGCTTTGAGTCTGCTGTGGCTGCTTTCTGTACTCGCCGCCAGCCGGCCGCAATGGATTGGGGAACCGATCGCCCTACCCGCCAGTGGGCGCGATCTGCTGCTGGCTGTCGATATTTCCGGCAGTATGGAAACCCAGGATATGATCATTGAAAACCAACAGGTGGACCGTCTGACAATTGTTAAATATGTCGTCGGAGATTTTGTCAAGCGTCGCAAAAGCGACCGCTTGGGGTTGATTCTATTCGGCACCCAGGCGTACCTGCAAGCTCCCCTGACCTTTGACCGAACCACCGTTAATCGCCTGCTACTGGAGGCACAGTTGGGCTTCGCCGGTGAAAAAACGGCAATCGGCGATGCCGTTGGCCTGGCTATCAAGCGGCTGCGCGACCGGCCTGAAAGCAGTCGCGTTCTCATCCTATTGACTGACGGAGCCAATACCGCCGGCGAAGTTTCCCCTCTGCGCGCCGCTGAGTTGGCCCGCCAGGCGAAGGTGAAAATCTACACCATAGGCATAGGTGCCGATGAAATGGTGACCCCCGGACTTTTCGGCACTAACTTTGGCTCCCGACGCATAAACCCTTCTGCCGATCTGGATGAAAATACGCTGCGGACACTGGCCTCGGAAACCGGCGGCAAGTACTTTCGCGCTCGCGATCCCGCGGAGTTACAACAGATTTACGCTCTGCTCGATCAGTTTGAACCTATTGAGCAGGAAGAGGAGGTTTTTCGTCCGACAAAATCGCTGTTTTTCTGGCCGCTGGGGCTGTCGCTGCTGCTGAGTTTTGTGCTCGCCGCGACCCAGATCCGCTGGCGCTTTGTCGCAAAAGGGTAGGATTTATGTTGAATTTGCTCAATGACTTTCATTTTTTGCGCCCCGCCTGGTTGTTGACCCTGTTGCCCGCGGTGATGCTGTTGTGGCTGCTGTGGCGGCAAACCCGGCGCAATACCCGCTGGCAGGATGTGATTGCGCCGGAGCTGATCGGGCACTTGTTAACCGGTCAGTTGACGCAAGCGCAAAAACTGCCCCTGGCCGCCGTTTGCAGCGCCTGGTTGTTGGCCACGATCGCCATGGCGGGCCCTACCTGGGAGAAACTGCCGCAACCCGTGCATAAAACCGAATCGGCGCAGGTCATTTTGCTCGACCTCTCCCCTTCCATGCTGGCGGAGGATTTAAAGCCTTCACGCATAGTGCGCGCCCGCCTCAAACTAACCGATTTACTCAAGCAGCGCCGCGAAGGTGTAACCGCCCTGATCGCCTATGCCGGCGAAGCCCATGTGGTAACCCCCTTAACGGACGATACCGATACTATCAGCAGCCTGTTGCCCGCTCTCCACCCCGGCATCATGCCTCTAAGCGGCAGTAACACAGAAATGGCGGTGGAACAGGCGCTGCAATTATTTCGCGACGGAGGCATAAGCAAAGGGCGCATTTTGCTGGTCACAGACGGTGTCGAACCCGAAGCCAGGGAGACCATTATCGATATGCTTCACGGTTCCGGTATCACGCTTTCGGTTCTCGGTGTCGGCACTGAAGAGGGTGCCCCCATCCCCACGGCCAACGGCGGTTTCGCCAAAGACGACCACGGCGGTATCGTCGTCGCTATGCTGGATACGACACAGCTGCGTCAGTTCGCCGGCGCCCTGGACGGTATCTACACTTCACTGCGGCCCGATGATATGGACATCAAGGTATTGACCCGGAAAACACCACCGCTGGATGAACAGACCCGCCTCCTGGAACGGGAGTTCGATACCTGGAACGAAACCGGCTCCTATCTGGTCCTCGCCCTGCTACCGATTTTGATGTTCGCGTTTCGTCGCGGTTGGCTGCTGTGCCTGATCGTCACCCTGCCGCTGCTAAAGTCGCCTCCGGGATTGGCACAGGATTTGACCGATACAGAACCAAAGCCGGCACCGTCTCAGTCGTTGCCAAATCAGTCCGGCACGCTTGCATCCGCCTGGGACAGCCTCTGGGCCCGCCCCGACCAACGCGGGCACAAACAACTACAACAGGGCGATGCAGCGGCGGCGGCAGAGCAGTTTGAAGATTCCGCCTGGCGCGGCACGGCTTATTATCGCAACGGCGATTTTGATAAAGCGGCCGCCGCTTTCGCCCGCGGCGATCAGGCTCAGGATCACTACAATCGTGGCAATGCCCTGGCTCAGGCAGGACGTCTTGAAGAGGCCCTTGAGGCCTATGAGCAAGCCCTGGAGAAAAACCCGGATATGGAAGACGCGCAAGCTAATCTGGACATAGTCAAGCAGCTCAAGGATCAGCAGGATCAGCAGCAACAGAATCAGCCGTCCGGGCAGAACCAAAATGGAGATAACCAGGAGCAAGGTAATCAAAACCAGAACCAGCAGCGTGGTAACAATCAGCAAGGCTCGGATCAACAACAACAGGATCGACAACAACAAAACGGTCAGCAACAACAGAATCCGCAAAAAAATCAAGCCGGCCAAAGCGGACAAGACCAGGAAGGTCAATCACAGAACCAACAGGCCAACAACCCGTCCGGATCTGAACAGGACTCCGGGGCATCCGAACAACAGCGGGATCGACAAGCGGCGGACGGTGAGCAACAGTCTGAACAACAATCTCAACAACAATCTCAACAACAATCTCAACAACAGGCTCAGGCCGGGCAACAGGAACAGCAAGAAAACGGCGAACCCTCCGCCGCTACAGCGATGCATCAGGCGCAGAATCAAGATAATGAAGAACAGCAGGCGCTGGAGCAATGGTTGCGCCAGGTCCCCGACGATCCCAGCGGCCTGATGCGCAACAAATTCCAATACCAATATCGTCAGCGCCGTAAAGAATACCGCGCTGGAACCTGGGACCCACCGGAAAATGACGCCAACAAAAGGTGGTAAACACGTTAATGAATCTGGTATAGAACAGGTTAAGCAGGCTGTGCCGGGAAGGCTATCGGAACAGTCGAAATGAATGCAAAGCGACACGAATGTAAAACGAGAGTGCTCGTAAGCCCTATGAAAAAATATTTCTTATTATCACTACTGTGCTTCAGTACCTGGCTTCAGGCAGCGGAATTGACCGCAACGGTGGACAGATCCAAAATTTTTCTTTCAGACACCCTGAATCTGACCGTTCGCTTTAGCCAACAGAATGGAACCGGCAGCCCGGATTTCAGCCTACTGGAACAACAATTTGACATATTGAGCAATAACCGCAGCAGCCAATACCGCAACATTAACGGCCAGATCGAATCCTTTACTCAGTGGCAGCTAATGCTCGCCCCAAAAGCGGTCGGCAAACTGCTTATCCCCTCATTTGAATTTGATGGCGCTTTCAGTGATGCCATTGCGATTCAGGTTTTTAAGGAGCAACCGGTTCAATCCGGTCAACTACGGGATATCTTTCTGGAAACGGAACTCAGTAAAGAAAAGGTGTTTGTGCAGGAACAGTTTTTATTGACTGTGCGCCTGCATACGTCAGTTAGCCTGCAGGGGTTTGACAAAGAAGAACTGGTGCTGGCCGACGCCCGGGTGGAGCAGGTTGCCGAACACAAGTATCAGCGCCAAATCCGTGGCCGAACCTATCTGGTCGTCGAAACGGTATACGCGGTTTTCCCGCAGACCAGCGGCGAGTTGATTATTCCTCCCAAAACCTGGACGGTCTCCAAACCGAACCGCAATCGAAACTTTTTTGATCCATTTAACAACCGCGGCGGACAGATACAGCGCTTGCGCACCCAGGAGCAACGTATTTCCGTGCTGGCAAAACCCAGCAACTATCCCGATGTACCCTGGCTGCCTGCGGAGGATATCACCCTGGAACAAAGCTGGAGTAATGCACCGGATCAATTTCGCGTTGGAGAACCCATAACACGTACTCTGACGTTAAAGGCCAAAGGATTGACCTCCGCCCAGCTTCCCCCTTTACCCTTCAGCGACATAGTTGGAATTGGGACACACTGAACCAGCGTATACGCGAAGTCACCGTGCCGGTGCAGGAAATTACAGTGGCGCCTTCCGCCACCCCGACCATCAGCCCGCCCCCGGCTGTTACCGCCACTGGTCCGACTGTTATCGATACCAATACGACCGTCACAGTAGGTGCTGATAACAGCCAAATCTGGCTGTGGCAGTTAAGTACCCTCCTGTTCGCCCTGCTCTCGCTCGGGTTCGCCCTGCTGTGGTGGCAGCGCCGTTCCCCAGCCAGTGACATTCGGTCCCGGCCGAACACCCCATCAATACCCACCGGTGAAAAGCAGGCCTACAGGCAATTGCAACAGGCATTGCGGCAGACATCACCACAAACGCTGCAGTGTCAGGACCTGCTCAAGGTACGCCAGGCACTACTCCACTGGGCGCAAATCCATACGCGAAATCCAACCCTCACTCAAATTGGAGCCGTGGCGGCACACGCCGACAGCGCCGAACTGAAGACACAATTACAGGCGCTGGATGCGGCAATCTACGGCAACGGAAAATACGACAAGCGGGATATGGAAAAACTTCTCGAACAACTCAGTGTATGGAGACGCGGTGGGCAGACCACCACTGCCCCGGGGAGGTCAGCTTTACCTGAACTATATACGGGTTAACCCCCACATTTAAACTATAGATGCCATTACTCACTGAAATTTGGTAATTTTGACGGGGGTGGTTATTAACCATCCCGTTTACTGTAATCGACAACCGCGTTAAAAATAAATATATGAGCTATAAATAATAGAGAGCCAGAACCCGAGAGCCAGTGAGATATGATCGCAAAAGACAGTCATCCTACCTGTCCGGTAGGCGAAAAACACTGCGAATATCTCGATGAAATTGCCTCATTGCGCAGGCAGGTTCGAGAGTTATCGAAATTGGTGCACAAGGATTCGCTGACGGGCATCTTCAATTTCCGCTTTTTAATCCAGTCCCTGGAGCTGGAAATGGAGCGCACCCGGCGTTGCGATGTACCCACGGTTTTGATACTGGCCGATCTCGACCACTTTAAGCAAGTCAACGACACCTGGGGCCATAAAACCGGCAATGACGCCCTGGTGCAAATAGCGAATTCGATCCGTGGAGTGGTGCGCAAGCTGGATATTCCCTGCCGGTTCGGCGGCGAAGAATTCGCCATCATCCTCCCTTCGACTGAACTTCTAGTGGGCATTCAGGTCGCCGAACGCATTAGAAACACTATCCAGCAAACGCCCTTACTGACCAACGACGGGGAAATAAACCTAACAGCCAGTTTTGGCGTCGATGTGTATGTAGCGACCCAAAATGAAACACCAGAGTTATTTATCAAACGCACTGACCTTTATTTGTATCAGGCTAAGACAGACGGTCGCAACTGTGTCGCCCACGCAACAAGTGAGCGTATTAAAGCCGAGAGCAATATCACTGCTGGCGAACGCAATGCCCTGTTCAATTTATTTCGCCCGGACAAAAAACGCTAAATAAATAGGGCCGCCGTACAGGCGAACAGTGTCATAAAAAATAAAAATAACTTCAATGTCCGCTGACTGACGTTAATCGCGAGTTTTACCGCAAAATGTGCCCCCACCATGGTTCCGCTGGCTAAAATTAATCCCGGTACCCAGGCAATTTGATTCCTGGCGATAAAAATCACCAAAGCAACCGCGGTAAAAACACCGGTACACACCATTTTCAATGCATTTGCCCTAACCAGATCATAGCGCAAGCTTCCCGCCAATGCGGCCAAAAGAATAAAACCGACACCGGCCTGGACAAAACCACCATAAAATCCGGCCCCAAGCAGTGATAAAAACGCTGTAGGACTTTCACTGACATTCAGCACCCGGGCGCCCTGAGGCGGCATAACCGTCGAAGGTTTGAGCAATATGAGCAGTGCCATTGCCACCATGGCACCGAGCAAAACCGGCTTTAACAACCCGTTGGGCATATACGAGGCGGATGCGGCCCCCAGGATTCCGCCAAGCAGTGTAGGCACGAGAATTGCCAACACTCCTTTGGTGGGCAATTTATCGTATTTTTTAAAACTCTTTACCGCCACCAGCGTCTGCAGAAAAACGCCCACACGATTGGTGGCATTGGCGATTTCCGGCGGCATCCCCATTATCATCAACGCCGGAATAGTCAGGTTCGAACCACCTCCGGCCAGCGTATTAACAACGCCGGCAATCAGGCCGGTGGTCATCAGTAATAAAATATAAAACAGGGAATAATCTGACATTTCAATGGCGCTGAATTAACCCGTTGCAGAGTCTACCCTATCGTTGCATAAAATGCAGCTATAGAAGGCGTGAAGCGGTCCTGGGCCGAAAATTGATGTAACGATAGGGTCTACACTCGAGACATAAATTTTCCCGTTAGTGTATTCACTTTTACCATCTCACCTGGCTCCAGGTATTCCGGGACCTGCACTTCCAATCCCGTCGAGAGCAGTGCCGGTTTTGTCCGTCCTGTGGCCGTCGCTCCTTTTATTCCCGGAGCCGTTTCTGTAACTTCAAGTACCACTGACTGAGGCAACTCGATCCCCAATAACGCACCGTCCACCAGCAATGCTGTAATGCCTTCCAGCCCCTCGACCAGGTAGGGCGTCAGTCCCTCCAGTTCCTCACCATCCATTTCATACTGGCTGTAGTCCTCCATATTCATAAACGTATATGAATCGCCATCCTGGTAGGAATATTGTACCGGCACCCGGGCGCAATCCGCCTCTTTAAGTACGTCGTCACCTTTGTAGGACTGATCGAATTTTTGTTTAGTCTGCAGATTGGTAAAGCGGACCTTGTATAAGGTGGCCGCCCCCCTGGAGGACGGACTTTTAGCTTCAACTTGTTTTACTATATGCGGGGCACCATTGATTTCAACAATAACCCCTTTTTTTAATTCACTTGCCTTTGGCACCAATTTTCCTCTTAATTCGCTAATCCTATCGTTGCGGCGTTGTTCAACGTTTCGTGAACGGGCCTAAGGCCCGCGCGCGAAAGCTGCCAGCATCACTCGCCGGTCGTAAATTCCGTGTTAACCACGATCACATCGACATCGAGACCGGAAATTACCCGCTCAGCGGTATTGCCCCGGCGGGTTTTAGCCAAGCCGGTCTGTCCCAACGTCCCAATGACAACAACATCGGCGTCAATTTCTTTGGCAACAGCAGAAATGGTTTCATCCGTATACCCCTGCTTAACGTGAATTTTTTCGGCAGCCAGCCCTGTCTCCTTGACCAGCTTGCCCCGATCCGGGTAATGCAGCGAGTCCAAATAAGCGTTTACCACATGAAAGTCAGCGCCATAGTGATCCGCAAGCCACTTGCCATGTCCCAGAATATTGGTATTGAGTTCTCTTTGAAATTCTCTCGTGGCCTGAAAATTTACCGCCGCCAGTACTGTTTTTCGCTTCGGCTTGGCGCCGGGCCGAACCAGTACAACGGGGCAAAAGGCGTTTTTCAGTAGTTCCCACTTGGATTCACTGAACGTTAACCGACGGATATTAGACTTCGCGTGCACAGGCAATAAAATCACGTCGGCGCCAAAGCGCCCGGCAGACTTCATAATGGATTTCTGCCACTCCGAACACCAGGAGACTTCAACCTGGTATTCCAACCCTGCCGCCTTCAAAGGGCCTTGAATTTGCTCCTCAAACCAATTGCCATCGCGAAACAGGTTGTCATTAACGGCCCGGGTGTCCACACTCTCACTATCCACCGCAATGAATATATACAATTTCGGTCTGGATTTTCGGCTCTCAGCGGTAATGATGGCCCGCTGTAAAGCGACATGTGTTTCATCACTCGGATCCACCACTACAAATACATTTTCTTGAATAAACATAATTTATTACCTGTAATACCTATCGGGCCTGACTTCACCCTTTTTGAAATTCATCGCTTGCGATCCGTCGTCATTTAAGCATAACCCCCAGTTGCAGCCAAGTTTGGGCCGTCCCTCACAACCGGGGACACCCAAATTAGATCAATAAACAGCCTGTCAAACCGGATGTCGCAACCATCGCGGCCAGAACCTCGGCCATCAGACCGCGACTAAGGAGGTAACTTCTCAATTACCGGGGGTATTTGAGAAGCTACCTAAGACGGGTGCAGCTATTTAAAAACACAGTGTTTGGCAAAATCCGTGGCTTCGTTGGTACTCCAGTCGCCCTTGGGTTTTTCTTTCATATCCTCACACCAGGCTTCGCTGCCCACTTTCGGAGAACAACCACACAACACAGTGATCGCAACACCCACCAGGAGCAAGGATTGTAAAATTTTCATAGCTTGAGTCCCCCAAAGTCAGACTGAATATAGTCAAATGCCAAATTTATTTCGCCAGCCAACCGGCGATATCTTCAGCATAGTAGGTAATAATCAAATCTGCACCGGCGCGCTTAAACGCCGTCATGGTTTCCAGAACGATCGCTTTCTCCTCGATAACCCCGGCCTTGGCAGCCGCTTTGATCATCGCAAACTCACCGCTGACGTGGTAAACCGCCAGCGGCCGGAACGTGTTAGCCCGAATATCGGCGAGTACATCGAGATAGGCGATCCCCGGTTTTACCATCAAAATATCCGCGCCCTCTTGTTCGTCCTGTAGGGATTCCGCCAGCGCCTCGCGACTGTTGGCTGGATCCATCTGATAACTGTCCCGACTACCTTTGAAGCTACTGTCGACAGCGTCTCGGAAGGGGCCGTAGAAAGCGGACGAAAACTTGGTTGAATAAGACATCACCGGTATCGTGTGATAGCCGTTGCCGTCCAACGCTTCACGTATCGCCGCGATCATACCGTCCATCATGCCCGAGGGCGCCACCATATCCACCCCCGCCCGCGCCGCCGCCAGTACCTGTTTTTGCAGGTTTTCCAGCGTTTTATCATTATCGACATCATTTTCATCCACAACGCCGCAATGGCCGTGGCTGGTGTATTCGCAAAAACAGTTGTCGCTGATAACCAGCATTTCCGGCTGGGTTGCCTTGGCAGCGCGAATCATCCGGGCCATCAGGCCATCATCGCTCCAGCTGTCGGAACCGCTGGCGTCCTTGTGGCTGGAAACACCAAACAGGATTATCGCGCGAATACCTTTTTTCCAGGCCTGCTGAACAACTTCCGGCAGCGCCACTTCCGGATAGCGGTACACACCCGGCATGCTGCTTATCTCCACCCGCGATTCAATATTCTCTTCGACGAAAATCGGCAGTATCAGGTCATCTGTCCGCAGGTGTGTCTCTCTAACAAGGTTGCGCAGTACCGGTGTTTTGCGCAAACGGCGAAAACGAAAACCTGGAGTTGTAATAGTCATTCATTAATTCCTGCATAAAACTTCACAATATACTCCACTCGACAGGTACCCCCTAGCGGGAGTATCACACTTTTTACCAGCCTGTTTCCAACCTGTTTGGATGTACAAGCCGGTAACTTCTCAATAATCCGTGCTGTGTCAGGCGGACGTTAAGCATCGCCGTCGCATTGGTTTTATTCTCTTCTCCACTGGGTTCCCTTCCTGGAATCCTCCAGCACCACACCGTTTTCCTTCAGCTGCTGGCGAATCGCATCGGCGCGAGAATAATCTTTATCCAATTTAGCCTTAGCACGCTCAGCGATCAAAGATTCTATCTCCTCTTCACCAATCTGATCGTCTGTTTGGATATCGCCGAAATCTTCCTCAGTACCGATAACCTCGGGCCTGGTGGTTTGGTACTCAGCACCACTCCGTATTTAATTTTTTGAGCGATAGGCTCGGGCCTAATAGTTTGGTGCCCGACTTGGGTCTTGAACCACACCTCGGGATCTTCTTGAAGCAACCCCATTATCTTTCCGCACTCAAGCAGTTTTCCTTTCAGCAGGGGCTTTTTCTCCTCAGTCTCCCTGTTCAATTTCCTGGCGAGTTCGCGCAACTCACCAAGAGCGACAGGGGAATTCAGATCGTCCAACAGCGCCTGAAAGGCTGGTTGCGGCTCCAGTTTAAATGAAAAATCAGCTTCCACATCCTTTGCTTTACGCAGCGCGTGATAGAGGCTGTCCAGACTGGTTTTGGCCTGCTCCAACAGTGGCACGGAAAAATCCAGTGGGGAACGGTACTGCGCCGACAGCAGCGCAAAGCGGATTACCTCCCCTTTGTAGCGTTGCAACAGCTCGCGCACGGTGCGGAAATTGCCCAGGGACTTGGACATTTTTTCACCGTCGATATTAATGTAGCCGTTGTGCATCCAGTAGCGGACAAACTCCTTACCGCCGTGGGCACAGCAGCTTTGCGCCAGCTCGTTTTCGTGGTGGGGAAAAATCAGGTCGCGGCCGCCGCCGTGAATATCAATGGTCTCGCCCAGATGCTTTTCAATCATCGCCGAGCATTCCAGATGCCAGCCGGGGCGTCCTCTGCCCCAGGGACTATTCCAGCCCGGCTCACTGTCAGTGGAGGGTTTCCAGAGTACAAAATCACCGGGATTTTTCTTGTAGGGCGCCACTTCCACCCGCGCGCCGTCGAGCATGTCCTCCAGGGAGCGGTGGGAAAGCGCGCCGTATTCGGGCATAGCGTGCACATCGAACAGCACATGTTCCTGGGCTACATAGGCATGGCCGCTTTCGTTCAGGCGTTCAACCATAGCGATCATCTCCTGCACGTGCTCCGTAGCACGGGCGAAGCGCTCCGCCAGATCGCCGATGGACTCGTCATTCTCCGCCGCGGCGCGAATGATCTTATCGTCGATATCAGTAATATTGCGGACGTAGGTCACCTCACCGTACAGAGTCTGCAGCAACCTGAATAGCGTATCGAATACCACCGCCGGACGGGCATTGCCGATATGCACCAGGTTGTAGACAGTGGGGCCGCAAACATACATTTTTACACGCCCAGGCTGGAGTGGTGTAAATTCTTCTTTTTTTCCAGTTTTGGTGTTGTATAAGTATAAAGCCATCAGATCTTTTTCATTAACTCCATTGTCATAGTCAACCACATTGTAGCTTCTCAATAACCCGGGGTAAGCACAGTGTCAGGCGGACGTCCGGAGATGTTAGGGTCGCCAGCTATCTTTAAGATCAATCGTGCGGTTGAAAACCGGTTTATCCTCCGTGCTGAGTTCACTGTCGAGACAGTAGTACCCCTCGCGCTCAAACTGCCAGGGTTGCCCCGCAGCCGCCTGCGCCAACCCGATTTCCCCCTTGCAACCGCTGATTACCTGCAGCGAGTCGGGATTGAGCGCGTCCAGAAAGTTCTTCTCCCCGGCGTCCGGTGCCGGGTCGCTGAACAGCCGGCCGAACAAACGCACTTCACAGTCCAGGTGACGCTGTGCCGACACCCAGTGAATCACCCCCCGGGGCCTGATACCCTCGGGCGGATTTTCCCCCAGGGTTCCGGGCACGAGGCTAGCACGGATTTCCAGTATTTCACCACCGTCACCCTTGATCACCTCGTCCGCCTTGATCACATAGGCTCCGCGCAGTCTGACCCAGTCGCCCGGCACCAGACGTTTGAATTTTTTCCGCGACAGACTCCTGTCTTCATTGAAATCCTCGCGGTCGATATAAATCTCACGGTCAAACGGCAGCCTGCGCGTGCCCATCTCGGCGCGCTGCGGGTGCAACGGCTGAGTCACTTCCTGCGTGTCTGCCTCGGAAAAATTAGTGATCACCACTTTCAGCGGTCGCAGCACGCACATGGCGCGGGGGGCCTTCTCATTGAGATCATCGCGCAGGGCAAATTCCAGCATACCCACATCCACCGTGCTGCCGGCTTTGCTCACCCCGATCATGTCACAGAAGCGGCGGATCGACGCCGGCGTGTAACCACGGCGGCGCATACCGCAGAGCGTGGGCATACGCGGATCGTTCCAGCCGGCCACATAGCCTTCGTCCACAAGTTGCTTGAGCTTGCGCTTGGAGGTAACCGTGTAATTGAGTTCCAGGCGCGCAAACTCATACTGCCGCGGCCGGCTCGACACCGGCAGGTTATCGATAAACCAGTCGTAGAGCGGCCGGTGGTCGGCGAATTCCAGTGTGCAAATAGAATGGGTCACCCCTTCGATCGCATCCTCCTGGCCGTGGGCGAAATCGTAGCTGGGGTAAATAGACCATTTGTCGCCGGTCTGATGGTGACCTTCCTTGCGAATACGGTACAGAACCGGGTCGCGCAGGTGCATATTCGGCGACGCCATATCTATCCGCGCCCGCAGCGTACAGGCCCCTTCCTCGAACTCGCCATTTTTCATCTTTTCAAACAACGCCAGATTCTCCGCCACACTGCGGTTGCGGTAAGGGCTCTCCCGCCCAGGCTTCGTCGCCCACCCCCGGTACTCGCTGGCCTCCTCCGCCGAGAGATCGCACACATAGGCTTTGCCCGCCTCGATCAATACCAGCGCCCATTGGTAGAAGGTCTCGAAATAGTCAGATGCGTATTTTACCTCGCCCTGCCATTGGTACCCCAGCCAGGAGACATCCGCTTTGATGGCGTCAACATACTCCTGTTCCTCCTTTTCCGGGTTGGTATCGTCAAAGCGCAAATTACAGGCACCGCCGTACTCTTCAGCCAGTCCGAAATTAAGACAGATGGACTTGGCGTGGCCAATATGCAAATAGCCGTTGGGTTCCGGTGGAAATCGGGTAATCACCTTTTCCACACGGCCTTCCTCTAAATCTTTCTTTATGATTTGCTGAATAAAATGTAAAGGTTTGGTTTCTTTCACAGCAGTGTCGTTACTCATGATATTTGTCCACAAAAGCGCTCAGGCAATCGGTCAGCGGTTTCAGAATCCGGGCAAAGGGCGTATTATAGCCGCCTCACGGTGCGGTAAGCACCTAAAAGATAAAGATTTTTCGATGCCGCGGCGGTGTGACAGCTACCGCCGTCAGACACCGACCAGACAGCTCAGGAGCACTTCATGATCACGCTACACACCAATTTCGGTGATATAAAACTGGAACTCAATCACGACAAGGCGCCGGTCACCGCGGCAAATTTCAAACAATACGCCGAAGACGGCTTTTACAACGGCACCATATTTCACCGGGTGATTGACGGCTTTATGGTTCAGGGCGGCGGTTTTACCGAAGATATGGCGCAAAAAGAAACCCGCACGCCGATTGAAAACGAAGCCGATAATGGCCTCAGCAATAACACAGGCACCATCGCCATGGCCCGCACCATGGACCCCCACAGTGCCTCCGCGCAATTTTTTATCAACGTTAAAGACAATGGTTTTCTCAACCACACCGGCAAAAATAGCCAGGGCTGGGGCTACTGTGTATTTGGCAAAGTCGTTGAAGGCATGGATGTGGTCGAGCAGATCAAAAGCGTCAAAACCGGCACCCGCGCTGGCCATCAGGACGTCCCCACCTCGGCAGTGGTCATTGAAACAGTTACCGTCGCAGAGTAAGACACTGCAATGGGCTCCGATCGGAAAGCATCCCGAGTGTAACGGTCCCAACCCCATTTCATGACCACTTACTTTATCTCTGACCTCCATCTGGATGAGTCACGCCCGGCGATAGCCCGGGCGTTTTTCACCTGGCTCGACAGCATCGCCGACGATGCTGAAGCGCTGTATATTCTCGGCGACTTCTTTGAAGCCTGGGTGGGCGATGATGACGACACCCCCTTCAACGACAATATTATCGAACACCTGGGAAATTTCAGCCGCCCGCGCCGTCGGCTCTATATCATGCACGGTAACCGCGACTTTTTGATCGGCGAAGACTTTGCCCACCGCACCGCCGCCACGCTGCTCGCGGATCCAACGCGGATAAATCTCTATGGTAAAACGGTTCTGTTGATGCACGGCGACAGCCTGTGCACCGGCGATACCGACTACATGGCCTTTCGCCGCCAGGTCCGCCAACGCGAGTGGCAGGCGCAACTGCTGGCCAAACCTGTTGGCGAACGCCGGGCCTTAGCCGCACAACTGCGCACACGCAGTCAATCGGTGAACAGTCTCAAGGCCGCCGATATTATGGATGTAACCCCCACTGAAGTGGTGCGGGAAATGGAAACACACGGCGTTCAGGTTCTGATCCACGGCCATACACACCGCCCCGCCCGTCATATGCTTTGGGCCAACGGTAAACAGGCGCAGCGGATTGTACTCGGCGACTGGGGCGCGAAAGGCTGGTGCCTGGCGGTGTCGGCCGAGGCCGGTTGGGAACTAAAAAGCTGGGATATAGGGGTTGAGTAGCGACGGCTTAAAACTCAGCGTTCCAACTTAACAATATCGCCGATAAACGAGACTCCGGCCAGCACCTCACCCGCTTCACACTGATAAGTGGTCTCGCTGATATCTTCATCGCCCAGGTAATTTGAGCGAATATTAATCACCGCGTTGGCCCCGAGATTTCGCGCACGGTCACGCAGTGAGCGCAGTGCGAATAGAAACGCACCCTGGCAAGCCTGCTCATTGGATTTATTATAGGCGTTGTTTTTGCGGTTCGTTTCCGCCTCGCCAAAGCTGGTGGCGACGATTCCAAAAACATTCTGACCACCGAAATAAAACTCGACATCGGCACCCAGCTCTTTTTTCGCCAACACCTGTGACATTGCTGCTTCAACCGAATAATCGGCAACTTCACTATCCCACGCGAAACTCTGATCTGAGGCGACAGAGGCTAAGACAGAGGCGGCAAAAAATTTTGCATAGTTCATCACTTAGCTCCTTAACAAATAAGGCTGAACAACGTTGATGTGATTCTATCTCACCCCGGCGCCGCAATTATGCGAATTGCCTCAACGTCCATGGCTGGATAAACCGCCAAAAATGGAATTCAATTCGCTGGAAGTTCCCGGGCAAACAGACAATTGGATGAAATTGAGACAGTCTCAGGAAGAGTCGCGTGATATCGTTCTCGAAAAATTTATTTTTTGGGATACTCAAATAAAGTTAACCGTCCCCTCCCCTCGTTAATTCCAGCCCAGGTCTGCGCTGTAAACTCCAGCCCGACAATGCCACAGGTGGGCACATTCTCAATATCGGCGGCAACCAATGCGTTGACCAGCCCCGTGATCGCCGGATTGTGCCCCACCAGCAAAACACAGTACCACTTGTCATCGAGCCGCTCGACCACGTCCCGCAATCCCTGGGTGCTATAACAATACAACGCCTCATCCACCTCGATGGTATCGCTTTCAATCCCCAGTATCGAGCCGACAACCCGCGCCGTTGTCACGGCTCTCAGCGCCGGGCTGGCAATGATCCGCTGTGGCTTCACCCCCAGAGCCGCCAGGCGCCAGCCCATTAGCGGTGCGTTTTTGCGACCGCGCTTGTTCAGCGGCCGCAGTGCATCCGCCAATAGCGGGTCTTTCCAGCTGGACTTCGCATGGCGTAGCAAATAAAGCGTTTTTGACACCATTGTGGTTTACCGTTCTGGACTCGTTTGGTTTGACTATTCTTTTAACAATGGATGCCCTTCCGGCAATTTTCTGGATATCCACAGTGCAAGCTTGTGCCGCATATTGGGCTCATTTTCCTGATGTTTTGCCAGGGGCTGAACCAACTTGTCGTGCACCAGCAAGCGATAGATAAACTCTATTTTTTTCTTCGCCGGGTCGTTTGTTTCAACCTTCCCCGCCCCGCGTTTTTCCGCGTAAACCGCTCCGACACGCAATGCCTCTTTCACCAAATCCGCCTCGTTTTTGAGTTTCTTCATTCCACATTCACCTTTTCCTGCCATTAACCCCTGCCACCTTAGCATTTAATTCAGGGTATTTCGTACCCCCGGACTACCCATGCCCATCAGTTATTTTGTTATGTGTCACACGGTTCGGGCCAACTCTACAGGGCATGTTTATCTGAATTCTGTCATTCTTATAGAGTTTTATTGAGTAGAGTACAAATATTGTCCGTTGAGCGCCGGCTACCGGCACCCTCTTCAGTGCCGCCGTGTGTGTCTGCATTGGGTAAGGGTCAACCCCAGGACTGTATATTTATTGAGCTGCACACCCTCAAGGCTTTGGGTATTTTGCCGGAGATGAGTAAAATTGGCGGTATTGCGTTTTTTCCCACATAAAGATTAATAAAGGAGAGGTTCTGTGATAATTAATAGCCGGTTCGATGGTGGCAATATTCGCTGCATAGACTGTTGCTCGGCCCAGCATATTCAACTGGCCATCAACCCCGACGCCGAAAACACCCAAACACTGCAGTGGTTTTATTTTCGGCTCAGCGGTGCCAGGGGACAGGCCTGTCGACTCACCATAACCAACGCCGGCGACGCATCCTATCTCGATGGCTGGAAAGGTTACCGCGCCGTCGCCTCTTACAATCGCCGCGATTGGTTCCGCATCGATACCCGCTACGAGGCCGGACAGTTGATTATGGAAGTCGAACCGCAGCAAAATTGTATGTATTTTGCCTACTTCGCGCCTTATTCGCTGGAACGACTGGCGGATTTCGTCGCCGGGATAAAACAATCTCCTGTGGTGGACAGCAGCGAGCTCGGCCAAACCCTGGATGGGCGCACCATTGAGTGTCTGACTATTGGCGATGCGCTAACAGGTAAAA
>JARROD010000115.1:22692-30833 GCA_037384225.1 Exilibacterium sp.
AGACAACACGCGGGAGAAACCATGGCATCCTGGTGGATGGAGGGATTCCTGCAACGCCTGACGGACCGGGACGACGCCGTTGCCCGGCAACTACTGGAAAAGGCGGTATTCCACGTAGTGCCCAATATGAATCCCGACGGCAGTTTTCGCGGCCATTTACGCACCAATGCCGCCGGAATGGACCTCAACCGCCAGTGGCGGGACGCCACGGTTGAAAAAAGCCCGGAGGTCTATCATGTAAAAAAAGCTATGGCGCAAACCGGCGTGGACTTTTGTCTCGATGTGCACGGCGACGAAGCACTGCCCCACAACTTTATTGCCACCTCCCAGGGTATTCCCGGCTGGAACCAGCGTCTGGAACAGCTCAGTGATACTTACCAAACCGCGCTCAAATGCGCCAACCCGGATTTTCAAACCGAATACGGGTACCCGCGCAGCGCACCTGGCCAGGCGAATCTGGCGCTGTGTTCCAATTACATTGGTGAAACCTACTCCTGCCTCGCTATGACCCTGGAGATGCCTTTCAAGGATACCAGCCATACACCGGACCCGGTTTACGGCTGGTCCCCGCAGCGTTGCAAAAAACTCGGCGCCAGCAATCTCAATGCCCTCTATGGGGTGATAGATCGGCTTTAAAGAAATGCATCAATCATCGCCTGAAAATAAACTTTAGTGCCTGAAAATAAACTTTAACACCATCAAAACCATACAAATACAAGAGACTTGTTCGCCAAACATCCGCAGAATAATTTCGCAATTGAAATTTAAAATTATTCATACATGTCTAGAACATATGAGTATTTCAAAAACGCTTGAGTAATACCTTATTATTGATATACCCAAAGCGTTTGAGATTTAGGTGTGCAGAGTGCGTCAATTTTTGTTCCCCCTTCTTTTAATAGCAGGGGGCGCGACGACGCTGCATGGCAGGCCTTAGTATTAACGGAGTAACAGATTGGGTCAGTCTCTTCACAAAGATTATTATGTCGATCACCTGGCGGCTGTTAACCGCAACAATCGGGTACTGGCAACCAAAGATATAAAGAACGAACAGGGCGCTGTGCTGGTTGCCAAAGGCACTGCCATCACCGCGGAGATCGCCCGCAAAATAGCCCACCATAAGCTGCTGCAACCATTGGAAACGAGTGTTGCCCTGGAAAGTGCGCTCACCCCACAACAAGTCATCGCCCACCAGCAAACGCTGCCGAAAAACCCCGACCTATGGCGGTTACAGGAGCAGCACACGGTATTGAACGACGCGTTTTGCCAGCATTGTGAATGCCTGGCCAAATACCCACCTATCTCGCAAAAACTGACTGTATTCGCCGACAGGCTGCCGATATTTTTTGAAAAAACCCTGACCTGTGCCTATATCGCCCTATTGCTTGCCGGTGAGCTTAAACTCAGCGAGGAAGTCAGTAATCATATTTTTCTGGCGGCTATGACCCGGGATCTGGGACTGTTGCATATCGATCCGGACATTGCCCGCAGTAAACAGCCGTTGCCCCCTCAGCAGTGGCGTTTGCTGCAGGGTCACGTGGCTGTCAGCCACCATTTTCTTGCCATCGTCCCCACATTACCGAAAGCAGTTTCCCGGGCAGTGCTGGAACACCACGAGCGCTGTGACGGTCTCGGCTATCCCTACGGAAAACTGGGGGACGAATTGTGTCTGGAAGGCCAGGTGGTGGCTCTGGCCGATATGATAGTCGCGCTGATTACGAAACAGGTGGATATTCTGGGCTATTCCATGCGGGCAATTATCCCGGTTTTGCAGTTAAACCTATCTGTGCATTTCAATCGCGTCACTGAAGCTGCCATCTGCGCACTGCGCGCTCTGGTTACCGACTGTGACCGCGTCTATGATAACTGTGAGATACCGGCGGTGATTGAAACAATCATCGCCCGGCAACAGCCACTTGCAAGCTGGTTTGAACAGATTTGTGCTCTGATCCGTGACGCCTCAGCTCACGTTGACAGCAAACATATACGTATAACCAACGCTTATCTCGCGCGCATTCAAGCTACACTGATCTCCTCCGGTATGATCACCCGCGAGCAGAGATGCTGGCTGGAAGATGTACTGAATAACAGCCGCGTTGAAGAGTATTTCGATGTCGAGTGTACTGAGCTTATGCTCAATGAGGTGTGCTGGCAGTTTCGCCAGTTGAACAATACCCTGGCGCTCGCCATTCAGCAGTTGCAACCGACGGGAAGCAACCACGCTTACTTGCATAAACAGTCCATAAATCTCGACCGGCAGCTCAACCTCCTGTTGAGCGCGGCGAGAGACACCGCCTGAAAGTACTTGAACTCCCGCGCGGTTTCTTCGACAATTCCGCCCGCTTTTTACCTGCCGACTGGGAACCTCACGGGCAGCTCAGACACGGCAATAAATTCATTTATAAAAGTCTATTAACCTATAAATATCGCAGGAGTAGTCACATGATAAAAAAAGGGTTTCCCCTTTTGTTACTGACCTTGTGGGCCTCCCTGTCCACCGCCGCTGAAGACCAGAAGGCGGGCTGGTCAGGCTCCTCGGAACTGGGCATTATTTTTACCCGGGGGAATACGGAAACCACATCGGCAAAAGGCCGGGTCGATCTGGAGCAGAATCTCGAAGACTGGATCAATGAATTCTCGATTGATGCGCTGTTTAAGGAAGATGAAGTCGTCGACGAGACCACGGGTGAGGAAGAAACGGAAAAGACCGCCGAAAAATATTTCGCCTATGCGAAAACCAACTATAAACTCAAAGACGATCACAGCAAGTTATTTGCCTACCTCTCCCACACCGACGATCAATTTGCCGGGGTGGCAAAAAATACCACTGTCGCCTTTGGTTACGGCCGCCGGCTTGTCGAAACTGACAACACCTATCTCGATGCCGATATAGGGCCGGGTTATTCCTTTAGCGAGCAAGCCGACGGTGAGGATGTGGAAGACTTTATCATCCGGGTTTCGGCCAAATATCATTGGAAAATCAGTGAAAGTGCCACATTTATTCAAAAGCTGAGTTCAGAAATAGGCGAGGAAAATACGCGCACGCTGGCAGAATCCTCTCTGGCCACGAAAATAAACAGCGCCTTACAGATGAAAATAGGCCTCGTAGTCACCAATAACTCCGATGTGCCGGAAGAAACGGAAAAAACCGATACGGAAACGACAGTAACGCTTGTTTATTCATTTTAGTTATTTCGCTACACGCTAATCGATACATTCCGCCACTGCCAACAGTTGTTCGCGAAACCAGTTGTGTGCCGGGCTGCTGGCGTGGCGCGGGTGCCATAGCATCTCTACCGTGAAATTTCCCAATTCGATCGGCAGCGGCACACTTTTGAGCGGCAGCAACTGACAGACTCTAAGTGCTAATCTCTTTGGCACCACTAACGCCAGATCGGTTTCCGCTACCACCATGGCCGCGGTGGTATAGTTGGGTATAATAGCGGTCACCTTTCTTTGATTGCCGTGATCCTTAAGCCACTGATCGGTCTTTCCGACCCGGTCGTTATTGATTGAAACTCTGGCGTGCTCCAAGCGCAAATATTGTTTCAGACTCAACCTTTGCTTAACCTGCGGGTGATTTTCGCGCACCAGGCACACCATGGGTTCTTCGCTCCAGACCTGACTGACAAGCCGATTGCTGACCTGAAAAAAACGCCCCAGGGCGAAATCAAAGCGACCCGTTTCCAACTCCACTTCGGGATTATCCGGCCCCAGGTTTTTAATTTGCACTTCCACACTGGGTGCCAGGGCATTGATGCGCTGCAGCAGTGCCGGCAACAGCATCAGCGCGACGTAATCGCTGGCTCCAATAACAAACCTCTGACGGCCTTCGGCGGGATTGAATCTGGGTTTGGCGGTCAGACAGGAGTCCAGCTCCCGCAGCGCGTTCTGAACCGGCGCTATCAGCTCCAGCGCCCGCTCCGTGGGCTCCATCCCGGCGCGGGTTCGAACCAGTAATGGATCGTCCAGTACCGAGCGCAGGCGGTTGAGTGCGTTGCTTACAGCCGGCTGGGTCAGTGCCAGTTCGGCCGCGGCTCTGGAAACACTGCGCTCGCGCATCAAAACGTCGAACGTAACCAGAAGATTGAGGTCAAATCGTTTAATATTCATAGAGTGAATCGGTAAATAAGAACTATAAATTTTAAATATACAGCATCAATAGTTAAAATAAAGCTTATCAGGGGAAAACAAATTGTGTACTTTGAGAGACAACGACGCAGGAACAAATTCACTATGAATTCCTTTACATTCAACACCACGAAATCGATTATCAGCGAACCGGGAGCCATAAAACATTTGAGTGAAATTTGCCATCGATACCGGATTCGCCGACCTCTGGTCGTTACCGATCAAGGGGTTTTGGACAACAAACTGCTCACCCCTATTTTTGATCAGTTGCAAAAAACCAAAGTGCAGGTGATCACCTTTTCCGACGTCAAAGCCGATCTGCCTGAAGATAAAGTATTGAAAGCGTTGCGCCAGGCCAATATTGAAAATATTGACGGTGTTATAGGGTTTGGCGGCGGCAGTTCAATGGATACCGCAAAACTGGTGGCCCTGATGGCAGGTTCAGGGGAAACCTTGAGCGAACTCTACGGCAGCGGAAAAGCTGTCGGCCAGAGACTGCCTCTGATACAGGTTCCTACCACCGCCGGCGCCGGTTCAGAAGTGACTCCCGACGCGATCATAACCACGGGTGACAAAGTCAAAAGAAGCGTTGCAGCCGCGCAAATGCTGCCGGACGTAGCCATTCTGGACGCTGAACTGACACTGACACTGCCGAGCGATATTACAGCCTACACCGGTGTCGACGCCATGGTGCACGCCATCGAGGCCTATACCAGCGCTGACAATAAAAACCCTTATTCTGATATGCTGGCTCGGGAAGCCCTGACCCTGCTTTCCAGCCATATTTCGACAGCGGTATTTCAGGGCCAGAATCTGGAAGCGAGACAGTATATGCTGGTGGCCGCCTGCATGGCCGGTCAAGCCTTTGCCAACGCCTCACTGGCGGCGGTCCACGCGCTCGCCCAACCCCTCGCAATGCACTATCAGATTCCCCACGGGTTGGGCAACGCCCTGCTACTGCCCCACGTAATGCGCTTTAATGCAGACAATGAGCGGGCGGCGGCACTGTATACACAACTGGCACCTTCGGTCATGCACCAAACCACCCCTTCCGGGAACGACCACACCGTCGCCATGCAACTGGTGGATCACCTGCAGAATTTGATTGCCGGCCTGAAACTGCCTACCGAACTCAGATCGCTGGACATTGCCGAACCGGATTTGCCCATGCTGGCAGAGGGCGCTATGCAGCAGTCGCTTCTGGCCCACAATCCTCGCGAACTGACGTACGATGACGCGCTGGCAATATATAGAGCCGCCTACTGAAGGCAACCCGATTAGAGTTCTAACGGCAGTTGTTCCAGAAGGCTGTAAATATTGTCCGGGACAGAAAACTCATCGAGTAATTTCAAAGCGATTCGCTTCTGGAGCTCGCCAACATTAACTCTGGCGTAGCTCTCGCAAACAAGGTTGGCATGGTAGAGCAGTTGCCCGTAGGGAGATACCATAAGGGCTGTATTTTGGTTTATGTTTTCCTGTTCCGAAAGCGCTTCACACACCTCGGCAGGGAGCTCCCAGGTTCTGGCTATACGACTGCTGAGGCGTGCCGACTGCTCCATCAGCAGGGGTATAAAGGCATTGCGGCCAGGTTTGTCGTCCATGGCGTTCAGTTGGAATTGCCGGCCCAGTTCACTGAACAGGGCAATTTTGCCTATATCGTGGGTAAGCCCGAGAATATATGCTTTAAAGGGTTCGAGGCCGCGCTTTTTTGCAATCAATTCGCAGGTCACTGCGCAACACAGGCAATGTTGCCAGAGTTTAAATCCAAAGCGGCCAAAATAGGGGGTCCTGCACTGGATAACAGGCAACAACACCGCGGCGGAAAGCACCGAACGCAGCCCCTCGATACCCAGCTTTACAACAGCTCTTTCAATACTGGTGTCGCGGTGGGAAATGGGATTGAAATAGGCGCTGTTGGCGAGCTTTAAAACCGCCGCGCTCATGGCCGGGTCCTTATTGATAATACCGACAAAATCCCGCACGCTGGCGTCTTGGTCGCGAAGGCTTTGCAGCAGGCGGGGAATCACCGAAGGCAGCCTCGGCACTACCAATGTCTTAGTACCGGTCTCGGCGAGGTTTTTGCGCACGACATCCACCACCAGGCGCTGGGGTACCGAAAGCGGCTGCGCTGTCTGTTCAAGACCGGTTCCAGAACGGTGCGAATGAGCTTCAAATAAACTCAGATAGAATCCCCGCTCGGATTCCCCGGGATCCAGGCACCGGGGGCGCACAGCGACAACGCTGCCGCCTGGCGCTGTCGGTGCCAGCTTACGTTGAGTGCCGCTCCCCTTTATCAAACGACCAATCCGGTTAAAAAATCCAGTCATGCTTTTTCCACAACAATGATAATTGAGTAATGCCTGAACCTCTAAAACGTTGGGTTTTTCAATAAGCCTCACTAGAGTGTCAGGCGGCCATCCGGCGATCGCTGGCTCAGACTCTCGAGTATAGGGCTATTGTAGGCGAATATAGAAATTTAGGGAGCTTGACCAGCGATATCCGGTCGCTGGCGTGGTGGCACCAACGCTTTCAGTTAAAAAGGGCACCAATTCATCCAGTGAAACCCTGCACATAATACCCATACCGGCACACAAATAGTGTTTAATTACACTTTGCTTTAACGCTTAATGGAAAATTATCTCTTTAAAATGTGGCCATCTCACAACTTTAGGGCAATATAAACAGGCAAAATTACACCCTTTTTGCATTTCAATAATGCATATACACTAATTGTAAAGCTGAGACCGATTATGATCTAACTTTATGGATTTGCAGCCTGCAACTACTACATCATTGTCAAACACGCGCTTTCCACGAGGAAGTCAAATTTTTTCCGGGTCAAACCGATGACTATCTCAATAAAAGCCCACTGGGAAAGGTGCCCTGTATAGAAACGCAAGCGGGATATTTATCCGAGGCGAGCGTGATTCTCGAGTATCTGGAAGACACCTATCCGGATATTCCCATGTACCCCGCCGCGGCTTTTGATAAAGCGAAAACACGGCAAATAATGAAGTGCGCGGAACTCTATGTGGAACTGCCGGCACGCCGCCATCTGCCCGAGATATTGCTCAAGGCACCGCGCTCAGAGGAGGCCTTCGAGCAGGCAAAAGCGCTGATAATAAAAGGCATTCAGGGGTTGGATCAGCTTTCACAATACACACCTTATCTATGTGGGCAACAACTGACCTACGCCGATATCGTTGTACGTTACGTTTTGTCGTTGGCGCAAATGGTTGGCCAAAACATCTACGACTGGGATCCGTTGGATGAGTCTGAACGGCTCAAAACCTGGTCTGAAAACCTTGCGCAGGACCCGATATCGCAGCGCGTCGATGCGGATCAAAAAGTCGGAGTGGCTGAGTTTATGGCTTATATTAGCGATAACTTGACGCAATAATCAACATGGCCTTGACTGTGACTAATAATTTACAAAAACAAGAGTTACAGTCATGGCGGCTACCCTGTCATTCAAAGACTGGTTGGTGCGGTTACCCACGTGCCTGTCAAATTTGACATCAAGGGACAGGACCACTGTGAAAGCGAAACGCTACGTCCGGCGCCTCTACCAGTTGTTTTTCCAACAACAGAAAATCAGCGACCCGCGACTCTATACACTCCCCCCCTGCCGCCTGCCGCGCCAGGCTGAGATAGTCTTCAAAGTGGCGGGATTCGGATTTGAGCAGCGACAGATAAAACTTCTGCAGTTCCGGGTCGAGATGAGGGGCCAGTTTTTCAAACCGCTCACAGGAACGCGCCTCGATAATAGCGCCGACTATCAGAGTATCGACTAACCTGGCCGGCTCATGGGTGCGAATAGGCTTGCGCAACTCCGCCGCATAGCGGGCGGCGGCGAGTTGGGGGTATTGGACACCTCGATTTTGCATGATGGCCAACACCTGTTCGAAATGGCGCAATTCCTCCCGGGCCAGCCGCGACATCTTGTTGAGCAGTTCAAAATTATCCACATAGCGGTACATAAGATTCATAGCGGTGCTGGCGGCTTTTTT
>JARROD010000116.1:0-10118 GCA_037384225.1 Exilibacterium sp.
CAAACTCCCCCCAGGGAACAAAAAAATCGCCACAAAAACACCAGCCCCCGGCGCGGCGAGCACCCTGCGCATTATCGGCGGTCAATGGCGGGGCAGGAAACTCTCTTTTCCAGTGATCGAAGGTTTACGCCCCACCGGCGACAGAGTCAGGGAAACACTGTTTAATTGGCTGGCCGCCGAAATTCCGGACTCGCGCTGTCTGGATCTGTTCGCCGGCGCCGGCGCGTTGGGATTGGAGGCGCTGTCCCGCGGAGCCGCCGAAGTTGTAATGATAGACAAACACCCAGTGGTTGCCAGGCAGTTGCGCAGTCATTTGAAAACCCTGAACTGTGAGCGGGGACGGGTAGTGGAAGCGGACGCGCTGACATGGCTGGCCGATGCCACCCCCCTACAAAATAAGCCTTTTGACGTCATATTTATCGATCCACCGTTTCAAATGCAACTGTGGCAGGGCACAATGGCGGCACTGGAGAATTCCGGGTTAATGGCGGCAGAAACAGCCATCTATCTTGAAACCCCCAGACAAGCACCTCTCCAGGTGCCTGCGTACTGGTATCTACACCGGGAAAAACAGGCCGGACAAATCAGCTTCCGGCTCTACTACCGGAAAACGGGAGCAGGAACAACAGATTGACCCCCTGGAGAAGTTTTTAAATGCAGTTTTGTTCTAACCGCTTAAATTGGTTACTATCTGAGCCAAAGACTAGAGTTTTAACGGAATATAGCTATGAAACGAGTCGTATACCCCGGTACTTTTGACCCGATTACCAACGGTCATATTGACCTCGTGGAGCGGGCCTGCAGGCTGTTTGACCACGTCATTGTCGCCGTTGCCGCCAGCACTAAACAAAACCCGTTATTTTCCCTGGACGAACGCGTATCCCAGTGCGGACTGATCCTCAGTCATCTGAGCAACGTGGAAATCTGCGGCTTCGATGTACTGCTGGCGGATTTTGTTAAAAATAAGAGGGCACACGGTGTTGTGCGGGGGTTGCGGGCGGTATCCGATTTTGAATATGAGTTTCAGCTCGCCAATATGAATCGTGCGCTGTCGCCGCAAATGGAGAGTCTCTTTCTTACACCCGCCGAACACCTATCTTATATATCATCTTCCCTGGTGCGAGAAATTGCCTCATTGGGCGGCGATGTTAGCAAATTTGTCCCTCCCTTGATCCAGCAGGCGCTCAAGGAAAAGTTTTCCTGACTCCATGGCAGCGCCTTGACTTTAGCCAATGTAAGTACAGGAAAGGCCGCAAACCGGCGTTGCAATGTAGCGTGTTATTCAGCAACACCGGGAGAAAACCACAAAATTTTTAAGGGCTGGCAACAGCCCGATTCATTTTGGTTATTTTGCGTAGCCGTTTTTGGTACACCCCAGGCAGCGTACAAAAGTTGTCATAGCCGGGCCCACTACCAGCGTGTCCGCGGCTTTCATAGCATTGCCTCCGGCGGCGGAGAAGGGCAGTGATACCAACCAAAGGGCTGAGCCCGCCACCGTTACCGTGAACATGACTGGACGCACGGCAACCAAATCAACAGCCATGGCGAGCGCAGAGGGATTTTCTTTGACTGCATTGGACGCCTGGGTCTCAGTATAGCCATCGGCATAGCTAAGATTACACAGTGCCAGGGCAAAGGCCATAATCAAAATCCTGCCCCACATAAAACGACTCATCACCACATCACCTCCTCAAACTGAAAACCCGTATACACCGTAATTACACGTCGTTTGTCAATACTATTTATAACCGCTTCTCCACTACACCTGATTTCCCACGCCTTCAAATACTATTTCACAGAGCTGATTATATTCTAGCCCAGTAGATCATGCGTCAGATAACGCTGCCATTAACAATTAACAGGTGAAAACCGGAAAAACAACCTTGTACACAAAACCAAGGTAACTTCTCAATTACCCGGGTTATTGAGAAGCTACAAACCAAGCCTATACTAACCAACAATGAACGCAACATCCCATGCGCTGTTTCACAGCCATAATCTGCCAGACCGGCAATACTATTTGACCCTGAGTTAGCTTTGGCAAGACGTACAGTATACTGTCGAGCGCTGCCCAAGGCGCACTTCCTTTAGAGGTTTACGACAGCTAGCACAGGGCTCTCCGCCACGGCCATATACCTGTAACTCCTGCTTAAAATACCCCGGTTTGCCATCGCTGCCAACAAAATCCCGTAACGTAGTCCCACCGCGGTCAATAGCTTGGCACAAAACCGCTTTAATATGCTTGACCAAACTCTCATATCGCGTGAGGGATACCTTTCCCGCCGCCCGCGAAGGGCGAATACCGGCCATAAATAAAGATTCATTGGCGTAAATATTTCCCACGCCGACAACCGTTGAGCTGTCCATGATAAAGCTTTTAATCGACTGCCTGCGGGTGCGGGAACGCTGGTACAAATAATGACCGTCGAACTCATCCAACAATGGCTCAGGTCCCAGATTCGCCAGCAACGGATGTTGCTCCAGCGGCTCCTGTGTCCACAATAAAGCGCCAAAACGGCGCGGATCTGTGAGGCGCAGGGCCAAGCCGTGATTAAAAATGAGATCGATATGATCATGTTTCTGTGGAGGGGCATCGGCGGCGACGATACGTAGACTGCCGGACATACCCAGGTGCAGCAACGCGTGTCCATGCTCGAACCGCAGCAGCAGATATTTACCGCGGCGCGTTATCTGCAACAACTTGCGCCGATGTAACAATTGCGGCAACTGGCTCGGCACCGGCCAACGCAGTTGTGTCTGGCGGAGGCTCACGGTTGCCACCAAGCGGCCAACGATATGCGGCTCTATTCCACGACGAGTGGTTTCGACTTCCGGCAGCTCCGGCATAGGTTAAACTCTGTAAAAAATTCCTCAAATCCTATATTTTACCGATCCACACTGTTTCGGTCTGGCTGCTATAGGCACACTCTTCTACAATAACCTGAACTATACGAACGATGTTGTAAACCCTTTGAAGCAATCGCTGATTTAACTATGCGCCCCTCGCCCAAGCTAATACTCGGTGTTGACACCGGAGGCACTTTTACCGATTTTGTACTTTTGAACTGTGCGACAAACAAAGTCCGTATACACAAAGTTCTCTCCACGCCCCAGAAACCGGAACAGGCCATTGTACGCGGTATCGAGGAACTGGGATTAACGCCTGAAGTCGCCAGTGGCAAGCTTATCATTATTCACGGCAGCACGATTGCAACCAATGCCACGCTGGAAGGCAAGGGTGCCAGAACCGTCTTCATCACCAATCGCGGCCTTAAAGATATGCTGAGCATCGGCCGCCAGACCCGGCGCGAACTTTACAATCTCCAGCCCTCTCCCCGCCCTACACCGGTAGCCGCAGACTTGTGCCTGGAGGCGAACTGCCGCCTGAGCGCCACCGGGGAGGTTATCGAGCCATTGCAGCAAAAGGATCTCGATCGATTGCGTCGCGAAGTCGAAGCGCTCAACCCCGATGCAGTGGCAATCAACCTACTGTTCTCGTTTCTCGACAGCAGTGACGAGAAACGCATTGAGGCCGCAATGCCCAAGGGTGTATTTACCTCGCGCTCTTCATTTGTACTGCCGGAGTATAAAGAGTATGAACGCGGTGTCGCCACCTGGCTCAACGCCTATCTGGGTCCCCTGGTACAACGCTATATCGAACACCTGCAACAACGCGTTCAACCTTCGCCCCTGGGAATAATGCAATCCAGCGGCGGCACTATAGACGCCCGCCAGGCCGGCCGGCGTGCCGTTAACCTGTTACTCTCCGGGCCCGCCGGTGGACTGGCCGCGGCAAAATTTATCGGGCGGATTTGCAATACGGAAAAATTAATGACCTTCGATATGGGGGGCACATCCACCGACGTCGCTCTGATCGAAGGCGAATTACGCCTGACCAACGAGGGTCGCCTGGGTCCCTATCCTGTGGCTGTGCCCATGGTGGATATGCATACCATAGGCGCCGGCGGTGGTTCCATTGCTTATCTCGATACCGGGGGATTGCTGCAAGTCGGACCGGAGTCGGCGGGCGCAGACCCTGGCCCCGCCTGCTACGGTGCAGGCGGGGGCGAACCCACCGTCACCGATGCCAATGTAGTTCTGGGGCGTCTGCGCTCGGACAACTTCCTCGGCGGAACCATGATACTGGACCGGGAGGCCGCGCAAACCGCCGTGTCCAGGCTTGCCTCCCCATTGGGACTGAGTTTGGAACAAGCGGCACAGGGTATTATCGACATCGCCAACGAACACATGATCCGCGCACTGAGAGTTATCTCTGTACAGCGCGGCCACGACCCCAAGGATTTTCAGCTGTGCTGCTTTGGCGGCGCCGGCGGTTTACACGTCTGTGCACTGGCCCAAGCCTTGCGGATGAACCGGGCGCTGGTGCCGGTATACGGAGGAGTATTGTCCGCCCTCGGTATGCTGGTCGCCCCCAGGGAACGTCAACTGTCACGCACCTTGCCGGGTCCATTGAATGAAATTGATGAAAAGCGACTGCAGCAACATCTGCTCGAACACCTGGAACAGCTGCAAAAAGAGGGCCGGCGACAGCTGCTGGAAGAGGGGGTGACAGCTCAGGCTATCACGCTGCAACCAAGCCTCGACCTGCGCTATCGGGGCCAAAGCTACACATTGAATATCCCTTTTACCGATATTTCCCAGGCGCGGGCTGATTTTCACAAGGCACACGAGCTGCGCTATGGACACCGATTGGATATGCCTGTGGATCTGATCAATCTGCGCCTGCGCGTTGTCGCTGATGCAGCCACCGTTGTACTTCCCGAGCGTCCAGCGGCAACCACACCTATCGACCCCGTTTCAACGGCGGAACTCTATGGTGTCGGCACCACGGTCATTTACCAGAGAGAGCAACTACCCGCTGGCTGCCAGATCCGTGGACCTGCGCTCATCTGTGAGCAAATCGCCACCACCCTGGTGGAAACAAACTGGACTGCGCAAGTAGACAGGCAGGGTAATCTGCGCTTACGCTTTGAAACTTCTGACTAATAAAAATAAATTAGTTCTATATAATAAAGAAATGAGATGGCAAACCAATTTTGAATCAGCATTCCGGTTCTAATAATCGTAAAACTCAGGATGTATTTATGGCGTTAGAATCGCTGAACATTCCCGACTGGTTATTGGGAGCCAGCGATGACCATACGGTGGCAGCGACCATGGTGGCAACCCTGCTCGCCGTTATGGAAACTGCCGGCAACGATAGCGCGACGCTCCTCAAAAAAGCTGGAATTGACGCCAGTGAACTGCAAAACGCCGACAACCGGATCTCCTATAGAGCTTATCTACGCCTGTGCTGCGCCGCCATAGATCACCATCCGGTAGCCGAAGTCTGCTTGCCACTGGGAGAGCAGCTCAACATCAGCGCACTCGGTACTCTCGGATTGGGGTTATTGAGCTGCAAGACTTGCCGGGAAGCGTTCCAACTGGCGCTTAAATACCGATCGACGCTGGGAGTCCCCACCACTATTTCTCTCGAGACCGAATCGGACAGAGAACTTCTGGTGGTGGATGAACCTTTTAAACCCCTGTTATCCGCCAAACATATAAGAGCATTGTTTTACTCAGTCATCAGCTGTGTCTTTCACAACGGGCGCTATCTGGTCGGCGGCGCATTTCGGTTCGAAAAAATCTGTTTAAATTTAGAGACTGCCGAGGACAATAAGGTCCTCGCCGATTACTTTGGCTGCGAAGTGATTTCAAACGCCGGGAGAAATTGTGTTGCATTCAACAAAGCACTAATGAACGCCCCCATTCAATACGCCAGCCCTTCGGCGAAAAAAATAACCGACCCCTTGTGCCAGGAGCTTTCAAGCCGACTGCACAGACAATCCAGTATCGCCCAACAGGTCGCGAAGTTATTACTCAAGCGCCTGCACAACCCTCCAAACCTGAGCGAAGTTGCCGGCAAGCTCGATATTTCCAGCCGCTCGCTAAGCCGACAGTTACTCAACGAAGGATTGAGTTTCCAGCTACTGCTCGATGAATTGCGCAAAACCAATGCCAAGTTACTGCTGCGTGAGCACCGCCTGACAATGGAAGCAGTAGCCCATGCTGTCGGCTTCAGCGACGTGGCTAACTTTCGCCGGGCGTTTAAGAAATGGACGAATATAACCCCCGCCTATTATCGCAATCATTGTCACCCGCACGAACGTCAAATACCGCATTGCGCTACTAAAGGTCGTGCACGCCCCTAAACAGAGGGCCTATTCGCAGCCCCCCCTTTCTTAGCGTAAGCCGAAGGAGACATCCCCATCCAGGATTTAAAGGCGCGGCGAAAATTCGCTGTATCATTGTATCCCAGCAGCCGGGCCACCTCGCCAACCGTTTTATGCCGGTTGTTGAGAAAGCTGCAGGCCCGCTCCTGCTTGACACACTGTAAGATATGGCGAAAAGATGAATTCTCCTGGTGCAGCCGTTTACGTACTGTGCGAGTAGCCAAGTTGAGCTGTGAGGCAACCTGCTCCAGAGTGCGAATACGATCGTTCAATAATAATAACTGACTTATTTGATCAGAAATTCCGCAGCCATTAAATTTCTTTTTTAACATTTCTGTGCAACTGGTGCGCACCAATTTTTCAACGGCAGGGTTGGCGCTGACAACCGGTTTATTAAGTGAATGTCTAGAGAAAAATATTTTGTTCTCATTACAGTTATAGTGGATGGGGCAGGCGAAAATGTTTTCGTATTTGTTGCCATAAGAAGGTTTGGCAAAATCCAACTCAAGCCGCTCAAACTGGTAATCGTCGCGAATGAGACACTTAATATGTTGCAACCAACTAACCAGATTAAATTCAGCAAAAAAACGCCGGCGGGAAACTGCCTTGCAGTAAGGTGAAAATCGAAGCCCGGCGACAATTCTGAAATCGACCTGTTTTATATCCACCGACACCGGCAAATCCATCAGCGGTAAAAAACGATATGCATACATACCGGCATCCCATAGGGTTGCGGCGCTCATCAGCAACTCCGCCACCTTTCCTGAGATCGTAATATTCACCGTGCGTCCAAACTCGATCCCAATAGAGGGGTTGCGTTCAGTCACGATATCGATAAGGCTACAGAACTTGGGTAAAGCCGTGACACCGCCAATAGTAGCAAGGTCACTCGCATCCAGTTGTGCCGTCTGCAACAGTATTTCCCTATCCAATCCGGCGGCAGTTGCTGTATCGATCAACAACTCCACATAAGGATTGGCTATGTAATCAAAATTCACACCCATTGTTATCCCACGTTCGCAACACCGCTATCTGCACAAAAGCTGTTAGCATAATGAGATAGGCAATGCCTCTCAATAAAAATAACCATATATTTTAGGTGTCGCTTTTCAGCAGGCGCATAAGCCCTTCCTGGGCCGCCGACGCCACAAGCCGGCCATCACGTGTGTAAAAACTGCCACGGTTAAAGCCCCGAGCCCCGGCCGCACAGGGACTGTCCATATGGTAGTAAAGCCATTCGTCAATACGAAAATCGCAGTGAAACCACATCGCGTGGTCAAGGCTGGCCCCTTGGAATCCCGGCGACATAAAGTCAACCGGATGGGGACGTAGCGCGGTTCCCATAAAATGCATATCGGAAATATAGGCCAGTACCACCCGGTGGATAGCCAGGTCATTTTCCAGCGCAGCGCTGGTTTTCAGCCATATACCCCGTACCGGTTGTTCTGGTTTCGGGTTATCCAGATCCCGGCGCCCGATGACCCTGACGTCAATTGCCTGATACTGGCCAAGGTCAATGGGACAGCGCTCGGGATGATCCCTGAACCACGGTTGCCAGTATTCCAGCTCAGACGCTAGGGTTTGCGGATCAGGCACGCCTGTAGGCATTTGTATCTGGTGTTCAAAACCCTGTTCGCGCTTGTGGAACGACATCGATGCGTTGAAGATAGCTTTGCCGTCCTGTTTGGCAACGACGCGCCGGGTGGTAAAGCTGCCGCCGTCACGAATGGGGTCAACATCGTAGATGATGGCTCGCTTTGGGTTTCCCGGTCGCAGAAAATAGGAGTGCAGCGAATGTATGCTTCGATCACTGCTCACAGTGCGGGAGGCAGCATTGACCGACTGCCCCAAAACCTGCCCGCCAAACACCCGTGGAACACGCTGTACTTTGGTAAAGCCGCGAAACAGGCAGGTATCGAGTTGTTCGACCTGCAGATTGTCCAGCAGGTGATCGAGCTGTAAATAGCTGTTGTCCCCAGTCATTGTCGCTCCTCAGTAGCTGTTATTTCGTGCACGGTCCTTACTTCAGTGTACCACCTGCTCCAGTGGCAGCTCAGTTTTATCGATGACTTTACGCAGTACAAAACTGGAATGCACACCGGTAACACCGTCTATTCGAGTGAGTTTTCCCAGCAGAAATGCTTCGTAATACTCCATGTCCGACACCACCACCTTGAGCAGATAATCCGAAGACTGGCCGGTAACGATGCTGCACTCCATGACCTCGGGAAAGCCATTAACCGTCTGCTCGAAGCGTTCAAATCGGTCCGGTGTATGCCTGTCCATGCTGATACCGACATATGCGGTTAGCTTTAAGTCGAGCTTGGATTGGTTCAACAGTGTAACGTGGCGATCGATAATGCCGGATTCCTCCAGCCGTTTAACCCGGCGTGAACAGGGGGTAGGGGACAGCCCCACTCGCTCAGCCAATTCAAGGTTGCTGATACGCGCATCTTTTTGCATCAGTTCCAATATACGGCGATCGGTTCGATCAAGTTTCATAAGCTGCACTTGCGATATTTATCGTATAATTCATTAATATTAGATAATTACTTCACTAACTGAGCTTAATATAGATACTTATGTAAGCAAGCATACCAATTTGGAGGATATTTGCAATCATTCCCTCATGTTTATGTTTTATACTGACTGGGAGTCATCGGGCAGTGGGGAACGACCCTATTCAAAGACTCTGAAACCTTATTTAGATAAAAGGCCACCAGCCTCCCAGCCTGTTGCCAGTTCAGTCAGACCTCACAAGGGAAGACATCAGGAATAGATACCCCACAAGGGTATAAAGTATTGGGCAGGTAACTCCACAAGAGAACAGAGATGCCCCTATCTCACAGGCTACCCCTATCACCAATAAATGTGCTCGTGGGGGTGCCCGTGGGGCTCAAAACGGCTGGCCCAGTGTTTTTCGATTACTTGGTTTTTAGATTACTTGGTTTTTAGGTTACTTAGCTTTCAGCTTTATCAATTCGTCATTTAACTCGGCAAGCTCCGGTTTGTGCTCACGTATTTCTTCGACAGTGAGCCCATGCAATTCATGGGGAAACACCAGCCATTGATCCGTTTTGTGGATATAGAAATCCGGTACGCCATCGGATTTGTTGTTTGCCGGTTTGAAGTAGGGAGTCGCAACTTTGACTTCAGGCGCGTTTTTGCGGCAAATCGCTTTGATGTCAGTGACTACCTGCTGAATACTCAAACCGGTATCGTAAACATCGTCAACGATAAGCACCGAGTCCTCCGAGTTGACCCGCCGCACGATGTAGTTGAGCCCGTGCACTCTGACGTGGCAGCTTCTTTCACCTATGCCCGTATAGGATGACGTACGAATGGAGATATGATCGGTTTCAACACCCAAAAAGTCCAATAACTCCTGCACGGCTATACCCACCGGCGCGCCGCCACGCCAGACCCCGACAATATAGTCCGGACGGTAACCGCTTTCATAGATTTTCAACGCCAGTTTGAATGAATCATCCAGCAGTTGTTGGGCATTGATAAACCGCTTTTCCACTTTTGATCCCCCCGGAATTGTTAAATTGGCAATTGACGAACCCGCGCGTAATAAGGGGGCACAACCTTTGCGGTAGGGACGGCTCCACCCTTCAGTGCTTCAATTCCTTTTTTAAGCCTTGTTCAATCATGGTCATTATTTGATCTTCTTCTTTCGCCGGAATCATTTTGGCCAATGCGCGATATTCATCTTTACAGGCATTTTTTATGCGGTTGATATCAGGTTTGGCTCTGATTTTTTCAGCCTCAGCGGCATGTTTGAGACAAGCTGAATAGGCCTTGCTGACCGATCTCAACCGGTCGGACTGAGCCATGGCGAGAGATACAGGCAATAAAGCAACAGTCACTACGGAACGC
>JARROD010000117.1:0-11546 GCA_037384225.1 Exilibacterium sp.
CCAGTTCGCGGTCAAGGGCGATGCGTTCGCCGGAGCCGAAAGGCACGCAGGTGTAAGTGAGCGCCTGGCCGGGTACGGCGGCGATAGCGCGCAGCTCACTGTCACTGAAAGGCGATTCATCGGTGCGGTCACTGCGGAAATTGCCGGCATCGGCGTCAAATAACCAGCCTCGCGGGGCGCCTTCAATGACACCCTTGACAACGAGTTCACATTCCTTGGCGCCGGCGCCGAGAATCTGCGACGGGTAATCGGCCTCGGCGCGCTCGATCAACAGGTCGATGCGATTATTAACATCGGCGCTACCCTCCCCTTCGAGGGTAACCTGCTGGCCGGTGATCGGCGCCAGGTCGTTATCGAACGCGAGCATAAAGGCTTCGATATCCTGGCGTTGCGGGTCGCCGCCAAAGAACCCCACGGTACCGAAGAAATCTTCGTTGAATACCTCTCCGTTCATAAAGCGCTCAATGGTATCGATGCCGCCGTCGTGGAACATACCGAAACCGCGAATCTGTTCGCCCTTGAACTCATTGTCGAATGTGTTGACATCAGCGGCTGGAGGGTTACCGAACATGCCGACCTTGGTATAGGTATTGCGGATTTGGGTAACTTTCATGGTCTGGTTGAGCTCGTCAAAGGCAGGGCTGCCGTCGGTGCCGAAAAAGCCCCGGGCCGGATCCAGGGTGTGGCAGCCTTCACAAGTAAAACCCAGACCGGGAATCAGGGGCACCCCGTCTGAGCGATGCTCACCTACAACGGGAAAGCCTTCGCTGTTACAGATAACCAGACCCTTGTCGTCGCAGCCCATAAAGTACTCTTTACCGCGCGCCTCGGCCCGGTTGAGGCTATTGTCGAGCGCGCGTACCGGGTTGGGCGGTAAGGTAACCTGCAGAGCGAAGTCGGTAAATTTCTGCATGTCACTTTCTGAAAGGATTTCCTCTCTTCCCAACAAACCGGTAAAAGTTACAATGAAATTGTTAAAATTCAACTCGCTGTCAAACGGTGCATCCTCACTTAAATCATCGCCGAAAAACCCGGTCGCCCTGTCACCGCGCCATTCCATGGCGCCCGCGTTGACCAGTCCACGCAGTGCCTGGGTTGTCATGGGCCCCTTCATGGGATGGAAGTCATCCACCTCCCCGGTGCCGTTGAGGTTATCGACGACAAAACTGCCACCTACCAGCAAAATATCGAGTGGAGGAGCTCAACTGGGCATCGTATAGAAAGGGCCGGCCTTCGACCACACTCCGAGGTTCCGGGTTGAACATGGCGATGTGTTCAATTTCCTGGCGGCTTTCCATATCGACGATCGAGATGGAATTATCGAAGCGCGTCAACACATAAAGTCGATTGCGGGTTTCGTCCAGTGCCAGGCCGCTGGGGCCGCCGCCCGAGACGTCGATATAATTGGCGCTGGTCTGCTCGGGATCGAAGCTGTCATTTTCAATCTCCGCGGTATCGAAAATACCGATTTTACTGGATCCGTAGGCGGCCACCGCCAACAGCGCCCCATCATTGGAAACCACCATTTCCAGCGGCATCGCCAGACTGTGTTCTTTGGTGCCGGGGGGCGCGGGCGTGATATCGTAATTGATATGCTTGTTCAAATGCCGCGGCAATACCTGACCGTCTTTAATCACCGTAATCCGTGCTTCGGCCAGATGCCCCTGCACCGTGCTGCCGCCAAAATTGCCCGCGCCGACAAATAATTCAAAATTGTTGGCTTCGAAGTTGGACACGTAAAGCGCACCGCTCTGCGGATTCGCCACCATGTTGAACAGGGTGGTGCCCACATGTTGAAAAGATTCCACCTCATTGAGGCTGGTGGCATCTATGGCGAAAACATCCCTGTCCGGCAACGTGAATTTAACCACATCGGTCCAGTCGCGCCCTTCCGGATCGATAAACTGATTGGTCTGCGGGTCCTGTTTGACAATAATACCGGTGCGCGGCGCGCGATCACCGTTGGCATTGGTTTTCGGGCCGGCGATATCGCCGGGCACGAGTTGACCTTTGACATCGCAGGGCGCTTCCTCGTGATCGCACACCGTGCCTTCGCTGACACCAGCGGTCTGGTTGCCGGAAAACAAAATTGCCGCAAATACCGTATTGCCGTCCGGGCTCACTGCCAGCGCCCGCGGCGTATCGCCGAACAACTCGACAATTTTCAATGGCGTGCCGCCAACGCCGGCGCCCGGATTAGCGCCGTCGAAAACCCAGACATCGGCGCGCGGTGTGCTCGGCGTGGTCAGCAGCGGATCGCCGGCGCCGGGCACACCGGCGATTGAGGGATCGGTGCGCTGCTGGCCGCGGCGGGCGGTGGTGATAAAGGCGCGGTCGTTGGCGGAAAAGACAATATCTCTGGGTTCGTCGCCCACCAGCAACGTGCGCTTCACTTGCGGTATGGCAGTGCTGACATCGACAATACTGACACTATCGGATAAGTGATTAACCACCCACACTTCGCCGTCGTTGCGCACGGCAACAGCAACCGGTTCCAGACCCACCGGCACCGAAGCCGCCAGACTGAGGCCCTCATTGGCAACATTGAAAATTTCCAGCCGGTTGTCCGGCGTATTGGTGACAAACAGTTTGCTGCCGTCGCTCGACAGCGCCAGCGGTCGCACCTGGCCGCTTTCGAAGGTAATAAAGGAGCCCGCGGCCAACGGCGAACAGATAGTGATGTAAAGACCCAATGCGCGCAGTATTCTTCTTGATATAATTTTGTGTATTTTAAATTTATGTATTTTTATTATAGGTTTTTTGCTGATTAATTCGGTTTTAAGTAATGCTGTTCGTTCTGTCTGCAAGCATGCAATCGGCATCAGAAAATCTCCTACTGTTAATTACGCAGCCCTGAATGGGGATAAAGAATATGTTCACTAGCAATATATTCTCTATATCCATTATCGGTAGTAGCTACACTCTCGCATAGATTCATTCTGTTAGTAAGGATGGAAATCACTGTTACATGCGCGACAAGCGATCAAAATTTGACACTGATTCAATCAGGCAAATAATGCCTCCCAACGCTGCGGTAAAACCAGATTTTGACAGCAGATTTTTACAACAATCGATCCGCAGCAGTGCAACTTTTTTCGCTCACAGTAAACTAGTTTGAAATTCCTGCTTCAGACGAGAAAAACTTTAAATCCCCTATTGTTGATTACGGAGCCCTGAATGGGGATAAAGAATATGTTCACTAGCAATATACCAATTATCGGTAGTAGCTACACTCTCGCATAGATTCATTCAATTAGTAAGGAAGGAAATTACTGTTACATGTGCGACAAGTGAGCAAAAATTGACACTGATTCAATCAGGCAAATAATGCTTCTCAACGATGCGGTAAAACCAGATTTTGACAACAGGTTTTTACAACAATCGATCCGCAGCAACGAAATTTTTTCTACTCACCGCCCGTAAACTAATTAAATGTATTCTGGTCCGCGATTCACTACAGTTGAATCGCTTGTATGTCCTAAGGAACTGGAACGGGCACGGAATAAATCCAGCCCGCGTCTCGGCAAATGAACGCGAACACCTTCTTCAAAATCCAGTATTTGGAAAAGTTTTCACCAATCACATTGCGACGATCCGCTACACGCCGGAGCGCGGTTGGTATGAGGCGAAGATCGGGCCTCATGCAGCTCTACCCTATCGTTGCATAAATTTTCGGCCCAGGACCGCTTCGCTCCTTCTATAGCAGCATTTTCAGGGCCGTGCTCAATTTTGGTATTCCACTACGCACAGGAAATATTCGAGGCCATTAAGGCTTATCGCCTTCACGAAGGCGGCGCGGCGTTGTTCCCTCCCGACGCCAACGCGCGCCGTTTCCGCCATTCCGCGCGTCGGCTTGCGATGGTGGAGCTGCCGGAAGTAATGTTCCTGGAAGCCGTGTGCTGTCGCTGTATCTTAGTGACCCCTTTGTATACTGCTGTCGTCGACAGCACACTGTGAAAGTTGATCGGTGCCCCAAAGGCTGGCGGCAACACCGGCGGCTGTGCTCAACAAAATACCGGGAACGATTTCGTACAGATCGAATATACCGCCGGAAAGATTTTTCCAGATTACCACTGTGACGGCGCCGGTAATCATGCCCGCCATTACACCGCGGGCCGTTAATGGTTTCCAATACAATGAGAGCAGTAACACCGGCCCAAAGGCGGCGCCGAAACCGGCCCAGGCATAGCTGACCAGTGCCAGCACAGAGCTGTCCGGTCGCAGCGCCAAAAACCAGGCGCACACGGCCACCATAATGACGGCGAAACGCCCGACCCATATCAGTTGTCGCGGAGTGGCATTTGTCTTCAAGATTCGATACATATCATTCGACAGCGCCGATGACGCCACCAGCAACTGTGAATCCGCCGTACTCATGATAGCCGCCAGGATGGCGGCGAGCAGTACTCCGGCGACGGCGGGATGCGTCAACAAGTAGATCAACTCGATAAACACTTTCTCATGATCACCGTCGGACTGCTCAATCAGGGAAATACTCGACCAACCAATAAACAGGGACCCGGCCAGCGATAGAAAAGTCCAGGTTACGGCTATTTTTTTCGCACCCGGCACCTTGTCGGTCGATTCGATCGCTTTAAAACGGGACAAGATGTGTGGCTGACCGAAATATCCCAGTCCCCAGCCCATTAGAGACAGTATGGAGATCACGCCGATCGGCGTGCCGGCGGCATCGGTAAAAGGGTTCAACAAGGCCGGGTTGAGACTCTCGACAGTGGTGAGCATTTCCCCGAAGCCCGCCTCTTGCTGGGCAATCACAGGGAGTGCAATAAGCGCTCCCAGCATCAACAGCGCCTGGATGACGTCGGTCCAGGTTACCGCAAGAAAACCACCGAACAAAGTATAGGCGACCACCGATACCAGGCCGAGTGTTACCGCCACTTCGTAATCCACATCGAGCACGCTTTCAAACAACTTTCCGCCCGCCACCAAACCGGAGCTGGTATAAAAGAGAAAGAACAGGAGAATTAACGCGGCCGAGGAAAAACGCAGCCCGGCGCCCATTTTCGGATAGCGGTTGGCGAAATAGTCCGGCAATGTCAGCGCATTGTAGCGCTCGGAAGCCTGTCGCAAAGGAGCGGCCATAAACCGCCAGTTGGCCCAGGTTCCCAGGAACAGTCCCAAACCCATCCACACAGCTTCGAGACCGGCGATATAGGCAAACCCCGGCAGGCCGAGGAGCAGCCAACCACTCATATCGGAAGCGCCGGCCGACAAGGCTGCGGGCAAGGGGCCCAGACTGCGACCACCCAAGATGAAGTCGTCCAGGTTTTTGGTGCTGCTCCAAGCCCAGTAGCCGATTGCCAGCATAAGCACAAAATAACAGGAAAAAATGGCAATTATCATTGTCGGTATCACTCTAAAAAGATCGGGTTATCTGCGACCGCCGCTACAGCAGTTAACTATAATTGCTAACTACAATTGCTAACTACATTTATTAACTACAGCTATTAACTACAGCTATTAACTACAGTTATTAACTACAGTTATTAACTACAGCGTTTATGCAGCCATTGTCCCGCAGTCGACCGCATCGAAACCGAGCCTGAAAAATCGAAGCGGGCAAAATCCTGATGGACTGTATTCTAATTTCAGGGAGAAAAATCCCCTCGAATTTCTGACTTAGATTGGAGTTTCATGTCGCCGATATAAGTTGTAACGGGAAAGTGCTTGTGGCACTTTCCCGAACAGCGATGTTTAAAATTGCACGTCGGCACGCAGATAGTAGAAACCACCATTTAATCCCGCGGGGGAGTTCAACGGATAGATGGCACCCAGAAAACCGGGCTGATCACCGTATTCATGTTTGTCGGGGTATTCGTCAAACAGATTTTTTGCACCCACGGCCAGCAGCAGGGTTTCATTGAGTTGGGCACTGACTTCGGCGTCCACCAGCACGATCGAATCAGTCCGCACCGGCAATGTCTCGTCGTTGAACAATAATTCCAGCGTCTCGCCGTAATAGTTGGTGCGCAGCATCGCGTTCCACATACCGGCATGGTGGTTGATGGTGAAGGTGGCCCGATGATCCGGCAGGAAGTCTTCCAGTTCCTCGGCGCGCGCTTCGCTGACAGTCTGACCGCGGTTGACCACCTTGGTGTCAGTCCAGTTGTAGGCCAGTGTGAAGTCGGTAGTGGCATTGGTCCATTCCACCGGGACCGTGGCAACCACATCCACTCCCTGTGTTTCAGTATCAAAGTCATTCACAAAGAATTGAATCTGGCTGATGGTTTGCGCTTCCGGATTGCCCGCGGACACCAGCGCGGCGCGGTCATCATCGGTGATATCGGCCTGTGTCAGCGCGATGCGGTCGTCCACTTTGATCTTGAAGTAATCGATGGTGAGGTCCATAGCGCCGGTGGCGATCACGGTGCCTATACTGAAGTTGGTGGACTCCTCGGGCTGCAACTGCTCACCGCCTTTGAACTCTGCTACCGGGTTGGTGGGCGGTAGCACCAGCGCCTCAATCAGCTGGCCATCGGCAAAGCTGGTCGAGGCGCGGCGCAAATTGCTCTGGCCGACCGTCGGTGCCTTGAAGCCGGTGCTGGCCGCCGCGCGCAGGCTGATCCACTCGCTCAGATCCAGGCGCGCGGCCAGCTTGCCGTCGAAGGTGCTGCCGAAATCGTCGAACTCTTCGAAACGCATCGCGCCGGAGAGCAGGAAATTATCGGTAATGTCGGCTTCCAAATCCAGGTAGGCCGCATAGCTGTCGCGCTTGAAGATGCCGGAGACATCCGCGGAAAAGCCCTGGAAACCGTTGGAACCGATGGAAAAGCCCTGGTCCTCAAAGCCGCCGGGAGCGAAGGACTCGGTATTACCGGCGATGATTTCAAACTGTTCCTTGTGGTACTGCACACCAAAGGCGACGTTGAGATCCGACGCCAGCCCGTTAATGGTCACAGGGTAGCTGAAATCGGCGTTTACCAGGCGTTCGAGTTGGACCTGGCTGCCGAGGTTGAAACGCGTGGGAGTCTCGGGTCCATAGGAAGCGTTGATGGAGTTATAGATGATGTAGTCGAGCTTGCTGCGCCCGGTCGAGGCGCTAAAGTCGTAAGCCATGCCGCTGGGCAGCTCGCCGCGAAAGCCGCCGACAAAGCTGGAGTCGGTCACCTTGCCGCCAAAACGTGGGGTAAAGCCGCCGGGAAACATTTCGTTGAAGGCGAAGCAGTTGGGGTTGTTGGCCACCTGTTGCTGGTAGACCGGGTCGTCGAGCACGTTAGCCACACCGTCCAGGGGAATGGTCGGGCAGGCGATGCCATCGTCCGGAGTCAGATCGGCCACCAGCAGGTTGCCGTTGCCGTCATTGTAAACACCGGTGCGGCCATGGGGATGGCGGTAAAAAAAGCTGCCGTCGGTATCGCGGGTGGCGAAGTTACCGAAGGCGTAAGCCTCGCTGTTATCCCCGGCCTCCACCGCAGCGTTGATAAAGATCTTGTAGTCGTCGGTGATCTCCGGCGTGCCCCAGATCACCACCGGATCAGCGACAGCGGTGTTGCCCGCATCCACCAGCGCCTGGGCACCGGGGTCCTGAATGCCGCGGCTGGTGGCTTCAGTATCTTTGACTTCGAAGGCCAGAGTGGCGAAGCCGTCGCGGCCGAGGTGAGTGCCAAACAGGCCGGCGATTTCGTTAATCGCGCCGTCGCCTTCGAAGTATTCGGCGCTACGGATCTGAATCTGACGCACGTCTGGATCGTCGGACAGCACAAAATTGAGCACCCCGGCAATAGCGTCGGAGCCATACTGGGCGGCGGCGCCGTCGCGCAGCACTTCGACCTGTTTCATGGCGATGCCGGGCAGCGGTGAGATATCCACCCCCTGGGCGCCCTTGTTGATACCGGAGACGAATTCGCCGATCACCGCCCCGCGGTGGCGCCGTTTACCGTTGACCAGCACCAGGGTGTTGTCGGCGGGCATGCCGCGCAGATTGGCGGGTCGCACCAGCGTGCCGGCATCACTGATGGGTTCACGGGTAACATTATAGGAAGGCACTACATTGGTGAGCATGTCCAGCATATCGGTATTGCCCTGGGCCTGCATATCGGTTTCGCTGATGACATCCACCGGTACCGGTGCATCCATAATGGAGCGACCTTCGCGGCGGGTTCCCACCACCGCAATTTCTTCGAGGACATGGTGGCCACCCACTGTAGAGCTGCTCTCCGTCGATTGCGCGTTGGCGTAAGCGGCGGCAAACGCCCACAGTGGAACGGATGTCAGCAGCAGCGGATATTTGAAATCTTTCATCGTGTTTCTCTCCCAAGTAGTTTTTGATCGGGTTATTCGTTATTAAATCAATCCGTACTGCGGACTGTGTCGAAATCCAGGTTGTCTCCTCCCCACAATCACTCCACTTACTTCACACCATAACAGTGCTGGGTGTCCGCAGATTAATCGGAAAGCCTCGACATATTTATAGTAGGAATATGAATATCGAGGCAAGATTCTTAAGAACGAAATGCCAATTTTATGGAAACATTGCCAGAAGTTGGTGGCGTAATAATAGTTTTTGTAGAACATATTACTGCCATATTTCAACTTGGCCGCAGATTGTTCGGATAGAGATAATGTGCTCCGTAGCTGCCGTCGCTTGAGAATGAACCATGAGTCAGGCAATTTTATGGCGCGGGGGGTGAACAGGAGTCCAAGGGAGGCTCGTCGCAATGACAACCGTCGATCCCAAGGATCGCAAGCTGCTCTTCGTTTTCTGCGCCCACGGCGGGGCGTCCATTATCAACAGTTTTCTACCTGTGCTTGAAAGTGACGTGGGAGATCAGGCTCTCGCCAACACATTGGCCGCGCCAGACCCTGAGCTACCCACGGTTGTTACCTCCGGTATTGAGAAGTTATGGAAATGGGGCGTATTAAGGCGCTGTGGGCGTATAGATGACCCCGAGTTTGTCCACTTCGTTGCCGGAGCGGCCGTGAAAGCCGACGATCTGCCAGCCGCCCGGCGCGGTGTAGGTGGTGCAGTCGGAAGTGGTGCTGCCGCCGGCCAGGGTGCGCCCGGCACTGGTGGTGAATCGCGTGTAAAAAATGCGGGTGAGGTCGTTGTGTTTGGCGGAACACAGGCGGACAGAGGAGAGATATTCGCCGCTGTTCAATGTCAGTGAGCTTTCGTTGCCACCGTTGCCGCCGTGGGAAAAAACAGCGCTGTTGGAGAGGGCGATTTCGACCCGGTCGACCCGCGAGCCGCTGCGCAGGGTCAGGGTGCTCACCCGGGGGTTGTCCGGTATCAGGCTGACATCGTTGAACGCAGTGCCGTGCGGCCCGCCCCACTGGTCGCTCATACGACGGTCGGCGGGGGTGTTGTAGGTCCAGTCGGCCTGTACCGGCGGGTGGTCCGAAAGCGCCTGGCCCGCGGCGTTGTAAGCGTCTTCCCTAACCTCATAGTTGACGGCGTCGAGACCGACGTAACCGTTGTCCCGAAACAGCACCTTGTCCACAATCTCGCAGGTGGCGCTGGTCACCAGCGGCGAGCAGACCAAGGCGTCGGCGCCGGGGGCGGGCACATTACCGTAGCGGACTAGATTTACCCAGACGTCGGTAAAACCGTGGTCGAGCAGCTCCCCCATGTTGTCCCCGGCGCGGGTGTAGCGGGTATTGGTGTCGCCCATGACGATTACCGCGTTGCCCGTGGAGTTGGATTCGATATAGTCCGCCAGCTGCAAAATATTTTTGCGGCGGGCCGAGAGGTCGGCCTCTTCGACCTGGGCCTGGGCGTGCAGATTATAGATATCGACATAGACGCCTTCCTCCAGGCGCACCCGCGCCAGGGTGAAGCCCTTGGGGGTCAGGCAGTCGACGCCGTTGCAGTCGTTCCAGCTAACGCGGGCCCAGTCCATATAATAGAAACGGCTCATGCTGTTGAGGCCGCTGCCGAAGGGTATGCCGCCGCTGGTGGGGGAGCGGTAGGGGTGGTCGTTGCAGGTGTCGTAGAGTGCGGCATGGTAATTGAAATCTTCCTGCACATTGACAAAGCTGAATTCGTTGACGTAACAGCCGATCTGTTCAGTGGCCGACTGGCGGTCAGATTCGGCACTGGAGAGCAGTTCCGGCAAGCCGGCGACGTTATAGGTCAGGGTCGAAAACTCGCCGCTGGCAGCCTGGGTCAAGCCGGGGGTGCAGGTCAAAAGGCTTAGTATCAGGTGATAGGACAGGGATCTGTTATTCATTATTTTTCCATCCGTAAGTTGTCTTTTGAGTTTTTGGCGCAATCCCGGCCGCCGCTTCGGCTCCAGATATCCCACGCGCCAGTGGCGTGGGTCAAGTTCACATGGCGACTGGAATCACAAAGCATTCTCGCAGAGATTCATTCCACATTTGTACTAAAAAATACCGCTTTTCGAAAAATATATTTCTAGAAATGATTTGCGTGAAAAAATAATGCGAATGGCGCCAAAAGCGAGTTTTATACTGTACAGGTAGCCTAAACGGGAGTTTTACAAGAGTTTCTGGATCTCATCGACAGTGAATTCTAGAAACGGATAAAACTAGACCCTATCGTTGCATAAATTTTCGGCCCAGGACCGCTTCGCTCCTTCTATAGCAGCATTTATGCAACAATAGGGTAGAGAATGTCGGTGCTCAGGCATAGGACGTGAGTTCGATTTTTGGTGAGGCTACAATAGTCTTACTGCTGGTCGTTCACCTGTTGCTGGGGTATAGAGAACTTCGCCACCTCCGCTATTATAATGACGACCCCTTGGTAAAACGTCTGCTGGGACTAAAAAAATAACTTTACAGGGCCTAAGGGTGCCAGATGGACAAAAGCAACCAAAGAAAGGGGTTGCCGCTTAATTTTCAACAGCGTTCTTCATCAAAGAGAGTTTATTAAAAAATGAAATACAAAGGTGGTTGTCATTGCGGTGCGGTTAAATTTGAGATTGAAGCACCGGAGGAAATCGAAGCAAAGGACTGCAATTGCTCTATTTGCCTTATGTCAGGCTTCTTACACTTGATTTTACCCCGATCAAGATTTTCGCTTGTCGAGGGTGAGGATTTTATATCCACTTACACATTCAATACCGGTGTTGCCCAGCACACCTTTTGCAAGGTTTGCGGCATCAAACCCTTCTATACGCCAAGATCCAATCCCGACGGCATCTGCATCAATGTTCGCTGTATCATCGTTGGCGGCGTTATACGCACACATCACGGAATGCGCGCCGCCCTCCTCGACCGTTGCCCGGAACGCGGGCAGGTAGGTTTCCTGGCCCCTGCCCCAGCGCGGATCGCGAAAGATATTGATGTTGGGAGACCAGACGCTCAAGCCGCCAAACCAGTCGGAGCCACCGAACCGGTGTTTGTTCTCTTCGTATTTGGCCCGAAATTCCGTGCCGATGATGCCGGCCACCTCCGGACGTCCGCCTGACACTGTGCTTAGGAACGGGTTATTGAGAAGTTACAAATACGCTTCGAGCATTTACCCTATCGTTGCATAAATTTTCGAGTTCAGGACCTTTTAGAGCGGTATTTTCAGGGACGCGCGCAGATTTTTCTAACCGGAGCATAGCTCACCCTATGTGAGG
>JARROD010000118.1:0-11313 GCA_037384225.1 Exilibacterium sp.
GAGGCGAGCCCGGACTGGTCCGAACTTTCCCCCTATCGGGGACAAAACGCCAATATGCATGCCTGCGAAGCGCTGCTGGCCGCCTATGAAGCCACCGGCGAGTCGCTATATCTGGAGCGGGCCTACACACTGGCGCGACAGTTCAGCGTCGTTCTCGCCGATAAAGCCGGCGGGCTTGTATGGGAGCATTATGACAAACACCTGGAGCTGGACTGGGAGTACAACAAACACGACCCCAAACATATTTATAAACCCTGGGGTTTTCAGTCCGGGCATCAGACCGAGTGGAGCAAGCTGCTGCTGATTCTCCACAGCCACCGCCCGGAACCCTGGATGCTGGAGCGCGCCAGGACGCTGTTTGACCGCGCCCTGGCGGTCGCCTGGGACCAGATCAACGGCGGAATTGTTTACGGTTTTGACCCCGAGGGCGCCGTTTGCGACGACGACAAGTATTTCTGGGTTCAGGCCGAAACGATGGCCGCCGCCGCGCGGCTGGCCATTATCAGCGGCGAATCCGGCTATTGGGGCTGGTACGATCGCATCTGGCAATACTGTGACAAACACCTGATCGATCACAACTATGGTAGCTGGTACCGTATATTGACCGTGGATAATAAAAAATATTCCGAGCAGAAATCCATTGCCGGCGGCAAGTGCGACTATCACACAATCGGCGCCTGCTGGGATATTTTGCGGGCATTGGGTTGAACCCTGCGCGGTTCTCAGGCGGGTCGACCGTCTTCCCGGATATAGCCTTTGCGCAGGTCCCTGAGATACAGCCGCCGGGAGCGGCGCGCTATGCGTTTGAAAAAGCATTCCCGCTCGGGGAGTAATTGCCTTAACGGCTGTCGGTAATATACCCGCAGAAACCGCAGGTAGTCGCGCGAGGTCAAACCGATACCCAACGACGAAAAGTGGATACTCGCCAGGTCTTTGATCAACCAGCGGCGGGGAACCCGGGAACGCATTTGCGCGCGGTGCAGATCGACGAGAAACAGACGGATGTTTTCCGGCCGCAGGGATGTATCGCCCTGAGAAATGTCGAGCAGAAAATGACAGATATACAAATCGCGGTGATTAATACCGTCGGTGTGCATGATACGGGTGATTTCAGCCACTTTTTCAATCAACGCTTTTTTGAGCGCGAAAGGCGGCCGACTCTCCCCCCACACTTGCGCGTATTGCGCCAGACTGACGGTACCGGTCAATTCCTCCGTGATCAGAAAAGACTGTTGCGTGGCGGGGTTGCCACCCCGGCAACCATAGCCCACCGCGTTCAGCGTGCTCACACCCAACTCGTGCAGGCGCCTGATCGCCAGCCATTCATTGGCCGCTCCCACCACTGGCAGGCGGCCCTGTAACAGGTTTTTGATGATTTCCAGCCAGCCCACCCCCGTGTGCAGCTTGCGATAGTAAACATCACCGGCCAGTTCCACGCGCATGGTCTGGCGGCCTTCCTTATCGCGCACCACCCTGCCCGGCAGGCGCTGGAGCTCGGCGAACACATCTTTGTCCGCCCAAAGGTGTTTCAGCTTATCATTGAGTATCAGCTTCATGACCGATACCCCAGGGTTTCCATCACATCGACCGCAAACTGCGGCCGCGAATAAATTTCGTCATTCATCGAAAACCGCCTGCCCAGCTCACGCCAGTGCTCAGCGGGGGTATCGATACACTTTTTTACAGCCTGGGAAAACGCCGTGATGGCATAGGGCTTTTCCACCACATACCCCATAGCCGCATCGATCACATAGTGCGCGTATCCGCACACATCGCTGGTAACCACGGGTTTACCCGCAATCATCGCCTCCAGTAATACATTGCCGGTATTTTCTTTATAGGCCGGGTGTATGAGCACATCGGCCGCCTGCAAAAGGGCGGAGACGTCGCTTCTCCCACCCAGAAAGTAAACCCGGTCACGCACCTGCAGCCGCGCCGCCTGGCGCTCGAAGGGGCGACTTTTATCCTGCCCGGCGACAACCAACGCGACATCGAGCTTACTTTGCCGCAGCTCCGCCAGCACAGCGATAGCGCGATCCAGCCCCTTGGTGCGAAATCCGGAACCGAGCACCAGCATCAGCACGTCGCTTCCCTTAGCGCCGATTTCCCGCCGCAGATCCGCTCTCAAGGCGTCGAAATTGGCCGGCAGTGCACGGTCACGCGCTATACCCGGCGGCAGTGTGATAAAGCGCTTATTTGGCGTGTTATAGCAGCGCTGGAATTTTCCCCGCTCCCGGGGTGAGACTTCCAGAATCAGGGTCTTGGCATCGGCCCCAAACACCGCGGCCTCGTTGCAAAGATAGGCTTGCGTGCGTCCGGAAAGGCGATAAAAAAAGCCCCGCTCGTAATTGGCTTTATAGGCAAAGCAGGAGTCGGCCGCGTAATACAGATCCAGCCCCGGCATTTTGTTAAAGCCGACAACAATATCAAAGCTTTGAGCTGCCAGGGTATCGAGTAACAGCCCGATAAAGGCACTGGTACGCCCAGCATTGGTCAACTTTTTCACCGGCAACAACCACACCTTCACCCCTGATGGTATATCACCCTCCCAATGGCTGCAAAAAACCGTCACAGTGTGCCCGCGTTTTATTGCTTCCTCGGCCATTGCCCGCATATTTCGCTGGAGCCCCCCGTAGGGGAAAAATTTAAAAAGTGCAAAGGCTATGTTCATTCAGGTCGAATTACTCACAACGATTTTGAAACACGGGAGCCTGCTTGACACAGAGGGCCCGGCGAGGGAGCATAAACGCCCTGTTTTTGAAAGTCCAACCCCTGTGGCTGGGATCGCTGTCAGTATGACTGGATGGAAATGGTTTGAAAACTCGTGCCGATCAAATATCAACCACCTCAAATTAGTCTACAGATTTGTGAACTGCTTGTACTACCCAATGTCCATTACCCGGCCAGCGTTCCTAAAAATCTACTCAAATTTCAAAAGCTTTGGGTATAGAATACCGGGCAACATATACCCAAAGCGTTTGAGATTTAGGTGTGCAGAGTGCGTCAATTTTTGTTCCCCCTTCTTTTAATAGCAGGGGGCGCGACGACGCTGCATGGCAGGCCCCATGTGAGGAGGAGGGTATATGATGCCAATCAATAAATTTGGTAATACAAATCAATGTTAGCAAAGGTCGCGGTAATCATACCAACGTACAATAGATGGCCTGTCGTTAAGGCGGCGATCGATTCCGTTTTGAACCAGTCCTATACAAACGTCGAGTGCGTTCTGGTCGACGACGGTTCCACCGATGGCTCGTTTGAGGCATTGCACGCTCACTATGGCAGTAAAATTGTATTGTTGCGTAACGAAGAGAATCGCGAAAAATCGTACAGCCGCAATGCCGGTGTAAAGGTGACAGACGCAGAGTTTGTCTGCTTTCTCGACTCGGATGATCTGTTGTTGGAATCATCGATAGAAAACCGGATGAAATTCTTCAAAGCCGGGGTCAACGTTGTTTACGGCCGTACCGAGTCCGACAAAAAACACACAACGGAGAAACTTAACGGCCGCAGCGACACACCGGCCTACCGCTTGACTCTCGAAGATTATTTACACAATACCAGTTGCGTGCACACCACAGGTTTTACTGTACGTAGAAGTTTTATGCTGGAATACGGAATGTATAACGAATCCTTGACCAATCTGGAGGATCTGGAGCTGTTTATACGCCTGCTGTGCCACAGCGAGTTTGTGTTCTGTGGCCAAACAGTATCTGTGTTACGCGGGGTTGCCTCTTCCCGGGCCAGGGATAACTGGAAGAAAATCATCGCCCAATCCGGAAAACTTTCCGAGGCTCTCTCAACAAATCCAACCGTAACAAAACGACTTGGCGATCAACTTAACCAAATGTTGAAACGAGACGGTGAAGAGTTGTTACGCGCTCTGTACAGATCTAAAAGAGGCGTCGATTACCGTTCCGCCTTCATGCGGATCAGAAGCAACGGCATCCCCGTTAGCTCCTTTAAAAATATTAAACGGTTTTGTTTATCTTATTTGTGGAATTAGACTTGCATATCAGAACCGAACCACCACAGGCATTGTTATAGGGATCATCATGAGTGCCAATGTACTTCAACTGCTTAAAACCTACCGATCCAACTCCAAGTTGATCAATGAAATGGCAAAGACAAAGAGGGACGAGTTTGTTACCTATTGTTGTTATCTCAGCGGTGCCAGTGACGGCAATAACGATATGGAAAATATTGCCGAGGAAACCATCTACCTGGGGTTGCCGAAAAAACAGATCAACTGGCGCAGTTGGAAAACCGTGTGGAAAGTTGCCAAGCTCATCGACGAGAAGGGAATTGACATTATCGTGTGCCAGTTTCGACGCACTATTCCCATAGGGGTTTACGCCGCGCTCTTATCGAAACGCAATCCTAAAGTAGTGGGTATTTTGCATGGAATTGTCAGTGGGAAAGTGGGGCACTTGAGAAAAATCCACTACTGGATTTTATTCAAATACCTCTCCCGCCTGGTCAGCGTCTCCCGTTACGGTATCAAGGACATCGCTCGTTTGAACTACCCAACCCGCGAGGGGCTGATTATCGCCATACAAAACGGGCTCGATTATACCGATATTCTCTCGGTCGAAAGGCAACAGCCGGAAACGGTTATCTGCGATTCACTTAAAGGAAAAATCATATTCGGCACTGTAGGGCGATTATCAGAGGTTAAAAATCACCGCAGGTTAATTCATGCGTTCGCCAAATTAACCACCGAGAATAGCAATGCCGGGTTGGTGATTGTGGGTGTCGGCCCACTGATGGATTCACTGCAGATATTAGTAAGGAAATTGGGAATAGAGAATGAAGTTGTTTTTACCGGGTTTCGCACCGATGTTCCCAAATTACTACAGGCAATGGATGTTTACGTGATGCCGTCACTGCGCGAGGGACTACCGCTGGCGTTAATGGAAGCCATGGCTGCCGGACTGCCGGTTATAACCTCCAACCATAGTGGTATGGAAGAAGTCGCTGGCCACTGCGGCGGCGCGAAACTGGTAAACCCGGAATCCGTGGATGATATTTACCGGGCGATGCGTGAAATGTACCAAACCGGTGAACAACAGCGTCGCGCCATGGGAGAGCAGGCGAAAAATCGGGCGTTAAACCAATTCTCATGCGAGCGCATGGTAGCGGAGTATCAGGCTATGTATCGAAATGTGCTGGGAAAGGCATAAGTAATAGATCCCTTTATTCTCAGCGATAGATCCCTTCGCCGGGCGGATCTCTACTCGACAGACATATACCCAAGTTCTTGTTTCACACACCGGTGAGTCCGATCATTGTCTATGCTTCATGCATAAAGTTGTTTTATGTATTAAAGAGGCAGGGATATGACAGATTCACCGGAGAGTCCCCAGCACCGGGATGCACTGAATCAACTGTCCGCGCTTGAAGTCCGACGCACGGCTGTAGCCCGATTGGTTAACATTGCCCACACCCTGGAATGGTTGCGCCAGGGACTGGAGTCGGTGGTGCGCCTGAACGACGCACCAGAGGATTTCCCCGCCTCCATCCTCCAGCTTTACGATGCGTTGGGACACAAGATGCGCAACCTGTCTGACACGGAAGTCACTCTGCGGCTGGAAAGACTCGACAAGAAAGTCAATCTCAACCTGAAAGCCATCACCACAACAGTGGCGAAACTGGAAAGGATGCCGCTATTGACCGGTTTGGACGAAAAAATTGACACATTCCGCCGCCTGAGCCAAACCGCAGTGGCACTGCGGGTTTTACTCACAAGGCGCGGGCAGAAGGTCGCTCCCCTTAAACTGGCGTTGCCGATTGCGCGCCTGAAAAAGTCGCTGCACAGCGTCAAGCGTGAAGAGCAAGCGGCACGGCAGCGGGTGGTAGAGGAAATCATCGAATTCGAACGGGAGTTACAGCAATTGCAGGCGCTGGAAACGCCCGACAGCCCGATGCAGAACATGATAGAGGACGTACTGCAGGACCTGGCAGCCAACCGCGAACACTTGATCCTCGGCGGCAGTATTCAGGCGTTACCGGTACAGATGGATGCTATCGATTTGGGAAGCGATACGGCACTGGAGGTACCCCAGGAAGCGGCATCCACGCCGGCAACGGTTACAGAATCCGCTGATTCCCACATCGAGTCGGCGACAAACCACCCCCGCGAAGGCAGCGCGCCGCAGCCAACTGCAAAAACAGAAAAAAACGAACCCACCGCGCCGTCCAAAAGCATCTGGCGGCGCTTCCTGTACTGGCTGAATACACCGTGGAATGTAAGTTGGCGAGACATCTCCAAAATAAACAAGTAGGCCCCATGTCAGGGCGCTAGCTTGAAAGGCTGCCAAGTGCAAATAGAGACACTATGGAAACCTAAACCTCAAACTCTTTAGGTATACTTTCGACTGGGTAAAAAAACTCACGGTTAAAAAAGTCCCGGCGGCCGCTCTTATCAGTGTATTGGTTGAAAAGCGAAATCACCAGCACCCCCAACTTTACCCAGCCATGCATGCTTAGTCTGATAAAACTGAGATCGAAGTCAGCCGCAAACTTAGTGCCCTCGATGGAGTCGGCACTGTCTGCAAACACCCTGACCTCGGTCTCTCCCAGATTGACGGGCTCGGATTTCCCCCGAGCAAAAACGCGCAATGTCAGGGAGCCGTCTCTATCGACAAAAACGACCCGGCAGATTCCTATGCTACCCGCATCGGTATTGTGCCACTCACCGAAAAAAAGCTTGTGGTCGAGTTTGGGAACTGCTCTTAACGCCTGCTCAGTTTCACCTTCTCCGCGTGGACAAGCGACGGGTGGATCGAGGAGAGCGGCTTTTACCGCCGGCTCCCTGTAGAAGTACTCGCGACAGAAGTAATCAGATTTATTACGTTTGCCCTTAAACCTGTTTAAGCTGGTGATAATCAGCAGCCCCGAATTAACATTGGCCTGCAACTCAGTTTGCAGAAAATCGAAGTCGTACCGGGCCGTAAACGAAATTGCGCAGTGAGACTGCCCCGCATCGGCGAACAGGTTTTGTACCCGTATTTCACCCCAATCCCTGGGTTCGGCGACGGAAACCACTCGCAGATAAAGGGCTTTATCGCGGCGCATTAGTGTGACTTCAGTAATATTCCGTGTGGATTTGTGGGTATTGATCCAGCGCCCCAAAAGAGCATGCGTATCCAAAGTGACAGGCGAGAATGGAGAAAAACTGTTTTCGGGAAGAGCTTGTAGATCAGAAGTCTTTTTCATCGTAAAACTCTTAATACAATTTCTATAACTACGGCATTTTCTACTACTGTGTTTACTACTACTGCTTCGAACAATAAACATTTTCACCCGATTCTGCCACACATCGAGATCGGTTCTTCAGGCCAGGGGTAAATTCCGGCGTTACCCAAGTAGGCCCAGCCGGTAAGGGTGTGCGATTAAGGGCGAATATCAAGCGACATCGATGGCACCCAACGGCGGGAACCACCGAAGGTAGACTATTCGCCCTTAATCGCACACCCTTACCGGCTGGGCCGGGCCTGGATAGATTCCAAGTATGCTGATACTCAAGTCAACTTCAAGCATCGGAATTAATTATAAGCAGTTACGGCAGGGTTCCTTCGCGATCACAATGCACACCTTACCAATACTGCCACAACCTTATCCGCGGCGCGCACTTTACGCTATCTATTTCGGGGTGAGTGAACTGCATGTTTACCCCCCCTAAAAAACGTTTCACCACTCCAATGTTGCCTATTTTTTGAATCAAAGCCACTTCGCTGCAACTATACACCCAAAGCGTTTGAGATTTAGGTGCACAGTGCACGGCCCTTATGATTTCAAAAAATTATGCAACGATAAGGTGATTTTGAAAGTGGCTTCAATAAATTTTTTTATCGTCAATGCGTGTAACCGAATAAAAACAAAATATTTTGCTATTATTCTGAAGGGGACAATTCAAACTACAGTTTCGAACGATAGTTTATACCCAAAGCGTTTGAGATTTGGGTATATAACCACACTATCGGACAATAATTTCGGAAGACAATAATGATCGAAAACGGCTCCCGCCTTCTCACTACCGGGCAATTGGAAAGTTACGAGCAACAGGGTTTTCTACAATCACTACCGGTGTTGTCGGCAGTTGAAGTGGACCGGTTTCGCACCGAAGTGGAAAATACCCGCCGGGCTCTAGGTAATCGGGTAACGCGGTTTGACGCCGCCCACCACTTTTTCCGCTGGGCCTGGGATCTGAGTACCCATCCGCGTCTGTTGGATTATATGGAGCAGCTACTCGGTCCCGATATCCTCCTGAAGTCCACCCGCCTGTTTTACAAACACGCTAACAGTACCGCATTTGTCGGCTGGCACCAGGACGGCTTCACCGAAGCACTGCGAGACACCCATGTTCCCACCGTGTGGTTGGGGCTGACACCGAGCACGAAAACCAACGGCTGCCTGCGGATACTGCCTAGCTCCCACCGCCTCGGCCTGCTGCCACACCCCAGGCGTCCCGACCCCGACAACCTCACCACCGCCGGCACTACCGCTGAGATAAAAAACAATCGCGGCTGCGATATCGTTATGCGTGCCGGCGAGATGAGTGTGCATCATCCACTGACTGTACACAGCTCCGACGCCAACCGAAGCACCGAGCCCCGCATCGGGTTTTCCGCCAGCTACTCGACGCCGGCACTACGCAAAAGCCGAACCCCCATTGCCTGGGTGCGCGGCAGTGGACCGGTCGCCGGTTTCGAAATCCTCACCAAACCGGTACCGCAAGATCCATGCATGGCAGTGGCCGAATACCGTCGCCACCACAGTCACCAGATTCATGTCGCCACCCCCACTCCGGAATGGCACCGGGAAGGGGAAGTTACAGACAGGTGAAGCGGCCACGTCCTCTGCTCTCGGTTGTCATCCCTACCTGGAACCGCGCCGGGCTGGTGTGTAAAGCGGTCGCAAGCGCCCTGGCTCAAGCCCCTGACACTGTCGAAGTGATCGTGGTCGATGACGGTTCCAGCGATAATACCGCCGGCCTGCTGGGGCAGCGATTTGGCTCCCGTATTACCCTTTTACGCCACACCCACCGCGCTGGCGTGGGCGCGGCGCGCAATACCGGCGTGCGGCGCGCAAATGGGGAACTGCTCGCCTTTCTGGACTCCGACGACCTTTGGTTGCCGGGCAAACTGGCGGCTGAATTAAACGTGTTCGAACGCTTCCCGAACGCCGATGCGGTTATCTCTGATAATCTTAATTTCCTCAATGGCAGACCCCGCGACCCCGGCTCTCGATTCAAACTCAACGGGCTGCTGGCGGCGACCCGGCGTCAGGTACGCTGGAACAGCGACTGCGATTGGCTGTGGACCAACGCCGCCAACAGCGCCGCAACCTGTTCTATCACTTTGCACCGCCGCGCCCTGGCGCGGCTGGGGCAACCGCTGTTTGCCGAGGATCTTTTGTCCTGTGAGGATTGGGAGCTGGAACTGCGGCTATATCAGCAGTGCCGGGTGGCGGTACTGCCGGAGGTCTGGTCCCATGTGCACTGCTTTGACGACAACTCCCGCCCCGGCAGGGCGACGCCGGGAACACCCCCGACCCCGGCTCAACACAGGCAACTGCAATGCGACCGGCTTAGCGTCATCGACCGCTCCTGTCACCGCCACAATCTCAGTGCAAAACTGGCCGCGGAACTGGACCGGTTTCGCGCGCAAGTGGTGCGGGAGCTTGCGACCGCGTCTCAACGACCACCGCTGTGCAACCGCAGCGCGTGATTGGGCGATTCAAATACACTCAGTTGCGCACTGTTTTTTTCCAGCGGCAGTAGCGATGTATTGCTTGCCAAAGCCTCCAGTGCCCTATTGCCGACAATACAACAACAGTGGCGATTATTATCGGCGGCGCAATATCCACCGAGGTTCAACCCCCTGGTATTTTTGTTTTTATGCAACCACAGCGTGTCTTCAACGGAAAGCGCAAACAAGGCAAACAAGCGCCCAAATCCAGTGGCGGCATCATAGTGTTCACACATTCTCAGGTTGGCGCGGATATCCATTGGTTCCAGGAAAATATCGCTATCGGAGAAAATAAAATACTGCATTTGCCCATCCCGCTCGGCAACCGCTTGCCTAAAACAGCGCTGAGGATCAAAAGGTCCTTTATGTGCCGCCCGTAGATAGCGGCAGTTTGCAGGCAGTGCGCGAGGATCAAGACTGGATTTGTCACCCTGCTCCACCACGATAACCGCAAGATAACCGGCAAAAAATTCGTAATAATATTGCAGCAAATAAAGAAGGTTTTGTTCGGAACTGTCATCGCCAGAATCATTGCAATAGGCAATAACAACCGTCGTCGCCGCTAGCAGACGATTGATGCTATCTCCAAACAGCACCAGCGAATAGCGCAGATACCAGTGATTTTCCAGGCGTTGCTGGGCATCGGAGTAATCCGCCTCCACCCAGGCCAGATGGGGTGTGAAACAATAGCAATTAAACCGCGCCTGGAGACCGAAATGATTTTTGTCCAGCGGGTTTTCAGCGCTGCTGTTCAAGGCGAGAAAGTCATCGAATGCAGTGTGGTTCAGCGCGTAGGCGTAAGTAGAATACGCCTTGCGAATCCGCACGACATTGTCCGCGACGCCAATGGGATCCTCCAAGTGCAAAACACCGAAAAAAACCATATCCCAATCCGCAGGCAACTGGGTTATGCAGAGGTTGAACCGCGCCTGGAAATTCTCCGGGAAAATGACATCGTCTTCAAGCACAAACACACGGGACATACCCCTGGCGCGGGCCTCACGCACTACCTGCACATGGCTCAGCAGGCAGCCGTAGGCACCGGCGGAAAAGCGCCACTGGGGCGGCGGCCGCAATTGCGCGCCGTCCAGCGCCGAAAAACGCCGCACGCCGCGAATTTCATGGCGCTGGAACCGCTCATGCATGCGCCGCCAGCGATCCGCCCTGCGATCAAGGTTAATACACACCTTCCAGGGGAACAGCTCGTTTATCGATTCGACCGCATTAGTTGGCATCTTTGGTAGACGCTACGACAAAAAATGCAGGGTTATCTCTCCATACAGGGTAGCGTCACCTTGATTGTGCATACCACTTAAAGGCTGGTAGTAGATTTCCGCCATTGCACTGGGGGACAAAACCATCGCGCCTGCCGCGAATTTGACTATTTGGGAACAACGCCTGAACAAAAACATATAATGCCTTTTAATTGCCGTAGCCTATCAAGTTCTATTCACTGCCGATCATTGGCTGAGGTGGAGCAGCGAACTCAATCAACACAGGCAGCGGAATGAATAACAGTAAAGTTGGGGTTTTCCCGAAATAGCTATATTCATTGCAAAAC
>JARROD010000119.1:0-20957 GCA_037384225.1 Exilibacterium sp.
CTCCATCGTAACCTCCTGTTGGCTGGCCTGTAAGTTCGTTGAACGTGGGTTAGTGGCCGTATTGCGGCGGCACCACAACGAAATTTGCTGGACGTTAGAATTATTTGCAGGACGTTAGAATTATATGGCGCCCATCGCGGCATTGATTGCTGATTTCTTAGGATGAACAATAAGAAATACTAAAAAGTTTTGTAAGAATGGCAGATAATTGTGGTGAATTTGAGGCTAAAATTTTATTGAATTCGTAGGTTGTCAAACGACTAACTGTAAAAGATCTGGAGCCCATGATCGGCAAAAGCAATCCCGTTTACAAAACCCTCAATCACAAGCGCTCGCTGACTTTGAAGATGATCTGGAAATTTCGACACGGACTCCATAGTGACGCACGGCTTCAAATTTCCTGCGCCAGTGCGTCACTTCATCAGTAACTTCTCAATAACCCGGGGTAATTTGTGCCTTCGATCCGGCGGCCATCCGGAGGTAATTGAGAAGTTACCTTCATCACTCCCAACTTGGCTTTCCGGTTGTGATTATACTCAGCGGATATCCGCGTTGGTCGAGTGGCTGGCGCAATACAATCCGGCTGGAATAATTCTCGATTCCGATATCGTCTTCCAACAGCCGCTCCATTAACGCCTGGAAATAGGCAACACTAGGCGCCACGATTTTCAGCAGATAATCGTAACCGCCACTGACGTTATAGCATTCGACGATTTCTCGGTATTTGCCAATTCCTTCTTCGAATTTACGAAAGTCATGGGGTCGATGGTTGCTGATGGTTACTTCTGTAAAAACAATGACATGGCTGCCCAGCTTCTCCAGCGCGACATCCGCGCTGAAGCCCCGGATAACGCCGATTTCATGAAGCCGTTTCGTACGGGCGAGACAGGGGCTCTGACTGAGGTCTATGGCCGCGGCCAGTTCGACGTTCGAACAGCGCCCTTCGCACTGAAGGTGCTCGAGAATCTTGATATCGTACCGATCAAGCGATACTGAAGAACTCATGAGTTAATACCACCATCAGTGCGGTCGCCTTACCCCGATTTTGCCGATTGTGCTGCGGTCAGCGCTTCATCCAGCGTTTCGATCACCATGCCAGCTTGTTTCGCAGACAGCACCAGTGGCGGGCGAATCTTGAGCACATTGTGCCCCATCGCACAGGCGCTGAGCAGGACGCCCTTTTCGCGCATGCGATTGACCACCCGGCTGGTGAGCTCGCGGTCCGGGGCGCGCGTTGCGCGGTCGGAGACCAGTTCCACGCCGACGAACATGCCCACGCCGCGCACGTCACCAATGGCCTCATGCCGATTGGCGAGCTCGGTGATGCCATCACGCAGGATCTTCCCGACCCTGGCCGCATGCTGCACCAAGCCTTCCTCTTCGATGGTATCCAGCACTGCCAGCGCCGCTGCGCAGGATACGGTATTGCCGGCAAAGGTGTTGAAGTATCTCGAGTTCTTGCCGAATTCCGCCAGCGCGTCGGCGGTGGCCATCAGTCCCGCGACCGGTTGTCCATTGCCCATCGGCTTACCCATGGTGACGATATCCGGGGTGATGCCGTGGCGCTGGAAACCCCACATATGCTCGCCGGTCCGCCCGAAGCCGGGCTGGACCTCATCGGCGATGAAAAGGCCGCCAGCCCGCTTGATGGCGTCGACCGCGCCCTTCAAAAAGCCCGCGGGCTCAGGGAGAATGCCGTCACTGGTGAACACGGAGTCGACAAGGAGCATCGCCGGCTTAATGCCGTGACGCTGCAGATCGGCGATCGCCGCCTGGACATCGCGGGTGAAGCGCTCGGCGAGGTCGGCGCCCTCGGCATGGTAGAGACGCGGTGCCGGCACCAGGCGAACGTGGGCGCCGAGATCGACCGTCGCACCGAGCGATGGCGAGAATTTCGACACGGCGTCGGTAAAGCCGTGATAGGCGGTTTCGGTGACGATAACGCCCGTGCCGCCGGTGCGAACCTGGGCAATGCGATAGGCGACGTCGTTTGCCTCGCTGCCCGTGCAGGTCAACATGAGATGCGCCAGGTCAGTCTCGGGCACGGTCGCGAGCAGGCGTTCGGCCAGCTCAAGAATCGTATCGTGCAGATAGCGGGTGTTGGTCGCGAGAATCTTCACCTGCCGGCATATCGCCTCGGTCACCGCCGGGTGACAGTGTCCGAGCGACGCCACGTTGTTGTAGATGTCGAGGTAGCGGCGGCCTTCCGGATCAATCAGCCATACGCCTTCACCGCGCACGATGTGCAGCGGATGTTCGTACATCAGTCGATAGGCCGGGCCGAGCAAGGCGTCGCGCCGCTCAATCATGGCCGCGGTGGCAGGGTCCACGTTGGCCCGTCCGGGGATATAGGCGTTGACCATGTTGAGGTCAGTGGTGCTTTTCATTGGATTTTCCTCTTCGTATTTCGGTCAGGAGTCGGTCGCGCGCTTCATCGCGGGAAAGATCGGCCATCAGAGACAGCGCCTCCCAAGCTGCGGGATTGTGGCGCATGATGTAGGCGCGGTTCTCGGGGTAGCGCACGGCGCGCCACTCCGAAATCAACACCGTGATGAGGTGACGTGTCGCCATCAGGTCGGCGACGATCTCCTGCTCGATGTCGGTTAGCGGCAGCGTCTCGTGATAGGCCCCGACGAACTGCGCCGGCCCCTCGAACGGATCGTCCTTACCAGTCATGTGAAAAGCCGCCGCGGTGGCCACTTCACCCACCAGGGGCGCATGCAGCATGTCACCGAAGTCGATAATCCCCACAATGCGTTCATGATCGTCGGGTGTGACCAGCACGTTGTAGAGGTGGTAATCGTTGTGGATCACCTGCGCCCTCACCGAGTCCAGGCGCGGCAGCACGTGGTCGGTGAAGCGCGTCATGAACGACTCCGCGAGCGCACGGCGTGGGGCGTCCACGATGGCATCAAGTTTTTCTATCAGCCGGTGCGCTGCGGAGACATTCCAGAGTAGATCGTGCGTCGCCGCAGGATGGGTGAAATCGCCCAACGCGAGATCCAACCTGGCCAGCACTGCTCCCATTGCCCTGCGCTGAGCAGCGGTACGGGAAGTCTCCCGGATCTGGACGCCGTCGAGATAGGTCAGCATCCGCACGGTGGTTTCAACCCCGTCGGCCAGCCTCACCGTATCCCGCGTACGTCCGCCGAGTGTCGGCACCACGTGGGGCACCGGCTGATCCGGGGAGACGCGGGCGATGTGCTCGAGCGCAGCAATCTGAAAATCAACCACCGACACCTGCTCGGATGGGTTGCTGATCTTGACGACGTAACGGGTGTCGTCCGCGGTCTCTATGCAGCAATTCTGATCGCGCTCACCCGCGAGCGGCTTGATACTGCCAGTGATACCGTAAAGGCGGCTGACCAGCTCTCCCACTTCGTCCAGGGCAAGATCGGGCACCGCCGTGCTCAATGCCGCCGCAACCGATTGCTTCTCCGGCATCAGGCACCTCGATTCAACATTGCAGCCTGCGACGGGATTTCGATACCAACCAGGTCGGCAAGTTGGCGAAAATCAGTCAACCGGTTGACGCCATAGCCCTCGCACGCGGGCTCATGGTTGCGATCGATGAACGCTTTACCCATGAAGCCGAGATCATTCGCCGTCATGAGATCGTAACGAAAGCTCGACGAAACGTGCAACATCTGCTCCGGCCCGCAGCCGAGTTGATCGAACATGTACTCGAAAGCCTGCCCCCGCGGTTTGTAGGCGCGCGCTTCCTCGGCGGTGTACACGGCGTGGAATGGTGCCTTGAGGTGGGCAACGCTATGCGGAATCAAATCGACCATCGAGTTCGACAGGATCACCAGCGGGATGTGCCGAGCGATTGCCTCCAGCGTCTCGACGACGTTCGGATGGGGCTGCCAGGTCGGGATGGCGTCGTACAATGCGACCGCATCAGATGAACGATATTCTACGTCGTGCGCCTTGCACGCCCGCTGGATGGAATTTTCAACAACGTCAAAGAACGGTTTCCAATCACCCAATACTTCATCGAGACGGTAGAATCGAAAACTCTCTAAAAAAGCCGGCATCCGTTCAGTCGGAACACGACCTTCGAAAATCTTTTTTGCAGTCGGCCCCATTTCGAAGTTAATGAGCGTCCCGTAGCAATCGAAGCTGATGAATTTCGGTTTGTATACCATTTGGTTAATCTCCTGCAATAATTCGATGGACACAAACAATTTTATGGGTATCTGTGCAATAGAGATGCTTTATTGCCGCGAAACTCAAGCAATTTTCACTTTAATCTGAGGCATGGCCGGCATTTTTCGCGGCGTCTATTGAGGTCGAACGTTGTCGGGGCATGATCGTCCGACCTCCTGCTGTCGCGACAACTTCACTATCTTGGAGCCACCGAATTAATTTATTTTCGTATTCAGCGCCGCGACAGCTTCGATTTCCACAAGATAGCCATAGTGAAGCTCGGGCACAGGAACCACAACCCGGGCGGGTTTGATGTCTCCCAGTGTGGCGGCATAGATGGCATTGAACTCGGGCCAGTTTTCCACGCCGACTATATAGGCTGTTATTTTCAAAATACGTTCGGGTGAGCTGCCGGCGGCTTCAACGATGGCAAGCAGATTGTTCAGCGCCTGCCGAGCCTGATCGTCGAAAGTAGCCTCAGGGGCGTGTGTACCGTCAGGGCGGACAGGCAACTGGCCCGACACATAGACCAGCCCGCCGCACACCGTGGCTTGGACATAGTGGCCAGCTGGGGCGGGGGCATTGTCAGTCAGGACGGTGGTTATATCGATAGGGGTTGTAGTATCCATTACCATCCTCCAAATCGCGGCCATTCGGCTTCGATGTCATCGGCGCCGCTGCGCACGACGTGATAGCTATCATGTTGGGCACCAGTGGCGCAGGCGTGGTTCGGCAGAATACGGACCCGTGCTCCAATCGGCAGATCGGGAAGCGTGCCATTGGATCCCTGGCGCAGAGCGATGACACCGTGTTCCTGATTGGCGTCTGCCAGGATCAGGTCATCATAGGGCTTGCCGTGGATGTCGCAGACCAGACCATAACCTTGGTCGACTTCCTGTTTGGCAGTGCCGCGATCGCGAGACATGGCCATCCAGCCAGCATCCACTAGAATCCATCCCTTGCTTGGCTGATGCCCGATGACTGTCGCCAGTACAGAGACAGCGATATCGTCAATCTTGCAGACGCCTATGCCGGCCATGACCAGATCGAAGAAGACGAATACGCCGGCCCGGACTTCGGTGACGCCGGTGAGATCACGGCTGAAATGGGCAGTCGGCGTGGAGCCGACACTGACGACCGGACAGGGCAGGCCGACTTCGCGTAGAGTCTCTGCGGCCTTGACTGCTCCGCCCCGCTCCACTTCTGCGCACTGTTCAAGCGCTTCGCTCCCCCGGGCATCATAGCTACCACCGGCATGGGTGAGTACTCCGCGCAGTTCGGCGCCGCCATCGTGAAGCGCGCGGCCAATATCAATCAATTTTTGGCTTTCGTCCGGCAAAACCCCAGAGCGATGACCGTCGCAATCAATCTCGATCAACGCAGGAATGGGGCTACCCGATTCACGGGATGCCTCGGCAACCAGCTGCGCCTGCTCTACAGTGTCGAGAATGACCGCAAGATCCACGCCGGAATTCCGCAACGCCAACACCCGATTCAACTTTCCGGGCGCTATGCCGACCGCATAGATGAGGTCGCGGACACCGGCTTTGGCGAATTGCTCCGCTTCCTTCAGGGTGGAAACCGTGGCAGGCCCGGTCTCGCTGGTCATGACCCGACGGGCTGCTTCTACCGATTTTGCAGTCTTCAGGTGGGGCCTTAAATCAGGTCCAAGTAGGGATAGGTGGGATCTCAACCGCTGGATATTGCGATCCATTCGATCAACATCGAGTATCAAGCAGGGCGTCTCGATAGATTGAAGTGTGGCTCTTGATGCCGATACTGTCATTGTGCTTAATCCTATTGCTTTCCGTTTAATTGTGTATAACGTTTGCATCCGCTAGAAGTAGCTCAACCAGGGTCTGTTGCGTTTCGCCCGGTGCTTGTAACCGGCAAAGGCCTTGGTGGGTAAGGAGAGCGCCAGCGGCACCCGTCCGGTTTTCGGCCAGCCTCACAAAGCGCGCGTTAATAATGAAACTTCCTCTGGTTGCTCCGCTATGCGCTGTTGATATTGTTGCAATTCAGCATCGCTGTGATGACAGAGCACTTCATTGCCGTCTTGGAGAATCACACGCGGCGGCGCAACGCGGTTGCACACCTCGTCGATACGTACCGGACAACGGTCCAGAAAGGGACAGAGACCGCGCTCGCCAGACGGCGCAGCAACGGCCGGCAGCATCCGTTGCACACCCGCCTGTTCGAGCCAGCCACGGCGCATCTCCGGGACCGAGCCGATCAACAGGTCGGTGTAGGGATGGAAAGGCGGCGCGCTAAAGTTGTCGCGGCTGCCGTGCTCGACTTTCTGGCCGGCGTAGAGCACCAGGATCTCATCGCATACGGCACGAACCGTCGAAATATCGTGGCTGATGAACATAAAGGACACGCCGAGTTCGCGGCGCAGTTCAGCCATCAGGTCGAGAATCGCCGCGCCCACCACCGTATCGAGCGCCGAGGTTACCTCGTCGCAGAGAATCAGATCCGGCTCCGCGGCCAGCGCCCGGGCCAGGTTGATGCGCTGCTTCTGCCCGCCCGACAGGCGAGCACAGGGCTGCGCGGCAATGGACGCGGGCAGGTGCACAAGATCCAACAGTTCGCGTACACGGTGGGCGCTGGCGTCGCCCTTGATACCGTGATAGAAAGCCAACGGCCGGGCAAGGATGCGCTCTACCGTGTGGGCCGGGTTGAGTGCGGTATCGGCATTTTGAAAAACGATCTGTACGCGCCGAAACTGCTCCCGGGTGCGCTGGGCCAGGTCGCCCGGGAGGGTTTCGCCCGCCAACGTGATCGTGCCGGCGGCGGGCGGCACCAGCCCGGCAATGACGCGAGCCAGGGTGGACTTTCCAGAGCCGGACTCGCCGATCACGCCCAGGGTTGTCCCCCGCTTGATGCTGAGATCGATGTCCTCCAGTATGGGAATAGTGGGCCGCCCGTCCGCGCCAATCTTACCGTAACCAGCCACCAGACCCTCGACGCTGAGCAACAGCTCTTCGACCTCGTCCGCGTTCCCGGCACTGCGCAGGGCTGGCCTCGCGGCGGCCAGTAACTGCTTGGTGTAGTCGTTCCCGGGGGCGTTGAGGATCTGTTCCGTCCTGCCCATCTCGCGGATCTCTCCGTTGTTGAGCACCACCACCTGATCAGCCATTTGCGCCACCACCGCCAGATCGTGGGAGACGTAGACAGCGGTAATGCCCCGCTCTTCCACCACTCGCTTGAAGGCCTGCAGCACGTCAATTTGCGTGGTCACATCCAGCGCCGTGGTGGGTTCGTCGAAGATCACCAGCTCGGGGTCTGTGATCAAGGCCATGGCCGCCATCAGGCGCTGCAACTGCCCACCTGAAACCTGGTGCGGATAGCGCGAACCGATAGTTTCCGGGTTCGGCAGCGCCAGCGCCCGAAACAGGTCCACCGCTTTCGCTTCCGCCTCTTTCCTGGGCAGGGTGCGGTGGATTTGGGTGGCCTCCAGTATCTGGCTCATGATTTTCATGGAGGGGTTGAAGCTCGATGCCGCGCTCTGGGCCACGTAGGAGACACGCCGGCCGCGTAGGGACTGCAGCTCACTTTGGCTCAATGACATCAAGTCAGTGTCGCCGAGTCGAATGGATCCGCCGCTAATGTGGCAGCCCTTACGTGCGTAGCGCATCAGCGCCAATGCAATGGTGGTCTTCCCCGAGCCCGATTCGCCGATCAACGCCAATACCTCGCCGCGGGGAATGGAAAATCCAACATCCCTGACAATGGTTTTCTCGTGACCGTCATCGCTGCGGGCGACAACCCTGAGATTTTCTACCCGTATAAGATCACTCATATTCTCGCTCCCTTGCCGTTCAGCGCCGACCGCGCAGACTGTCGATAACCAGGTTTACGCCAATGGTCAAACTGGCAATGGCGGCCGCCGGGGCCAAAATGGCGGGCGCACCGTCCCACAGCCCGGACATGTTTTCCCGGACTAAAGATCCCAGGTCAGCGTTAGGAGGCTGCACGCCAAGACCCAGGAAGCTCAAGCTGCTCAACAACAGAACCACATAGACGAAGCGCAGCCCAAAATCCGTCAACATGGGATGAATCATGTTGGGGAGTACTTCAAAGCAGGCCAGGTAGAGCCGACCTTCACCCCTTGCCCGAGCCACCTGAACGTAGTCCATCTGATTGATGTTTACCGCCAGTGACCGGGCTATCCGAAACACCCCGGGGGTATAGGCGATGCCGGTGATCAGCAACAAAAGCGGTATCGAAGAACCGAATCCGGCGATCATCACCAGGGCAAAGATTTTATTGGGGATAGCCAACAGGGCATCCATTACGCGACTGATGCTCTCATCCAGAGCCTTGCCGCTCACCGCAGATATCAGGCCCAACCCAGTTCCCAGAAACGCGGCCAGCAGCGCGGCGGCAAAAGCCAGCCCCACGGTAAAGCGCGCGCCGTCCATGATGCGACTCAGCACGCTACGCCCCAGGTAATCGGTACCCAGCGGGTGCTCCCAACTCATAGGCAGGAAGACTTCGTAGTCGACGATTTCGCCGGGCCCGTAAGGCGCAATAATGGGACCTGTCAAGCTTACGAAAATCCAAAGCAGCGCCAACGCCAATCCCACCAGGCCGGAGATGCCCAAATAGTCATACCAGTTTTTCATCGTTGCCTCACTTGCGCAGTTTGGGGTTGGACAGGATGGCACAGACATCGGCCATCAACACCAGTATCAGGTATCCGGTACAGAAGAGCATCGCGCAGACCTGCAACAGTGGGAAGTCGCGGTTGGTTACCGAGTCCACCATCAGGCTGGCAATGCCCGGATAGTTAAAGATGACCTCCACTATCACCACACCGCCCATCAAATAGGAAAGGCTCAGAGCCACGGCATTGGCGATAGGGCCTACCGCGTTAGGCAACGCATGCCTCAGCACCAACCGGGAGTGGCTCGCCCCCTTCAGGACGGCCATCTCCACATAGGGCTGCTGCATCTGCTCGATAAGCGCGGAGCGGGTCATTCTGGCCATCTGCCCGATCAGAACAAGGCACAGCGTCATGACCGGTAGGGCATAGGTCGCCAGAAACTGCGACAGGCTCGGATCCGGCGGTGCGTAGGAAACGGAGGCCAGCCAACCCAATTGCACGGCAAAGATCAGCACAGCCGTTGTCGCCACCAGGAATTCCGGCACGGCGACGATAAACATGACAATGGAACTGATGAATCGGTCCACGCGGCTACCACTGTACATGGCCGCCATAATGCCCACAAACAGAGCAAAGGGCACCGCGACCACGGCGGTGATCCCGGCCAGCAGTAAAGAGCGTGGCAAACGGTCGGACACCAGTTCCGCTATCGGCATGTTGTTAGCCAGCGACACGCCTGGGTCACCGCTGAGTAACGCCCCCAGCCAGTTCAGGTAACGGATATGGGGCGGCTGATCGAGGCCTAGCTTTACCCGTAGGGCTTCTAATACTTCGGGAGTGGCGGCCTGGCCTAGCATTGCCTGTGCAGGGTCGCCGGGCAACAGGTTGGTGATCAGGAAGACCACCGCGGATACCAGCAGCAGGGTCACCATCGAGGTACCCAGGCGCTTTAGGAAAAGGTTGGCAATAGTACTCATAGGTAAACCCTTTTATTCTTCCAGCCATACATACTCGGCAAATGAGTAGCCCATCAGACCGCCGATTGGAATGGGGGAAAGCCCTCTAAGTCGCGAGTCGTAGCCGTCGAGCAGGTTCATAAAGACCGGAATACCGATACCGCACTCATTGTGAACCAGCCAGTAGCCACCCGAGGGTACCCGGTTGACCCCTAAATTGAGACCGATAGGGATGGCCGACATCTGCAGGAGCGTCGCCATGTCGACGGAACCCGTAGCTGCCGGCGACGCGTAGGCTGGCAGTCGCAGGCCCTCGAAGCCACCTTTCTTCAAATGATACGCGGCACGCTCGGGGTCGTGCTGTCTCTGTGGCAGATCCGAGGCGAAGAAGGGATGGTTCGGATGCACGGGATGGTCGTTGGCTATAGTCGCAAATCCTCGGAACAAGGCCCGTTGAATGGTGGGGCGATCCATCAGATACTTGAGAGCCAAGGTCAAGTGACGACTGTTGGTGGGCGGTATATCCTGACGAATAACCAAGCTGGTGTAGAGACTGGAAGGTGTGTCCATCACCTGAAAGCCGGGAGTCTTCTCGATCCGACGCGTGGAACGGGGGTCTATCGCATTGGCCAGTTGAACATCGCCTGACAGCAGCGCGTTCACCCGAGCGGTTTCATCGGGAATTCCCACCAACTCGATTTCGTCCAGGTAGGGCCTGCCCGGTTTCCAGTAATTTTCATTGCGTACGCCGATGGTGCGCACTCCAGGAGTAAACTCTTTGAGCTTGTAGGGACCTGTACCCGGCGACCTGCGAAAGTCGCTGGTGCCGTCCTTGATAATGAGGAAGTGCGAGTCCGCCAAAATCTCCGGCAGGTCGGCGTTGGGGTACTTCAACCGAATCCGAACTTGGCGCGGTCCTGTCACCTCGACGCTGTCGAACTGGTCGGCAATGGGCTTGACACGGGAACCGACGCTGGCATCACGATGGCGCATCAGGGAGTAGACCACATCCCTCGGTTCCAGCGGCTTGCCGTCGTGAAAAACCACACCATGCCGTAGGCTGACGTTCCAGACCTGCAGATCGTCCGTCTCCAGGGACTCCGCCAACGATAACTGTCCCCTTAGGTCGCTGTCGTATTGGGTGAGCCCACTGTAGAACATGTAGTGCCGGACGTAGTCAGTGGACGTACTTCCCTTGGCCGGGTCCATAGTGTCTAACGTCGACGAGGCAATGCAGGCCACGCGAATCCGTCCGCCCCGCCGGGGACGCAGCGCCTCTTCCCGAGTCAGTTCCGCGCTAACACGGGCCGGCAGAAGCAAGGAGCTGGCAACACTGGCCGTCAGTCCCAGACCGGCCAAGCCGCGCAGGGCCGCTCGGCGAGTCAAGGCGATTGTTTCGGGTCTCTTATCTTTCATATATTCCCCGCACCTATTATCCCACTTACCTGTTTATTCAGTTTAAATCGGCAGCACCTCCCTCGGGCGTGCCCGACGATGTCCTCGCGTGCGTGCACGTCCCCCGCCTCGGCGCCGGTAAACGCGGGTGCCGTGTCAAGCCAATAGGATTCGAGTTTCATCGTTTTACTAACACACCGGGCGGATCACAGACCGACGATTGCGGGCAGGCCGCCGATGTCCTTAATCTCGTGAGTCGCGTAATGTGGCAGCAGCGACGGCTCGTGGTTGCGATTGACGTACACGCGTGCACCATAACCCAGATCACAGGCGGACATGTGATCGTAGCGGAAGCTGGAGGAAACATGCATCATCTCTTCCGGACCGCAGCCGAGTTGGTCGAACATGTATTCCCAAGCCTGGAGGCGGGGTTTGTAGGCCTGGGCTTGCTGGGCGGTGAAGATGTGCGCGAACGGCGCTCCGAGCTTGTCCACATTGTGCTGGATCTGGTCATCAGAGGCGTTCGACAGGATCACCAGAGGGATTTCCTTCGCGACTTTGGAAAGACCTTCCGGTACGTCTGGGTGCGGCCCCCAGGTCGGAACGGCTTTGTAGTAGCTCCGCGCCTCGTCTTCGTTAAATTCTAGCTTCCATTTCTTACAGGTACGCAGCACCGCGCTGTAAAGCACCTCCTCGTAGGGCTTCCAGGCACCCAGCACTTCATCAAGCCGATAGGCCGCATAGTCCTTAACAAACTGCTCCATCTGTTCAGCAGGAATGCGGTCGGCGAATATTTCGCGGGTCATGGCCCCCATGCGGAAATTGGTCAAAGTGCCGTAGCAATCAAAGGTAATGTACTTGGGTGTAAATCTGCTCATGAGTTGGTTTTCCCGTTGTTCGGATTTGGTCGTAAACTTCGGCCCGGTGTAAATAGCGCTCTTGAGACATGCTACTGAATTGGGACATTCACTATTTAAGCACGTAAGCATAAAGCGATGTTTCCAATGCAGAGGGCTGAAACCGCAAGAAGCATCGTTTTCACCGGTGGATGCAGCATATGCTACCGTCCGGTTTACCAAATTCGTTAGGAGCCCTCCCCGCCTGGCGCGGGTCGCAGCATCAAGTACCGCAGCCGGCCGGCAATATGGAATTATACGCTGAGCAGTTGCCGCTCTTCGAAATCACCCACTGTGTCCATGCCGTTACCATAGCAAGGAGAATAAGCGGGTATCGGCTCGAGATGCAGCGCTTTCACATTTCAAGGTTTTGGCGAATAAGAGTCGCCGTCTCTGTGTGAATATTTACAGGAAATTGATTATGTCCAACCCACAATTGATCGCCATGGATCGAAACCACTTGGTTCATCCGGTCACAAACTTCCGCGCCCATGAACGCAAGGGCGTGACCGTCCTGGAATCGGGTCGGGGTGCTTATCTGCGCGACCAGGCGGGCAACGAACTGCTCGATGCATTCTCCGGATTGTGGTGTGTCAACGCGGGCTACGGCCAGGAAAGCGTCGTGCGCGCTGCCACCGAACAAATGGCCCGGCTCCCCTACGCCACGGGCTACTTCAGCTACGGATCCGAACCGGCCATTCGCCTGGCGGCGAAGCTCATCGAACTGGCGCCGGCCTCGCTGCAGCACGTCTATTTCACTCTCGGCGGCTCCGATGCCATCGACTCCGCGATCCGCTATATCACCCATTACTACAACTCCATCGGCAAGCCCCGGAAAAAACAACTGATCGCGATGGAGCGGGGTTACCACGGCTCCTCCTCGCTCGGCTCGGGGCTGACCGGCTTGCCCGCGTTTCACCACAACTTCGATGTCCCTCAAAGCCATCAACACCACATCCCTTGCCCCTATCCCTATCGCAGCGAGGTGGGCGACGACCCGCAGGCGATCATCGCCGCCTCGGTCGATGCCCTGCGAGCCAGGGTGAACGAGCTCGGAGCCGAAAATGTAGCCGCCTTCTTTTGCGAACCGGTGATCGGCTCCGGCGGCGTTATCGTTCCGCCCAAAGGCTGGCTCAAGGCCATCAGCGACACCTGTCGCGAACTGGATATCCTGCTGGTGGTGCCATCTACACAGGCATCGCCGACGGCGGGTCGATTGACATCCCCACCGGCCACGGACAGACTTACTCGGCACACCCGGTCAGCGCGGCGATCGCGCTGGAAGTGCTGCGCCTGTACGAGGAAGGCGGCTTGCTCGCCAACGGCGTGGCCCAGGCACCCCGCTTCGAGCAGGGGCTGCAGGCGTTGACGGATCATCCCCTGGTGGGCGACGCCCGCCAGCTCGGATTGCTGGGTGCACTAGAACTGGTCGCCGACAAGGAGACCAAACGCCGTTTCGATCCTGCCCTGGCTCTGCACGAGCGAATTACTCAGGAGGCTTATCGCAACGGCCTCATATTCCGCGCCTTCGGTGACAATATTCTCGGGTTTGCGCCCGCACTTTGCTATCGGGCGCAAGATTTCGATCTCCTGTTTGAGCGACTGAAGCGCACACTGGATACTGTGCTCGATGAAAAAGACGTGCGCGAGGAGGTGGCCTGATATGACGAATTTCTCCATGACGAGACCGTTCAAAATCGCACTGATTCCAGGGGACGGCATCGGCAAAGAGGTGATGCCCGAAGGGCTGCGTGTGCTCGACGCCGCAGCGGAGCGTTTCGGTATCCCGCTGGAGTACATCTCTATCGACTGGGCCAGTTGCGACTATTACGCCGAGCACGGCCAAATGATGCCCGACGACTGGAAGGCGCAATTGTCCGGCGTGGACGCCATCTACTTCGGTGCTGTGGGCTGGCCGGAAACCGTCCCCGATCACATCTCCCTGTGGGGATCAATCCTCAAGTTTCGCCGCGAATTCGACCAGTACATCAATCTGCGACCAGTGCGGACCTTCGCCGGCGTCCCCTGCCCCCTCGCCGGTCGCGGCCCGGGCGATATCGATTTCATGATCGTGCGGGAAAATACCGAGGGCGAATACTCTTCGGTGGGCGGGATCATGTTTGAAGGTACGCCCCGAGAGGTCGTGATGCAGCAGTCGGTTTTCACACGCCAGGGCACGGAACGAGTGATGAAGTTCGCCTTCGATCTGGCCCGCCGAAGGTCGCGCAAACACCTCACGGTAGCCACCAAAAGCAACGGCATGGCCATCAGTATGCCTTGGTGGGATGAGCGCGCCGCAGAACTCGCGCGTCTGCATTACCCTGATATCGAGTGGGATAAGCAGCACATCGATATCCTGTGCGCGCGCTTTGTCCTTCAGCCGGAGCGCTTCGATGTGGTGGTCGCCTCTAACCTGTTCGGTGATATCCTGTCCGACCTGGGGCCGGCCTGCACAGGAACCATCGGCCTGGCACCTTCCGCCAACCTGAATCCGGAACGCCATTCTCCCTCGCTGTTCGAGCCAGTGCACGGCTCCGCACCCGACATTTACGGCAGTAACATCGCCAATCCAGTTGCCATGATCTGGTCCGGCGCCATGATGCTGGACTTTCTCGGCCAGGGCCGCGGACCGGCCCGCAGCGCTCACGATGCCATAGTCGCGGCGATCGAGAGCGTACTGGCATCGGGCCCCCGTACCCGGGATCTCGGGGGTAGCGCATCGACTACAGAAATGGGGGAGGCGATCGCCGCTTGCGTCGCCGAATCAACTGTCCCCGAATCAACTGTCCCCAAAACAACGATCAGGAGAACATAAAGCATGACCTTCCCACTCACTCTGGATCGCTCCGATTTACAATGCACGCGAAACTTCATCGCCGGCGAATGGTGCGAGGCGTTTGGCGCCCGCTGCTACGACGTCAGCGATCCGGCCGATGGCACCGTTTTCGCTCGCGTCCCCGACAGCAATGCCACCGATGCCTTGCAGGCTTTGGAAGCGGCGCATGCCGCCTTTCCGGACTGGCGGGCCCGCAACGCACGCGAACGCGCGCAATTGTTGAAACGCTGGCACGCCCTGATCCTGGCCAACGGCGAGGATCTTGCCAGACTCATGTCCCGCGAACAGGGCAAGCCCCTGGGCGAAGCACGCGGTGAAGTCGCCTACGGCGCGGCTTACGTGGAGTGGTTCGCCGAGGAAGCCGTGCGCGTCTACGGTGATCTGCTACCGCCGTTGATTCCCGGCAAAAAACAAATGGTGGTCAAGGAGCCAGTGGGCGTGGTAGCGGCGGTTACACCGTGGAATTTCCCGCTGGCGATGATCGCCCGCAAGATAGCCCCGGCGCTCGCCGCCGGCTGTACGGTGATCGCCAAGCCAGCAGAAGACACACCGTTGACAGCATTGGCGCTGGTCAAACTGATCGCAGAGGCCGGCTTTCCCCCCGGTGTAGTCAATATCGTCACCGCATCGCGCGAAACCACCCCTGAGACTGTCGGTGTCTGGCTGCGGGACCCGCGCGTGCGCAAGATCACCTTCACCGGCTCGACTCCGGTAGGCAAGCACCTGGCCCGCGAGTCCGCTGACACCCTGAAAAAACTGTCCCTGGAACTGGGAGGCAATGCCCCCTTTATCGTGTTCGACGATGCCGATCTCGATGCGGCCGTGGACGGACTGGTGCGCGGTAAATTCCGCAACAGCGGCCAGACCTGCGTAAGTCCGAACCGGATCTATGTACAGGACGGCATCTACGATCGCTTTGCCGAGCGGTTGACGGCCCGCATCGAAGCCTTGCGTGTCGGCCCTGCCACCCGGGAAGACTCCGAGATAGGTCCGATGATCAACGAGCGCGCGGTGGAAAAGATCGACCGCCACGTACAGGACGCATTGGCACAAGGCGCCACCCTGCTGACCGGCGGTCAACCCCTGCGTAACGAAATCGCCAACGGCCCCTACTACTACGCGCCCACGGTGCTCAGCGAAGCGACTCGCAACATGGCACTGTTTCGCGAGGAGACTTTCGGCCCCATCGCCCCCCTGTTCCGTTTCACCGACGAGGACGAAGCGATACGACAGGCCAATGACACGCCCTTTGGGCTGGCAGCCTATTTCTACTCCGAAGACCTGAAACGCATCTCGCGGGTCTCAGCGTTGCTGGAAGCGGGCGTCATCGGCATCAATGAAGGGGTGGTGGCAAGCGAAGCGGCCCCGTTCGGCGGCATCAAGGAGTCGGGCTACGGGCGCGAAGGATCCCGCTACGGCCTGGACGATTACATGCACATCAAGTATCTGTGCCAGGGAGAGTTAGCGTGAATTACCTGCCGCAAAGCGTGACGGCCCTTGAAAGTGATCTATAAAAAATCAATGAAAAGTGGGATATGCTCGCTGGATTAAGCTATCGAGAGACTTCTTTTAAAGGCTTTTCCAGCGACCCGGAGCTGGGCGCTTTCAGGCAAACCTTTTCCCGTCTCTGGGTTGCTCCGGGTGCCGATCGCAATTTTACCGCCAGAGTGCAATATCGATTGTAAATCAAGTTTTAAATTGCGATTTACCGTTATTTATCCAGGGTGATCAGCTTATCGATCGGATACTGCTTTTTCTCTATGGGCGTTTTAAGCACGACGTAAGTGAAATATTTTTCGATACCGAAATCCTTTTCGAGGATATCTTCCATCAGGGTTTGATAGTGCATGATGTCCCGCGTAACAAACTTTAGCAGGTAATCGTATCCGCCGCTGATCATATGACACTCGATTATTTCATCGATGTTGCGGATCTTTTTTTCAAATTTGGCGAAATTTTCCTTATGATGGCCAGTTAGCGTAATCTCCGTGAAGACAGTCGCCGTCTGCCCCAGCTTCCTGAGATCAACGTGGGCGTTATAGCTGATGATGTAACCGCCTTTTTCGAGACGTTTGACTCGCGCCAGACACGGACTCGGAGACAACGCAACGGCTTCAGCCAGATTGATATTCGTCATCCTGCCGTTACATTGCAGCTGTGCAAGTATGTTGATGTCAATTCGATCCAGTTTGTGTAATGTCATAACATCTGACCCTCTCCGTTGCTGTAATTTATCCAGCTCCTGCCGAATCGTCAAGCACTCTTCAACCTGTTTCGACCTTGGTTAGACCGCCGTTGCTTCCGTATGCTGCGGGATTAAAACTCAAAGTCCACCAGACCGGGAGTTTTCCGCAGTATTGAGCGACAAAGGAATATCGCTATTTCCCAGCTAGTCAGTTGTTTTGGCTGGTGGCGGAGCGAAACGACGCAAGAGGTAGGCGCAGCCGTAGGACGTGAGTCCTGGGCGGTGGATAAGTTGAGTCTCATGGTGGTTACGCACAAAAGTTAGTGAGAAGTTGCGGTTCAGGGGGTTAAGTGGCCGTCTTTATACATTTACACTTGCGGATTATGAAATATATAATGTCGGCCGCTCACAATGAGCGAAGCAGCCTCTTCCAGATTTACCTGTCAAAAATGTGAATAAAATACATATCAGTCAATGCCCTTGTAAACGAATCGACCTGTTGACACATTGCATGCAGCACGGGTGAGTCTATATCAGTTAGCGCGCAGTTTGGCACTCCCCATTATTCCGCGGATTTTCACTTCGGGATTTCCGAAGCGGGTCGCGGCTGAAGCGGGCGGACCCGGAACTTTATTTGGTTACATCGATTATGACAATCAACGTGCTTGCCTGGCCCAAAGAAAAAAACCGGCACCAAAACCCCTACAACTTTTTGCTGTATCAGGCCATGGGCGAGGAGTGCCGGGTTTCAGAATTCGACGGGAGAAAATTCAGGATCGACGGTGCCGATATACTGCACATGCACTGGCCTAAACCACTGCAAGACCAGCGCCGCTGGCGCATGCGCTGGCGTTGCGGCCGCTTACTGCTAGCCTTCGATCGACTTCACGCGCAGGGCAGAAAATTGGTATGGACGATTCATAACCTGCACCCTCATAAGTCAAGGCACTCTGATCTGGTCGAAGGATTCATGCAGAAGCTGGTCGCGAAAACCGATGGGTTGATATTTCACAGTGCCGACAATCGCGATGAGTTCCTGCTCGCCTATCCCGAGGCGGAAAAGATTCCCGCCACTGTCATTCCCCATATGCATTACGGCAATCTCTATGACATTGAAGATCGGGAACAGGCGCGGCGGCGCTGGTCCATCGGCAAAGAGGAATGGGTGTTGGGGGTTTTCGGAAAAATACGCCCCCACAAAGGTGTGGAAACGCTCGTCAGGCTCATGGAACAAGTCCTCAAGCAACAGTCCGGGAAAAGCTGGCGGTTATTTCTCGCCGACAGTCCCGGAGAGACGTCCATTTCGAAAGAACTCAAATATCACCTGGATTCAGAGCCCTCGACAATACACCTGCTGCGCCATATTGAAGAACAGGAAATAAGTAGCCTGTTCGCTTCTTTCGACGTCGTTATCCTTCCCTACGAGCAGATATTGAATTCCGGCACGGCTCTGCTGGCGCTTTCATTAGGCCGACCCATTGTCGCCCCGGAAATCGGTTCTTTGCCAGATCTGCGCAACCGATTCAGCAATTGGGTATATCTCTATCCTCCGCCGTTGACCGTCGAAAAACTCAAGCAGGCTCTCGAGTGGGTAAAGGCGCGAAACAGACCCGATGAAAAACCGGATTTATCCGCGCTGGAGCCGGCGGCGGTAGCCAGAGCGACCGAACATTTCTATCGAACCGTGCTGCAGCGCTGAGAGCGCCGGTGGGCGCGCGGGCGCTGCAAAGCAGAGCGAATTTACGCTGGTTGATTCTCGCCAATCGCTTCTTATTGACTCAAAGTAAACGTTAAGTCAAGTGGCCATTGGGGGTTAATCACTGGACGCCAAGGTCCAGTAACGGAAAATCCGTACAAAACCACCATTGAGGCCTCGCCTGGATCTCTGAGCGATTGTGCCGGCCAGACGACACAGGGTATAAAACGCGACCAGGCGCCGCACAGGAAAACCAGCCTGCGAACGGCGAGCATTAATGCCATCGTGATATTACAAAAATGCCAACTTAGTGTGCCGATTGTCACGCAATACGTGAATACTGATTTTTGCGCAAAAAATTATGCAGGTAACTTTAACAATTACGCATCACTCTTTTATTTGACTTGCGGAATATTTATCATAACTCACCTCGATTATCGCAAGCGCCTCAATAATTAAAAAAGCCATTATTGACCCCCCTTTTCCACCCGGCACTGAACGAGCGTGACTTGTATTCAGGAAAAAACAGATTTGACAGGAATGAAAAATGTTTAAAAGCTTTTTAGAACATTTTGAATGCAAGCAAAATGCACCATACTGCTGGCTGGACACCACCGCAGAGGAGGACGGAGAAGTTTATTCCTGCAGCTTGTCGATAGAGGGAAAACGTCCGCACGAAGTGTCAATCATTGTGGATACCAACGGCATGGCCTACTTGTCGATTGAATTTCAGCGCGACCAAAATATGAATCACTTTAACCGACTGGTGGAATTCAGGTTTGACGGCGATGAATTCAAGGGCTGTTTTGACGATTCAATTCCCACAGATAAACGTTTATCCGCAGATCCCGCACCTTTCTTGGCGACCGTCGAACACCACCTCAACATTGATTACTATCGCTTATTAGAATACGTATCCAATTCAAATCTGCATGATCATAGAAAAAGCAAGATGAGTGCCCTACTGGCAGAAATTTACGGGGTTGGCTATGGCAATGTGCAACTCGCCAAAGTAGATTTAATGATGACCCATTGATTGATGCCGCTGCGCGGGCATTCTGTCGATCGACCACGAAAAACTCGGTGAAAAAATGTAAAACCCCGGCGCACCGGGGTTTTACATCCGCTTTAGACCTTCCTGCGACCAGAAGCCGCCAAGCCTGCCAACCCCAGACCGAACAGCAGCATAGTACCTGGCTCCGGAACAGGTGTGGAAGTTGAAGAGGACCAGCTAAATGTCCCCCCGGCCTGATTCATGGTAATGTTCCAGTTGGCCGCGGCGGAGTCTATACCGTCGGACAACATACCGGTGCCGTCTATAAGAACGGAATTACCCACCTCGAGAACGTTACTGATGTCGATCAGCGTAAAGTCGACGACGGTACCTAAGTTTGCGCCCTGTGTCGCAATGGCGGACCATATTGTGGTCGGGCCGCCAAACGGGTCGTAGGAAAAATCGGAAAAAGTGGCCTCATCGGCAATGGCGAAATAATCGACAAAATCACCGGATACCGCGTTGACTTCCGCATTGGTTCCCCCATCGGCAAAATCGACGGTGTTGGCAACAGTGTCGAATGTAAATGCATCGCCATCTGCACTGAAACTGACTCCACCCGACAGGGGGATTGCAGAAGCCGAGATTGAAGCGGCACACAGCGTCGACGCAACCAGCAGTCGTTTTATGTTCATTTAAAATCTCCTTAACGAAATATTTTTGATTAATAGAAGTGAAAACACAATCCTAATTTTTTTGCTTGGGACACCCGGCTGCCAGGCTTCCAGCATCGGATTTCAAAATAGCACAATGTGTGCCCATCGCGATATTCACAGACAAATCAATCAGTTAAACAGAAACAAACCATCTTTTACAAAACTTTTGTAAGTTTTTCCGACGTCAAATCTTTTTAAAGTTTTTACATTTTTATTAAAAATATTTTCTCCACTTTTTTATTTGTTTGTTTTTCAACCAGCATTAATTTCAATGCTTATTGCGGCAATTTTTCTACAGCAAAGACTAATCACCTTCAAAGCAAAACACATTTAAATGTAATCATTAAATTTTAAAACGTATTATTGTTTATGCTCAGAAAACGACGTATAGGTGGCGATGATTTTTTTACACTTAAATTTTTCGATTTTCTCTAAATTTCTTTTTTATGCGCATGCCATTTCGGTGCACAGGTGATCGAAAAAAGGGTAAACCGCTCAAATTTTGGAAATTATTTTTACATGCCG
>JARROD010000120.1:0-9877 GCA_037384225.1 Exilibacterium sp.
TTGCAAAAACTCGACGTAGGCCCACCAAGCCTAAAGTTTTTGCGCCTAGCCAAGCGGGCGCCTCAAAACCCCTTTTTAGTACTGATAAAGGGGCGGGAAGTTATTCCGTGCCCGTTCCTAAATGGCAATATTGTCGTTGGATGATACGTATGACTGACAAGCACACGCCGAAGGACTTCACCAATAGTGACCAACACTGGATGCGTGTGGCCCTGTCACTGGCGGCAAAAGCGGCGGCTTTGGGAGAGGTGCCCGTGGGGGCAGTGGTCGTCCGCGATGGCAAGTCAGTGGGGGAGGGGTGGAACCGGCCCATTTCCGGTTGCGATCCCACCGCTCACGCAGAAATTATAGCGCTGCGGGCGGCGGCGGCGCGGTTGCAAAATTACCGGCTGCCGAACTGTACTTTGTACGTCACTATCGAACCCTGCACTATGTGCGCGGGAGCCATAGTCCACTCACGTATTGAAAGGGTTGTGTTTGGTGCCCGCGAGCCCAAGGCGGGGGCGGTGGTCAGCAATGCCCGGGTTTTCGACAGCGACTATATCAACCACGGCGTGGCCTATGAAACGGGGGTGTGCGAGAGGGAATGCAGTGAACTGATCAGCGAATTTTTCCTGCGTCGGCGGCAGGAAAAATCGCTGAAAAAGAATGCGCTGAAAATGATAGATCACAAAAAAGATGGTGAGGGATTGGGTGTATAGGGAACCTCTACCGGCTGGAAATTGTCGCTGGATTCCAGCGTTACCACGCGTTGCTGGTGTTGTTGCCGTTGCTTCTGCTGATTGTGCCAGGCGAGAATATTGTAAAAGTTGCGGATATGTTGCACATAGACCACAGGTTCCCAGCCGCGGGCGTAGCCGTGTTTTGTCGTGCGGTAATATTTGCTTTGCGCCAACTTGGGCAAGTGTTCTTTCACTTCAGACCATTTGTCGGGATCGCCGCCCATTTTTTCAGTCAGTACCCGAGCATCTTCCAGGTGGCCGTAGCCGACATTGTAAGCGGCCAACGCCAGCCAGGTGCGGTCTGGCCCCTGAATATCTGTCGGCATGCGCGCAAAAATTTTCTTAAAGTATTTGGCTCCACCGTAAATACTCTGGGCCGGGTCGATACGGTTGCTTATGCCCATATCACTCGCTGTCGCCCTGGTCAACATCATGAGCCCGCGTACACCCGTACTGGATATCGCTTTGGCATTCCAGTGGGATTCCTGATAGCTGATGGCGGCCAGCAGTCGCCAATCGAGTTCAAACCTGTTCGCGGCGGTCTTTAAGTCCTCCTCCCACTTGGGCAGACGTGTTTTAATGCGGCGGGCAAACACCATGGCGCCGCTGTAATCGACCTTGTCCACATGCCCGTAAAAGCGATCGCGAATTTCCTCCAGCGTGCCGTCGGTGTTTATGCGCTGGAAAAAGCGTTGAGCAGCCTCGTAGAGGCTGGTGTCGCGTTGGCGGGGAAAGGCCCAGGCGAGAGACTGCGTACCCTGAAATTCAAACGCGACTCGGGCCCGGGGGTAAATGCGGTGGTTGATGGCATAGGCATTTGAGTCGACGATTGTGTATTGAATGGTGCCGTTGTGGACCATTTCCACCAAATCCAGCATTTCGAGACCGTTGCGTTCCCGCCAGCGCAGTTCGGGATAGCGTTTTTGCAGCTCCCGCAATCGCTCGGAATGGGAGCTATTGGCGATAATCATTAAGTCTTTGCCAATCAGATCCTGGATGCCGGATGGTTTTGTTTCACCGGCGCGGTAGAGAACTTGTTGGGTAACTTCCAGATAGGGCGTGGTAAAACGGACATCCTGGCGGCGTTTGGCGGTTATTGTCAGGCCGGAAGCGCCCAGATAACCACGGGCTGTGCCCACGGAATCGAGCAGTGTGGCGAGATTTTCCTCGTCGTGAATTTCCAGTTTTACTCCGAGTTCGTCGGCGAACGTTTTGGCCAGGGTGTATTCAAATCCGGTGAGACCGTCGGGGCCCTCGTAGTAGGTTGTCGGGCCGTTTCGGGATAGGATTTTCAGCGTTCCCTGCTGCATGACGTTTTCCAGGTCTGTGGGGGCCCTACTGGCGCTCAGAGCCAAGCTCAGCCAGATCAGTGCGATAGTGCCAGGAAAGCGTTTGAGCCAGCTTGAAGCGTGTCTTTTGTCTCTCGCCTGTCTCGTGCGCCTTGTTGATTTTTTGCCCCTATAGCTCATTGTCTGGCGCCCTGTGTTTTCATTGGTCAGTTACGGTTCTTACATCTCAAATACAACATCTCAAACGTTTTTGATCTGTATCTTTGTACCTGTGTCGCTTTCCGCTTTCCTAACTTTTACTTTTTGCCACTTGTCTGCCTGTACTTGTATTGCCTGTACCTGAGTCTCGTTTTTACCATTTTCCCCGTTTTAGAGTAAAAGCTAAAAAGTAATTCTGTAAATTTACGCGATTTTGCCAAAATGCCTTGCCAGATGGCCGATTAAGCTGGTTTGTGATTGCTTACTTGGCGGCTGTTATATGTCTTCAGTCTTGGTTTTAGTGGTTGCTCCGTGTATTTTGTATTCGATTAATGACACTTCGTGGTGTACGGCGTGCAATTTTCGGTCAATTTTATACTGGTTGGATGTGAACCACTAGCTTGATCTTTAAAGGAAATTGTAGTAGAGAACGCTGGGTGGGCTCAATAGATCACCTAAATGGCGCTGCCAAAAACAAGGTGGATCAAGTACAATTGCGGCCTTTCCTGATTCCGGCACACTTTCCGAATGCGGCCGGGTATGTTCTAGGCTCCTATCGAGTGCGGCCGGCGTGTCGTGTGGAAGGTTAAATAGGACAGCCCACATTTGTCCGCGTTCCGTACTTTCTAGAAAATAGTAGAGGTAGAAGACTCACTATGCTGACCCTGCGTGGCGCTCCGGCACTTTCTGAATTTCGCACTGAAAAACTTCTTAAAAATCTGCGGCAGCATCAACCCGCACAGGCGGTTTACGCCGAATTCGTGCATTTTGTCGATGTGGAAACGCCACTGGATGACTCGCAACAGGTGTTGTTGGCAAACCTGTTAACTTACGGGCCGGCGCAGGCAGGCCGGGAGCCCTTCGGCGAGGCGTTTCTGGTGGTACCCAGACCTGGCACCATTTCCCCCTGGTCATCCAAAGCCACTGATATTGCTCACAATGCGGGGCTGACACAGGTGCGGCGTATAGAACGGGGGATCGTTTACTACGTTGCAGGTGATATTGTCCGAGAAGCGCTAAAACCACTGTTGTACGATCGCATGGTTGAAACTTTACTGGACGATGTCAGCGATACCGGCCAGTTGTATCAACTGTTGTTTCAACAAGGCTCACCCAAACCGCAACGCGAAATCAATCTGCTCGACGGCGGTCGCAAGGCGCTGGTGCAAGCCAATGGTGAACTGGGGTTGGCGCTGGCGGAAGACGAGATTGATTATCTGGTGGAAAGTTTTACAGGATTGGGACGCAACCCGGTGGATGTTGAGCTGATGATGTTTGCCCAGGCCAACTCGGAACACTGTCGCCACAAGATATTCAATGCCTCCTGGACGCTGGATGGAATCGATCAGGATCTGTCGCTGTTTAAAATGATTAAAAATACCTTCGAGCACAGTGGTGACAACGTATTGTCCGCTTATGCGGACAACGCGGCAGTTGTCGCTGGCAGCACGGGGGGACGCTTTTATCCGCACCCGGAAACGAAAGTTTACGCTTATAGCTGTGAGCCCATACATCTGTTAATGAAAGTGGAAACTCATAATCACCCCACGGCCATAGCACCTTTTCCCGGCGCCGGCACCGGCTCTGGAGGAGAAATTCGCGATGAGGGAGCAGTGGGGCGTGGTTCAAAACCAAAAGTGGGCCTGACTGGTTTCAGTGTCTCTAATCTGCATATCCCCGATTACCCCCAGCCGTGGGAGCGTGATTACGGCAAACCCGGGCGCATCGTTTCCGCGCTGGATATTATGCTGGAAGGACCTATTGGTGGTGCCGCTTTTAACAACGAGTTTGGGCGGCCCAATATTTGTGGGTATTTTCGCACCTTTGAAGAAGATTTTGATGGTGAGAGGCGTGGATACCATAAACCGATTATGCTGGCTGGTGGTTATGGCAACATCAGAAAAGAACATATCGAGCAGCGTGAGTTTGCACCGGGAACAAAGCTGATTGTTCTGGGGGGGCCGGCCATGTTGATTGGCCTGGGCGGAGGGGCCGCTTCCTCGATGGCATCCGGCGCCTCTTCAGAAGATCTGGATTTTGCTTCAGTACAGCGTCAGAACCCTGAAATTGAACGCCGTTGCCAGGAAGTGATTGACCAGTGTTGGCAGTTGGGGGAACGCAACCCTATTGCTTTTATACACGATGTCGGCGCGGGGGGACTTTCCAACGCATTTCCGGAGTTGGCAAAAGACGGTGGTTGCGGTGCCAGGTTCGAACTGCGTGATATTCCCAACGCCGAGCCGGGTATGAGCCCGATGGAAATTTGGTGCAATGAGTCCCAGGAGCGTTATGTTCTGGCGGTCAGTGTTGAGGATTTACCGCGTTTTGAAAGCATCTGCCGGCGCGAACGTTGTCCTTATGCCGTGGTGGGGGAGGCTACCGGTGAAAAGCATTTGTTGGTTAATGATCAGTTGTTGCAGGCCAGGCCAGTGGATCTTCCCATGTCGATACTGTTCGGCAAACCGCCGAAAGTGCACTGCTTTGCAAACCAGCGCAGCGTGCTGGCGCGACCCTTCGATACCGAAAATGTAGATATCAATGACGCAGTGGAGCGGGTGTTGAAACATCCCTCTGTCGCCAGTAAAAGCTTCCTGATTACCATCGGCGATCGGACTGTGACGGGGCAGGTAGTGCGAGATCAAATGGTTGGTCCCTGGCAGATTCCGGTGGCCGATTGTGCTGTTACCACGGCGGCCTATGACGGCTATGCCGGTGAAGCCATGTCGATGGGCGAGCGCACTCCGGCCGCGTTGCTGAATGCGCCCGCCTCCGGTCGCATGGCTATTGGAGAGGCCATCACCAATATTTCCTGTACCCGTATCGGCGCTCTATCCGATATCAAGTTATCAGCAAACTGGATGTGTGCCGCCAATCATCGGGGCGAGGGGGAGAAACTTTATCGAACCGTTGAGGCCGTGGCCATGGGGATGTGCCCGCAACTGGGGATAACAATTCCCGTGGGTAAGGATTCCATGTCGATGCGTACGGCCTGGGAATCCGGCGGTGAGCAAAAAGCTGTCACCGCGCCGCTTTCACTGATTATTTCCGCTTTTACACCGGTGTTGGATGTGCGCAAAACGGTTACGCCGCAACTGCGTACCGACAAGGGTGTGACGGATTTACTGTTGATCGATCTCGGTGCTGGGCGCAACCGCCTGGGGGCGTCGATATTGGCACAGGTTTACAATCAAATCGGCGCAACGGTTGCCGATGTTGACAACATCGAATCCCTGAAAAGCTTTTTCGACGTTGTGCAACAGTGCCTTGAAGCCGGCGATATTCTCGCTTATCACGATCGCAGTGACGGCGGGCTGCTGGTTACTCTGGTGGAAATGGCCTTTGCGGGCCGCTGCGGTATAGATATCTGTATCGATGCACTTGGCGACGACGCTCTAGCGGCGTTGTTCAGTGAAGAACTGGGTGCGGTGATCCAGGTACAGCGGGAAAATACAGACGCGGTACTCGCGCGTTTTGAGACTGCCGGCTTGCGCGCTTGTGTCCATTTACTGGGTGGCCTGAATGAACTGAATAAAATCTCTATTCGCCACAACAACAAAATAATTTTGGAACACACGCGCTGCTATTTGCAAAGGCTCTGGAGTGAAACCAGTTTCCGTTTGCAGGCGTTGCGTGACAATGCCGAGTGTGCGCAGCAAGAGTTTGACCAAATCCTCTCGCGCGACCCGGGGCTCAGTGTCAGTCTTTCCTACGACCCCTCGGAAGATATTGCCGCTCCCTATATCAAAACAGGCGTGCGACCAAAAGTGGCGGTTTTACGCGAGCAGGGCGTTAATGGTCATGTGGAAATGGCGGCGGCATTTGACCGTGCCGGATTTTGTGCAACGGATGTTCATATGAGCGATATACTGGCCGGTCACACAGATCTGGCCAACTTTATGGGGCTGGTTGCTTGTGGTGGTTTTTCCTATGGTGACGTGCTTGGGGCAGGAGAGGGGTGGGCGAAAACTATATTGTTCAACGCCCGTGCCCGGGATCAATTTCAAGGTTTTTTTCAGCGCACGGATACTTTCAGCCTCGGTGTCTGCAATGGCTGCCAGATGATGTCCTGCCTGAAAGAATTAATTCCTGGCGCTGGTCACTGGCCCCGTTTCGTGCGCAACCTTTCCGAACAGTTCGAAGCGCGTTTAAGTCTCGTGCAGATTCAATCGTCACCGTCTATTCTGTTTAAAGACATGGTTGGATCTCACATGCCGGTAGCCGTTGCGCATGGGGAAGGGCGGGCTGAGTTCCGCGATAGCACGGCCCTGGAAGCCTGCGACAAGAGTGAATTCGTTTGTATGCGCTATATCGACACAGCGTTGAGGCAAACAGAAAACTATCCGGCGAACCCCAATGGTTCACCGGCAGGAATCGGTAGTGTTACCAGTGAAGACGGGCGTGCAACTATCATGATGCCACACCCTGAACGGGTGTTCCGCACTGTCACCAACTCCTGGCATCCCGATAACTGGGGTGAAGATGGTGCCTGGATGCGCTTGTTTCGCAACGCGCGGAAATTTATAGATTAGTCATTCTTTCGTGTGGAAAACGGTCCAATTGGGGGATGCCATTGAAAAGAGTGAAAGGGTTGATTTGGGGCAATGAGTGCGAAAAGTTTCCGAGGGTATAGATTTATACTACGTGCTTACCCCCCGCGTATTATCGCCTTTGCTTTGGCGTTTTTGTGTATCGCGGCCGTCTTGCATCAGGGAGATACACACCCTTTGGTGTGGTTTTTTGCAATTATTCACGGGCTAATATGGCCGCATATCGCTTTTTTACTGGCTCGACGTGCACGCACACCCTATAAAGCGGAGAAATTTAATTTTTTATGTGATGCTTTTGGAGCGGGGCTTTGGCTGCCTGTCATCGAATTTAATATCATGCCAAGCTACGCCATTGTTTCCATGATTTGCATGGCTCTTATGGCGGTTGGAGGGTTTACATTTTTTATCAACGGCTTGTTGATGATTGCGGTCGGTATCGCCGTTTCCTCTTTATTTGTAGGTCTTTCGTTTAGTCTGCAATCATCCGACACAATAGTCTATTTGACACTTCCCTATATTATTGTTTTTCCGCTGGTCGTGAGCATGATTACCTATAGGCTCGCTGTGCAGCTGAGCCGACAGAAAAAACAACTGGAAAAGCTCAAGCGCGAAGATGAACTATCCGGTCTGTTCAATCGCGTATACTGGGAAGAGCAGGTTGCAAACGAATTTCGCCGTTTTCAGAGAGTAGGAAACCGCAGCTCGGTAATTCTCCTGGATGTGGACAATTTTAAACATATTAATGATTGTTTCGGGCATAAAATAGGCGATATGGTTATAAGCCATGTTGGTGAGGTGATTAATCAAAATCTGCGCAATATAGATGTCGCCGGGCGTTATGGGGGGGAAGAGTTTGGTATTATTTTACCGGATACGGATTGTGCGGCTGCACAACATATTGCCGAGCGTCTGCGGCGCAATTTAGAGAACACCCCCTTTCGGGCGAAGCCGAAATTGCGTTTTACCGTCAGTATAGGGGTGGTTGAGTTGGCAGAAGACTTGCCAAGTTACAGTCAATGGCTGGAAAGAGCCGACGCGGCACTTTATTGCGCTAAGTTAAATGGGCGCAACCGGACCGAAGTCGCTAATAAAGTTTTTGCTTGAAACACGTGATTTATGGATTTAGGATGGTCTGACAGCCCCTGAAATCCACTATTATATAAATAAATGGTTATTCTATAGACTTAGTTTGCAATAGTAGACTAGCCATAAACTAAATTATTTCTGTATAATCAAAAGTGGCTGTATTCAAAGCTCAGAAATTTACCGTGTAACCCCAGATTATGGAAGATTGAGTCAACTGCTAAAGTTGCGTGATCTTATCAGGCTACACAGGTTTTTGACATTACAACAAGTATCTGGCTCAGAATCGCTTCGCTATACCTATACAATAGCAGCAATCCCTGTGCCCTCTCGTTTTTCTGGATCGGGGTTTTTCTGGACATCATGTAGTCAGCTATACTACACATTGGGTTAAGTGGCAGGTTAAGCTGTAGACGGATAGGGTGGTTGGACAATATAGTAGTGGTAAACCCATCGTATAAGCCGTGAGCCCGTGTAGTGATTCCATATAGTATGCTACACCCAGCTCGGGTAATAATGTTCGTAGGAGCTAAAAATCGTACTCTAAAGTTTCTGAACATACGCTTGTAAATGAAAAAATTTACACAACCTTGGGAACGAAATTCAATTTAAAAGAAAAAGTTCTCCACCGACACATATCGTGATAGGCAGTAGATGTTAAAACATATCGCAGTAAGACTTAAAAAAGCCCACCATGCAGATATTGGGTTTTCCCTTAAAAGCGCTCAAATTATTAACGGCTCGCTGGAGAAGCGTGACCCGGCATTGAAAAATTTGACTGAGGGCCTGCACACCAGAGGGTTGGAATTCGTTGTAGATGAATGTTTGCTTTATTGGTTTCAAATCGAAGACGAACGTCCGTTGAGTTTTTATTTTGCGCTTAATGAAGTGGAATGTGTATTTGAAAGTGCGTGGTTTGAATCGCAAAAGGATAAGATTCGACATATGTCTGGTATTAAATATTATGATGCCAGTGCCGGTTTAGCGGAGCAGTTTCAAATAAAAGATCAGTTGCGGAGAATTGATTACGATATTTCAAAGGTCGCCGCCTGATTACAGCCTGTATTTGTTTGGATAGGGATATACACGAAATAATTTCCGGCCTCTTTACCAGTAATAAAAGGGGGGCGAGGCGTCCGACTGGCATGGTGCAAAACCATTAAGCTTGGTGGGCCTGCGTCGGGTTTTGTCACGACGTCAGACAGGATGTATCGCAGACGCCTCTCCACAACTGATAAATGGCCACAACTGATAAATGGCCACAACTGATAAATGGCCGGAAGTTTTTTCGTGCCCGTTCCTAAGTAAATCGTGCCGATCAATCGCGGGGCGGGGAGTTTGTTGACGCCGACAAACCGTGGCCATCTTCGCGCTCCTGGCATAAGGATCCTTATGTCTCGCACTCCACTCTCTTTTACCCCACTCTCTTTTACCCCACTCTCTTGCACCCAGCCCAATGATTTTATCGAATCGTAATAACAGCGGTGCTAGCGCCGCGAATGCCTGGAACGGCTTGGCGGAGCAACGCGGCTAGGGGAAAATGCTGCTATAGAAGGAGCGAAGCGGTCCTGGGCCGAAAGTTTATGAAACGATAGTGCTGTATAGATATTGGCTCTATATCCACCAAAATGATATTTCACCGTTTGGCCAGAAGTTTACTATATTATTACAGGTGTCGTGTATCCCGAGCTAGCGGGACTTTAAGTGACGCAATGTGAATCAAACTATAGAACCCTGTTATTGTAACGCTTTATGATAAGAGCGCTCGTCATTTTATGGGACAATGGTGCCGTTTCAGCTGTGAGGAAAGCCTAAAAAGTTAATAATAACAGTTGGTTATGCGCATTTTTTGTAACTTCTCAATAACCCGGGGTATTGTGCCTTCGATCCGGCGGCCATCCGGAGGTCGTTGGCCAGATACGCCGGCAAGTACGTCCGTGTAGGCTTGGCGTCGGCATCCATGCCTCCGACAGTCTGGGCCAACGACCTCCGGACGTCCGCCTGACACTGTGCCTACCCCGGGTTATTGAGAAATTAC
>JARROD010000121.1:0-14971 GCA_037384225.1 Exilibacterium sp.
CAACAATGGGGAGAACAAAAAAGATGTTGCCAACCCGCTGCTACCCCCTCCTCCTACTCTTGAGCAAGAACTGGCAATGCAGATACAAAAGCTTCACACCATTACCCCGGCGCGGCAAGAGCCGATGACGGCGCTGGAGCAGCAACTGCAACACGTCTGGCAGGAAATCCTGGGTAGATCCTATGTAGATCCGGAGGCGAACTATTTCGCCCTCGGCGGCGATTCCATTCAAAGTATTCAAATAACCGGCCGGCTGGCGGCGGCGGGGCTCTCAATCCGCACCGCCGATATCTACCAATATCCCAGCATACGCCTGCTGGCGCAGCGGCTGGCCGCGGTGGGCGAGTCCCCCGCTCACGGGCGAGGGCAACCCTCGATCACCTCCGGGCCTGTGCCCCTAACCCCCGCCCAACAGCGATTTTTCACCACCCAGGGCGCGGCGCCGCAGCAGTGGAATATGTCGGTGCTGTTGGCACTGGACGCCAGGGTTACAGCGGAGCATGTGAAACAGGCTTTTTCGTTCTTAGTCCGTCATCATCCGAGCCTGGGGCTGTGCTTCAATCGCGAAGATATCGGCTGGCACCAGCGTTACAGTGAAAATCCCGCATTTTCCTTGATTGAACTTTCGCACCGGCAGCGCCATACCCTGGCGCAACAACAGCAGTACCTCAATATCCGGCGCGGGGAAAACCTGCGTTTGATCTGGTTGCCGGATCGGGTCAATGAACTCATGATCGTTATTCACCACCTGGTGATCGACGGCGTCTCCTGGCGTATTTTGCTGGCGGATTTCGATACCCTTCTGAAGCAGCAGCTCGCCGGCACGCCGCTGCAACTGGCGCCCCCCAGTGCCAGCTATCAGGCCTGGGGGCAAGCATTGCTCAACAGCGCCGGTTCGAGCCGGTGGCACGCGCAACGGGACTACTGGCTGAGCCTGCCGGCGCCCGGGGAACTGCCGTCATTGCCGCAAAAACAACACGCCCACGCCCACAATATCGTCGCCAACGAACGGCTGTATACCACCTCCCTGGATGCGCACACGACAGCGCTGCTGTTAGACGTTGCGGCGGATACCTATGGCGCCGAACCGGTGGAGTTATTGTTGACCGCACTGGTTGACGCCGCCGCCACCTGGCTGCAACAAGACCGTGTTTACCTGCTGTTGGAAGGGCACGGGCGCGAACCCCTCGATGATGTCACCGATACCGGTGACAGCGGTAACGGCCAGCCCCTGGATCTGAGCCGCAGCCTCGGCTGGTTTACCAGCCACTACCCGCTACTGCTGACCTGGCAACAGCGTTTGCCTCCGGCCGCCGCGGTACAACATATTAAAAAGCAGTTTCGCAGCGTTCCCGATAAAGGTTTGGGCTACGGTCTGCTACGTTACCTGAGCCCCCCGGAGCAGGGTTTCGCGCAGACGTTGGCGACGGCTGCGGAAGCGGAAATCAGCTTCAATTACCTGGGGCGCCTGGACCGCCTGCTGCCCGACGACGCGCTGTTGCAAATTCGCCGCCCCCAGTGCGACAACGAACGCGCGTCCCAATCGCCCAGAGGCGCGCTGCTGCATGTTGAAGCCATGGTCTTCGACGATTGCCTGCAGTGCCACTGGAAATACAGTTACCGCTCCCTGTATACCCCCGATGTAGAACAACTCGCCGCCAACTGCATGACGGCTCTGCTGGAATTGCTCGATCACACAGCCCCCACTGCGAATGCAACAAAAATGTCCCCAGAGGATGCCGCAAAAACGCCTCCAGTGGATGCGCTAAAAATGCCACGGGAGAAAGCGAAACAGTCAGCCCCGTCCAGTGTGCCCGAGACCCTTTCCAATGAAGATTTCAACGATATTCTGAACCAGGTAAATGCGAGCACCTATGAACCCTACGACTGAATCAAAGCGGGACAGCTCACTGAAAAGTCTCGCTATCAAACCCACCAGGCGCGCTATTTCCGTGCAGCCGGCGGACCTGGTGAAGCAGTCCTTTTTGCGCCCAGACTCCACGCTACCCCTGCTGATAGAACCCAAGGATCCCGCCATGGATCTGCCCGCCTGGCTGCGGGCACAACGCGATTTTATTCATCGGCACCTGTTGCGATACGGTGCCATACTGTTTCGCGGTTTTGCGCTGGACCGACTGCAGGATTTTGAACAAACCGCCGCCGCGCTCGATATCCACTTTATGGACTACGTCGAAGGCGCGACACCGAGAAAACCCGTGCGCGGCAAAATTTACACCTCCACAGAGTATCCACCCGAATACAAAATCGCCCTGCACAATGAGCTTTCCTACGTCACCACCTGGCCAATGAAAATCTGCTTTTTTTGCCAGCGCGCCGCCGAGTCCGGCGGTGAAACCATTCTGGCGGATATGCGCCGCGTCTACCGCCGAATACCCGAGGCGATCAAAACCGAATTCAAACAGCGCCAGTGGCGGTTGGTGCGCCACTACGGCTACGGCCTGGGGTTGAGCTGGCAACAGTCGTTCGGCACAACGGTGAAAACCGAGTTGGAAGCCTACTGCCGGCGGGCGCAGCTGAATTTTCAGTGGCTGGGGGACGAGAACTTGAAAACCTGGTGTGTGCGTCCCGCCATTCATCACCATCCGTTTACCCGGGAACCGGTGTGGTTCAACCATGTGGTGTTCTGGCATCTGTCGCAGTTATCGGCGCAGATCAGGCAAGTGTTTGAAAACCACTGCCAAAAACAGGCTGAGCCCTGTTACCCCTACAACACCTATTACGGCGATGGCGCACCTATAGATGCAGACACCATCGCCACCATTGACGCGATCTATCGACAGGAGACAATCGCCGAGCCCTGGCGCAACGGCGACCTATTGCTACTCGACAATATGCTGGTCGCGCACGGTCGCAATCCGTTTCAAGGGCAGCGCAAGGTTCTGGTGGCGATGGGCGATCCCGCGCGCCCCTCAAAAGCCGGTATTCAATAACACAATCATTTTAAGGAAGGCACCTAGGGAGTCCGAATCAATGCAAAATCCCAGCGCTCTGGAGGGCTTCAGATCATCACCGCAACAACAGCGCCTGCTGGCCGGATCGACAACACAAACCCTACCCGCGCTATGCCGGCTGGGGGTGAGAATCAACGGTGCCATAGACCCGGCAATTCTCGAAAACGCCGCCGATCAGGTAGCCTGCCGTTATGAAATTTTCCGCACCCGCCTGCGACAGCTCCCCGGTATGACATTTCCGCTACAAGTGTTGGAGCAATCACGCCCGGCGCTTACTTTCAACGCCCGGTCTACGACGGCAAATGAAGCGGACATTCTAAAATCCTTTATCGACCATATCGAATCCCCGGCGACGGACGCCAACTGTACGTTGCAGTTGTTAAGCCTGTCGGCGACACAGCATTTACTGCTATTGGAAATGCCCTCTGTCTACGGCGACCTGTACACCCTGCAGCAGTTCGCCCGGGAACTGCGCGATAGCTACTGCAAAAAGCATCCGCGGGACGAATCTCCGTTAGCCTATATCGATGTCGCCGAATGGTTGCAGGAAATGGCGCAGAATGACGAGGGCAAGGCCTTTTGGCGCACTTTCAAGGCCCCGACCACCACTCTACCGGCCAATATTCGCGGCGCCGCCGCAGGCTGGCGCCGACTTGAGGTGATACTGCCCGAGCCGCTGACGACGCAGCGTATCAACGCCGCCTTACCCGGGCGCGCCTATGGTTCCGTAAAGCCCGCGGATCTGCTGTTCTTGACTTGCTGGTGCCTGCTGCTGGGACGCTATAGCGGTGAAACGCGCATAAGTCTCGGTTACCACAGCGACGGTCGCGACGCCGAGGCATTGGCCGGTGTGCTGGGCCCCTTGACCAGGGCACTGCCAATAGGCGTCTGCGTCGATCACAACCGCTCCCTGAAACAGACCGTCGCCGATTTGGAGGCCACCCTGCAGGCCGCGTTGGAATGGCAGTACTGCTACCCGGACGCCGGGCAATCACTCGGCCCCGTCGGTTTTTCCAGCATCGTTTACCACTGGGGCCGGGACGCCGGCGCCTCCTGGTGTCCACTCGGGGGCGTCGATTGTGTTGCCGGCAACGATCTGCAGCTCCCTCTCATTCATTCAAAAGATGACGAAAACACCGATTGCAAAAACGATTTAAACGCCATACAGCTCGTTTACAACAGCGCCCGCTATTCCCATGCTCATATAAAACGCCTGGCATCACAGCTTATTACCCTGACGTGCAGCGCTGTCGAAACGGCTGTCGGAAATCAGCACGCACCTGTCGGAGAGTTGTCGTGGCTGCCGGATGATCAGCGCCAGCAGTTACTCGGGGACTTTAATAACCACAACAACCACAACAACAACCACAACGAAAACCTCTGTCAGCCACAGGCAAGCCTGCACCAACTGTTTGAGCGGCAGGCCGAGCTCACACCTGAGCGGGTCGCCCTGCAAAGCGGCCATCGCAGGCTCAGTTACCGGCAATTGAACGACGCCGCCAATGCCCTGGCGGAGCGACTGCACTGCCCTCGATACCAGGAGATTTTTATCGGTCTTTACTGCGAGCGCAGCATCGAAGCGGTTGTCGCGATGCTCGCGGTGCTGAAAGCCGGGGCAGCCTATGTTCCCCTCGACCCTCAATATCCGCACCAGCGGCTGGCGAATATGATCGACAGCTGCGCCATTACCCTGGTGCTGACAACCCGGGCCCTGGCCGCCGAACTGGCGCCGGCAGAGGAAACCCTCAACGGTGGCGCAGGCGTACATTCTTTTGTCACGTTATTGATAGACGCGGATAGCGATGGCGATAGACATAGCGACGGCGATTTTGACAGCGCGGCGCCGGCGTGTGTGCGCCGGCAGCGCAATACACCCGACAATCGTGCCGCTTACGTCATCTTCACCTCGGGTTCAAGCGGCCGGCCCAAGCCGGTGGTTGTGGAACACCGGCAAGCCGTCAACCATATGCTCTGGATGCTGGCGCATTACCCGCTCGGCGGCGGGGACAGGTGTTTGCAGCGCACGGCGTTGGGGTTCGACGCCAGCGTTTGGGAAATTTTCTGTCCCCTGGCCACCGGCGCCAGTCTCATTATTGCCGCTGCCGAACCCGGTGGCGATATAGCGTCGCTGATCGATTTACTCGGCCGCGAACACATTACGCAAATGCAATTGGTGCCATCGCTGTTACGGGCGCTGTTACAAAACCGGGTTTTTGTCGAGCACCCGACATTAAAGGGCCGCTTAAAACGCGTTTTCTGCGGCGGCGAACCGCTGGAGCAATCCCTGGCGGCAGCGTTTGTCAACAAGATGCCGGGGGCGGCGCTGATCAATTTATACGGACCGACGGAATGCACCATAGATGCTACGCACTGGCCGTTGCCAAAAAACACCCCAGAGCCCGGCCGGGAAAACGCCGCCATCGCGCCCATCGGAAAACCGATTAGCGGTGCCCGTCTATATATTCTGGATCGACATCTGGCGCCGGTGCCCATAGGCGTCCAGGGCGAAATCTACATCGCCGGTGCACCCGTGGCGCGGGGTTACCACGGGCAACCGGCACTGACCGCGGCGGCGTTTTTACCAGACCCCTATTGTTCCCAGCCCGGCCAACGCATGTACCGCAGCGGCGATCTGGGCCGCTGGGACGAAGACGGTGCGGTGGAGATCTGCGGGCGCCGCGACCGGCAGATCAAGCTGCGGGGACAGCGCCTTGAATTGGATGAAGTGGAAGCCGTAACCCGCCAGCATCCGGCGCTGGCCGAAGCCGCGGTAATCGATAAAACCGATGCCGACGGCCACCCGGAGCAATTGTATTGTTTCTATCTCGAATCCACCCGCACCGCCGCCAGTGCGGAGCAAGACAATGCCGCCGCAGCGCGGCCCATCACTGAAACGGAGCTGCGCGGCTTTCTGGCCGCCAGGCTGCCCGCCTATATGATTCCGTCCCGTTTTATCCGCCTCACCGAGCTGCCGAAAAACACAGCGGGGAAAATTGATCGCCAGCGGCTGCGGGATATCGATCCCGAATCAAAGCCAAGCCCGCGCTCGATAGTGCCGCCGAGAGACGCTCTGGAACGGCAACTGCTGGCGATCTGGAAACAACTGCTGGGCCGCAACGATGTTGGTGTAACCGATAATTTTTTCGAAATTGGCGGCCATTCCCTGATCGCCATCAATCTGATTCATACCCTGCAACAGACTCTGGACTGCGATCTGCCGCTGGGGAGTATTCTGGAGGCACCCACCGTAGCGCAGCAAGCACGCCTGATCGACACCGGCAGCGCAACCTCGCCACTGGTCTGCCTGCAAAAAGGCGCGGCAGACAAAACGCCGTTATTCCTGATCCACCCGACCGGAGGCAATGTAGTCTGCTACGCCGGGCTGGCCCAGGAACTTAAAAGCGAACAACCCGTGTATGCGCTGCAGGATAACGGTACCGGTATCGGCCTCTCCCTGCCGGCGCTGGCGGCCCGCTATATCGAAGAGCTGCGGCGGATACAGCCGCGGGGGCCCTACCAACTCGGCGGCTGGTCGTTCGGCGGCGTGCTCGCCTACGAAATAGCGCAACAACTCCAGCGCAAACACAATCAATCCATTGCCCTGGTGGCGATGTTCGACAGTTGCGCGGCAAACGGGCACAGCGGCGAGAACCGAGACAGGCAAGCGCAGCACCACCTGCCACTGTCGGTGGCCCGCCTGTTGGCTTATCTGAGCCAGCGCGAGCTACAGGCCGTCGAGCTGGCGCGGCTCAAGGATCCGCACCAGGCCTTGGCGTTGTTGCGGGAACTGGCGATCGAATCAGCCTTTGTGCCACCGCAAACGCCGGTCGCCCGGATTGCACGCCTGCTCGACGTGTTTCGCGCCCATGTGCAGGCGCTAAACGCCTACCGCTGCCAGCCTTGTCACTTTCCCATCCACCTGTTTAAAGCCGATAAGGCTCTGCCACCGGCGTTGCGCGAGGCGGCGCAACAGGATTTTACTGAATCTCCCGGCAACGGCTGGGAAAACCTGGGTAAGCTGCAGGTGCACCGGTCGGGTGGCAACCACCTGAGCATACTTACCGGCGCCCACGCGGCGGCGGTCGCAACAACACTGCTAAGACTCATGGAAGACCGGCAATCCGTCGCCAAGGCCACCCCCGATTAGCAGGTTATCGCAGCGGCCCAACACATTAACCCTTTTTATTCTCGACGATGAAACCGCGCCCAATGAATCAGAATCAAGTGGAGTCAATTTACCCTGTCACCCCCATGCAGCACGGCATGCTGTTTCACACCCTGATCGGCGATGCGGCCGATGTCTACCTGCAACAGGTGCAATGCCGGCTGCGCGGAAAGGTCGAACCGCAGTGGATCAACAATGTCTGGCAGCAATTGGCTGAACGACACGAGGTATTGCGTACCGCCTTTGTGTGGAATCGCCAAAAGCAGCCGCTGCAAGTGGTTCTTCGGGATATCGAAGTGCCGTTCAGGTTTTTCGACTGGCGCGGCGAAAACCAATCCCTGGAAGCATTTTTACAGCGGGACAGAAGCCGGACCTTTGCCCTCGAACAGGCGCCGTTGATGCGCGTCACCCTGATTCGCCTGGACGAGGACGAATTCGAAATGATCTGGAGCCACCACCATATCCTCCTCGACGGCTGGTCCACCGGTATTTTATTTAACGAATTCCGACAACTCTACCAGGCTGCAAGCACCGCCGCGCCCCCGGCATTGCCGGTGCCGCTGCCCTATAAACGTTATATCGACTGGCTGCAAAATCAGGATCGGGAACGGGACGCAGCGTTCTGGCAACCCTACCTGCGCGGTTTTACCACACCGACATCCCTGCCTTTGGATAAGAAGTCTTTGGCGGAGAAGCCTGCGGATAAATCGATTCAAACTACATCTGCTGACACCGATTCCCCCACCAGCCGGGAACTAGTTCAGCCCCTGGAACCCGATACCGCAGCCACCTTAACCCGGCTTGCGCAATCCCATCGGGTTACCCTCAACACCGTATTTCAAGGCGCCTGGGCACTGTTGCTGTCGCGCTACGCGGATGCCCGGGAGGTACTTTTCGGCATCACCGTCTCCGGCCGCCCACCGCAGTTGGCGGGGGTGGAATCCTGTGTCGGCCTGTTTATCAATACTCTGCCCTTGCGAATCGCCCTGGATCCGTCGCGGGAAGTGGGCGAGTGGCTGCGCTATCTGCAGTCGCTGCAGCGCGATCTATTAGAGTACCCATCGAGTTCACTGGGGGATATACGAGGCTGGAGTGACATAGCCAACAACAGCCCACTGTTCGAAACCATTCTGGTGTTCGAAAATTTTCCGCTCGCGGTCGACCCCAGCCAGACATTTGCCGGCATTCGCCTGCAGTGCGCCCACATCCGGGAGAGCACCAACTTGCCCCTGGCATTAGTGGTGGAACCGGCGGGCGAACAGTTGAGTCTGCGCTGGCTGTATTTACCCCAGCGCCTGAGGCAGCGGGATATTCTCCAATTGCAGGGACATTTTCATTGTCTGTTACAAGCTTTGGCACGCTCTCTGTCGCACTCGCTATCGCCACAAATACAGACCCGTTCGGAAATTTCGCTCAGCGCGGAACCCATGTCGCAATCCCCGCTGCGGTTGGGTGAACTCTCCATGCTGAGCCCGGAAGAGTATCGTCGTGTGGTTAACCAGTGGAACCAAACCGACGCAGACTACCGACGCGATACCTGTATCCACACCCTTATAGAACATCAGGTGCAACGCAGCCCGCAGCGCGCCGCGGTGATCGGCGACGATTTCAAGCTCAGCTATGAGCAGCTTAACCGCGCCGCCAACCGTATTGCGCATACGCTGGTCGACGCCGGGCTGGGCCGCGGCGACTATGTCGCCGTCTGCATGAGCCGGGGGCCGGAAATGATTCCCGCGCTACTGGGCATTTTAAAAAGCGGCGCGGCCTATACCGCCGTGGAGCCTGAGTTCCCGGACACGCGTATCGCCCAGATATTTAACATGCTGAAGATTGGTTGCGTCCTGACCCAGCCACAGCACTGTGCGCGCTTGAATAACCTGCCACTGACACCCCAGCCCAAGTTGCTATGCCCGGACTGCAATGCCACTGGTCCAGAGTTGGACAGCAACCCCACTACGGCAGTGGAAAGCGGCGATACCGCCTATATCATTTTTACCTCCGGTTCCACCGGCGCCCCCAAAGGCGTGATGGTCTCTCACCGCCCGGTGATCAACCTGATAGAGTGGGTCAACCGCCGCTTCGAAGTCGGCCCGGCGGACCGCCTGTTGTTCATTACCTCGCTGTGCTTTGATCTGTCGGTGTACGACATTTTCGGCATTCTCGCCGCCGGTGCCTGCGTCAGGGTTGCCCCCGACGCAGCGCTCAAAGACCCCCTGCGGCTGGCCCAATACCTGTACCGGGAACCGATTACCTTTTGGGATTCCGCCCCCACCGCACTGCAGCAGTTGCAGCCTTTTTTCGCCGAGTGCGAAATGTTCCCGGTGCACGCCGATAACCGCCCACCATTACGCTTGGTCTTTCTGAGCGGGGACTGGATACCACTAAAACTGCCGGAGCAGATTCACACCCACTTCGAGCAGGCTCACGTTATTGCACTGGGCGGCGCCACCGAAGCGACAATATGGTCCAACTACTTTCCCTTTGCATCACTGCAGCCTTTTTGGAACAGCATCCCTTACGGTCGCCCGATACAAAACAGCCGTTACTATATTCTCGACCAGCGACTCGATCCCTGCCCCACGGGAATCCCCGGCGATCTCTATATCGGTGGCGAGTGCCTTGCCAACGGCTACCTCAACGCCGCGGCGCTCACGGCGGAGAAGTTTATCCCCGACCCGTTTCACTCTATACCGGGGGCACGCCTTTACAACACCGGGGATCGAGCTCAAGCTGCGGGGGTTTCGCATCGAGTTGGGGGAAGTACAGGCCGCACTGGCACAGCACGCCGACGTTCGCGCCGCCGTGGCGGTGGTGCGAGAGGACCGGCCCGGGCAGCAAACGCTGGTGGCTTATCTAGTGGCTAAAGACGAGCGTAAGATTGACACCCACGCCGTGCGCCAGTGGCTGCAACAACGCTTACCCGCACCCATGGTCCCCGGCGCCTGGGTGGTTATGGAGCGTTTTCCGGCCACCGCCAACGGCAAACTCGACCGCGACGCCCTGCCGGCACCGGCGGCTGCGCCAGGGGAACAAACTCCCGCCGGCGCAGGGCCGGCACCGCTGTCGCAACTGGAACAGTTGCTGGCGCAGATCTGGGAACAGGTGCTGGGCACCGCGCCCGTTTCCAGGCGGGAGAATTTTTTTGAATGCGGCGGACACTCACTGCTGGCGACCCAGTTTATCGCCCGGGTGCGCAAAGTGCTGGCCTTGGATATTCCGCTGACGGCACTGTTCGAATACCCTTCGCTAGCCCAGTTAGCCGAGCATATCTCGCACTTCGATCGCGACGGCGACAGCCATTGGCCGGTCGTCGATCTCGACGGGGAACTGCCGCTGTCCTTCGCTCAGGAACGCTTGTGGTTTCTGTATTTACTGGAACCCAAAAACCCTTTTTACAATATCCCCATCACCGTGGAACTCAGAGGAAATCTCGATATTCAAGCGCTGGAAAAGAGTTTCGACCACTTGCTGCGGCGCCAGCAAATACTGCGCACAGCCCTCTATGTGCGCGCGGGGAAAAATTATCAGCGGGTGCAACCCTTTACACCGGTTCGCTGGCAGCGGTGGTCGCCACAGGAATGCCAACCGCAGGAACTGCAACGCCGCCTCACCCGGCACGCCCTGCAACCCTTTGACCTGGGTCGACCGCCGTTGCTGCGACTGGCGCTGGCGCAGCTCGAAACGCAGCGTCATATCCTTCAGATAGTCACCCATCATATCGTCGCCGACGGCTGGTCGATGGGTATTTTACTCAGGGAAATTGCCACCCACTACAATGCCGCGCTCAGCGACAACCCGACCCGCGACGCCCCTCTGCCAGCGTTGACACACCAATATCACCACTTCGCTGTGTGGCAGAGACAATACCTTACCGACAAGCGCCTTATGCGGCAAATCAAATACTGGCAACAGCAGTTGCGCGACCTGCCATCCCTCGAACTGCCGACTGATTTTCCGCCGCCGGAAACAGGCGCATTCACCGGTGAGACCCGATTTTTCTCACTGGGTAAGCAGCGCGCCAACAGCCTGCGGCGGCTGGCCCGGGACAACGACTGCACGCTGTTTATGACGCTGCTGTCCGCCTTCACCGTGGTATTGCACTATCTGAGCCGCCAGGAGGATATCGTGTTGGGCACTGACGTTGCCGCGCGCACCCACGCCGACAGCGAGGCGTTGATCGGTTTTTTTGTCAACCAATTGGTATTGCGCTGCGATCTGCGGCAAAACCCGCCCTTTGAGCGGCTGCTAAAACGCAATCGCGGGATGACGCTCAACGCCTACCGACATCAGGATCTGCCCTTTGAAAAACTGGTGCAGCGGCTGAACCCCGCTCGCAAATCCGGTGAAATGCCGCTGTTCCAGGTCAAGTTTGTTCTGCAAAATAACCCCCTGCCCGACTTGACGCTGCGGGGATTGAACTGGAAACCACTCCCTATTACCACCGCCACGGCCAAATACAATCTACTGCTCACCTTCGAAGATTCGCCCGAGTTGCCGCTGCGCATCGAATACTGCAGCAATAGGTTCGGCCCCGCCAGTGTTGAGCGATGGTGGCGTTTGCTGCAGGCGGTGGTAGAAAAAATAGGCACCCAAGTGGATATCACACTGGAAGCGCTGTGCCGACACCTGGCCGAACGGGAGGCGCACAGTGATCGCCAGCGCGGGCAGGAACATCGCCTCGACAGTCTGGAGCAATTGAAAAATGTACGCCGCCAAGCCTTCAAAGCGTGAGCATCGAGTTGACACCATGCATATCGAACACAAAAAAGGAGACATCGTCTGGGACATTCGCCATCAGGCGCCAGCGCTCTGGCGCAGGCTCGACGCTGATAACGTCGAGGTCGACGCGGCACTGCGGGATTTTACCCACGCGATACCCATATCACCAACGATAGACCCTTTCGACAGTGGTCCTTTTATCCGGCCCGCACGCCACCTGCGGGCGTTTTACTGCCGTCTCGACAACGCTGTTGTCGCCATAAAGGGCAGCGAAATTTATTCGCCGGATCTACAACGGCAACTGGACATCCTCAGCCATTACCGCGTCGACTACCCTTCCCGCGGCCGCTCACTGTTGTCGATACTCGAACATTTTCCGATTGTGGAACAAAAAATTCCGCTGGCGTTTACCCGGGCCGAATGCGAGGAGGACATTTACAGTGCGTTGTCACTCCAGCAAGCGCATCTCACCCATTTCGGCGAACTGGCGCGGCTGCCCGTACCGCTGTTAATGATCGACTGGCCGCGGGAGCGAGTGGACAGCTTCGCCGAACAGTTGCTGCCCAGACTCACACCGCGCTCACAGGCGATAGTGCGGTCACAGTTGGACGATGGGCTGGCGACCCTGATCTACCACTATCCGCAGGTTCCACTACGGGTGGCCCACATGCACTTTTGCTACGCCCTCGATAACGACTATCAAGCGCGTATTCACGGTTTGTGCGAACACCTCTCACCCCGGCAGACCCTGGACCGCTGGCTGGATCTGAGCGCCCGCATTCTGACGCTGGGTTATATGCCCGGCAGTATTGAAAGTGTCGGTATCGGCCATTGTCTGGAAGCGCAAAATGCCGTGGTCGACGGCGGCTTTGTGGACCTGGGCTCCATCAAAGCCATGGTGGACATAACAACACAGCGGGAATTTATGGAAACGCTGATGATGGCTTTTATCGATCTCTCGCAAACAATGCATAAATTTATGCTGGGCTCACCGGTCGATGCGGTGGCCGAATATAGGAATCCATCCCCGGCCGCGATGCTGACTTGCCAACGGGTCAGCCGGGCACTGTGGCAAAAACTGGCTGACTACAACAGTACTCGGCCTCTGGACCCCAGACTCGCCCGCCTGCTCGAGAACGGGGGGCTTTTCGATCAACTCGATCTCGATTACCGCGCCCTCTATCCCCCCCTGCCCCAGTCTTCCGCCCACACCGAAGCGGGCTGCTCCGGCACCGGTTAACACCAAAGAGGAAAAACCATGACAACACGGCAGCGAAAACGCCCCTGGCTGCTAGAGAAACAGGTACCAGGATTGCCCAAAGAGGTTACCCCCGTAGAATTCCTTGACCTGCCGACGCCGGTGCTCGAGGAACGACGACTGGCGCGGTATTGGGGGCTGCGCTCACTGCACGTCAAGCGCGACGACCTCACCTCGACGCTTTACGGCGGCAGCAAAAGCCGAATGCTGGAATATTTTCTCGGCCAGGCCATCGCCCGGAAAAAAACCAGCGTTGCCACCATGGGCCCACACATTAGCCACCAGGCGCTGGGCATCGCCGTTTACGCGAACAAACTGGGGCTGAAAAGCTACGCCGTGCTGGCACCGCAGCCGGCACAGACAGAGGAACAACTGCGCTACCAGTCCATGTACCGGCGCTGGCACATGGACACGCTGCACTGCAATCACTACTTCTCCGTACCCTGGGCCTATCTGCGCACTCGCCTGCGCCGAGACAAACCTTATTGGATTCCCGCGGGCGGCAATGACCCACTGGGTATTCTGGCGATCGTCGAAGGCGCCCTCGAACTCGCCGCCGATATCGTCCGCCGACGACTGCCGCTGCCGGATGATATTGTCGTGCCCACCGGCACTTGTGCGACGGCGGCGGGCGTGTACCTGGGAATGGCGCTGGCGCGGCTGCCGGTCAGAGTGGTGGCCGTACGCATGGTGCCGCAGCTGTGGACCAGCCCAAATAAGTTGCGCCATTGCGCCAACAAAACCCTGGCCCTGTTGCGCCGCGCCGGCTTTAGCGAGCCGGTAAACTGGGGCGATCTGCTGTGGGTCGGCGAGCATTTCCCGCCGGGCTACGGTTTGAGCAACCCCCGCGCCGATGCGGCGATAAAGGATGTCGCCAACCTCTCTGCGCTGCGCACCGAAACCACCTATACCGGCAAAAGCTGGGCGGTGTTTAAAACCGATCTGCTGCAAAACCGCCGCGTGGTGTTCTGGAACACCTACAGCGCGGTGGACCCGGTTCCCACCCCGAAGACAGCGCCGGTGTCAATGGCTCCCTTACGTTTACTCGAGCAGGTCTCACTATGATAAAGGCAAGCCTGACCAATCTTACCCTGGGCATTTTCGATATCGGTATACTCACCGGTGACAAAACTCCGTCTCAGGCGATTCGCGAAAGCCTGGCCCTGGCCCGGGCGGGGGAAGCCATGGGCTATCGGCGCTATTGGCTGGGCGAACATCACGAACAGCACTATGCCTGGGTTAAACCCGGGTTCATGATTCCGCTGCTGGCCGCCCACACCCAGCGGCTGCGCCTTGGCACCCCCGCCACCCTGTTGTGCCTTTACAACCCCCTGCAGATCGCCGAAGAGATACACACCCTGGAGGCGATGTTTCCCGGGCGCATCGATTACGGCGTCTGCTCGGCCGCGCCCAGCGACGATGAACTGCGCGCGGCATTGTGGGGAGCAACGACTTCAATGCGGGAAGTGTCGCAATCCTTTGGGGAGAAAGTGGCGCTGCTGCTGGCGTATCTGCGGCGCGACTTCGTCCCCGGGCACCGGTTTGAACACGGCCCTACGCCACTGCTGGACCGGGTCGGACCGCTGTGGATGATGGGCACCGGAGCAGGCAGTGCGCAATTGGCGGCGGAATTCGGCACAGGTTTTTCGTATTCGCTGTTTCATAAACACAGCCGGGAAGATCCCGCCGTTGCGGTGATCTATACGGATCGATTCGGCGTTGGCGCGCGCGATAAAATCTCCGCCGGCGCCGAACCGGAAATGCCGTCGCTAAACCTCGCCGTTTCCCTGATCTGCGCGGAAACGGAGCGGGAGGCATTGCAACAGAAAAACTGGGTGGAAAACGCCCAGTCGGAGT
>JARROD010000122.1:0-11967 GCA_037384225.1 Exilibacterium sp.
CCAAACTCGGTCTGGCGCGCCTGGAAGGGCTGCGTGGAAATATCGATAAAACCGAGGCACTGGTAGATCAAATATTGGCCGACCAGCCCAACCACCCAGACGCCTTGATACTCAAGGCCAGAGTGGCGCTGAACCAAAAAAGACTCGATGCCGCCGAAGCGCTGTTGACAGATGCGCTGGCCACCCTACCGGCAACAGATATAGTGACTCCGACCAGATCCAGTGTTTTGAGGGTGCTGTCCGAGATTCTCACACGCCAGGGACGCAGCGCCGAGGCACTGGTGTATTCGCGTATACTCGCGGACGCGTTTCCCGGGGCCCAGGAAATAGAAACAAAGCTCAAGGATGCCATTAAAGCCTACCGCGACGGCGATCTAGACCAGGCTGAATTCAGGCTTGTCGATATCCTCAAACAGGTTCCAGGCCACGAATTCAGCGGTACTCTTTTGGGAATAGTCAACTACCTGCAGGGCGATATGGAAGGTGCGGAACAGTACTTCGAAGCACACCTCGATGAAGAAACCGCTGATCCGCTCGTTAAACAGACCTTCGCCCTTACACAACTGCGGCTCAACCAGCCGCAGAAGGTGATCGATCTGATCGGCGAAGAAGCGCAGACCACCACAAATCCGGATATACTCGCACTATACGGTATCGCCGCCATTTCCGTCCCCGCCGACGATACTGAAACGCGGGAAAAGGGTGTTGCGGCACTGAACAAGGCGCTGCAGTTACAACCGGAGAAATCCCGCCTGCATCTGATCCTGGCTCGTCACTATAACGCCGGCCCTACACCAGATCGCGACCGAGCACTGAAGGAAGTCAAAACCGCTTTCAACAACTCCCCCGAAGACCCCTATGTTCAATCGGCGCTGACCCAGCAACTGCTTGCCATGGACAGAGAAAAGCAAGCTGAAGCGCATATTCAAGATGTGGTCAAGCGCTTCGGCGACCAGGCCAGCAGTCAACTGTTGGCAGGAACCTTTTACCTGAACACCAATGCCCCTAAAACCGCCCGCAACCATTTTACCCGGGCAATCCAACTCGACTCGGGCTATATCAGGGCCTATCTGGGCCTGGCGGAGTCAGCCCTGGCCTTGAAACAATGGCAGACAGCACTGGACAACTACAACAAAGTCATTCAACTCGACCCCGAGCAGATTAAAGCCTACAAAGGTATTATCACCGTTTATGAACTGCAAAAAAGCAGTGAGGAGGGGCTCAAAAGAGTCATCGCCCTGGCCAACAGTGCCTCCGGCGCGACAGCGCCCCGGGCAGTGCTGGCCGAATATTACGCCCGTCACGGCGACACGGCCGCCGCTCTGAAACACTTCGAAACGATCAAAGATAGCAGCGATAAAAACTATATAAACCGTCTCGGCGGTAAAATATACTTGGAAAAAGGACGTCGCTTATTAGTGCAAAAAGATTACAACGGTGCCCGCCAAGCGCTGGTCACCACACTGGAATATGTCCCCAATAATGTCCGTGTACTTACTCTTTTGACCCACATAGAAATCGAAGCCGAACAATATGCCGAGGCACAAAAAATTATCAATCAGATAGCGGGTCTCGGTTCTGCCACACCGCTTGCCGACACACTCAGCGGCGAGTTGGCGATGGCCCAGGGGCAATACAAAAAGGCCATAGATACCCTGCGTCGGGCCTGGTCCAATAACACTAGCGACGTTATCGCCAGCAAGCTGTATTCCGCATTAAAAAAATCCAGTACGGAAAAAGAGTCGGTTGCTTTTCTTGATCAATGGCAGGCCGCACTTCCCGGCAGCCTGCAGGCCAAGACTACACGCGCAAATTTACTTCAGACTCAAGGCAAATTCAAAGAGTCCGCTAAATTATACGAAGATGTTTTGACCAAATCACCAAATTCAGTCATAACCCTCAATAATCTAGCCTGGACCTACGACCAACTCGGCGATAAACGTGCGATGGATACCGCTAAACGAGCCTATGAACTGGCGCCGACCCTAGCCGGCGTCGTGGACACCTATGGCTGGATACTGGTACAAAACAACCAATTTGAGAATGGGATCGAGCTTTTGGAAAAAGCCGTGGCACTGGCACCAGAAAATGAAGAAATTCAGCAACACCTGGAATCTGCCAAAAAATCTCAATAAAAGTCATTAAGTGGCATGGACGCCAGCCTTTCCACCCGGCACATAAGCTGTCGGAATAAATTACGGTCCGTTTTATAACATATCATCAAAAACCTCATAAGCATTTGATAAACAACCAGTTTATCAACATGGCACCACTTTTGCTAATTTGGCATACATAACCTTTTTGGCGTGATGTGACGCACAAAATCTCCCCCTCACAGGCGATACTAAATTGTCCCCACTGACAATCTGGGAGCAAAAGGGGTATTAACACTATTTTCTACTTGAGGAATAAATGATGATAAAGAAGTTTGTATTTACAATCGCCATAATGCTCGCTTCCTGGCAGAGTTCTGCGAGCTTTATTGAAGGGCAGATTGATTTTACCGGCAGTGCCATTTTAACCCTCAATAACAGTGGAACCGCCGTTTCTCAAATTGAAGTCATCGAAGCCGAGGTAGAACTAGCCACTGGAGACTACAGCAATGCCGGTGTTATGGCCGGCGACACCACCACTTTCGCTGATCCGTTGGATCTAAACTCTACCCCCATTAATGCGCTGTGGAGCGTTGGTGGTTTCAGTTTTGACCTGGTCAACCTGCTGGTAAACACCGTTATCGAACTTCCCCTCAGCTACGATATAGCTGCCGTACAGGGCAATGGAGTAATCCACCACGACAGCTTTGAGGACACCCTGGGAAGCTGGACATTTACCACCCAGACGAACGGCAATCTGCAGCGCTTCTCATTCTCCTCCACTGTGCCCGAACCCTCAGCCATGCTGCTACTCAGCCTCGGTCTGTTTGGGTTAATGATGATCCGTCGCAGAGCCAGGTAACCAGATACAGGCATAACAAAGGATAAAGCCCAGTCATCGGCCGGGCTTTTTAATTTTTGAGCCCATTTATACCCCTCCTCACATGGGGCCTGCCATGCAGCGTCGTCGCGCCCCCTGCTATTAAAAGAAGGGGGAACAAAAATTGACGCACTCTGCACACCTAAATCTCAAACGCTTTGGGTATACTTACAAATTCAGGACCTGTATAAAAGTACCAGCCCCCTAAAGTAGAACCCTCTCAACCGGAAAAACTACACACCAGCGTACACTGTGTCGCGAGGTTGTAACAAGACCCGGAAAAAAGTGAGTAAAACTATCGACAAGCGTTATACTGCCTGTTTTAATTTCGATCCGCGACCAGTCCAGCAAGAGAGAACTCACGCAAAGAGCAAAATAATATGGTAACCCAGGACTCAAAAGACGTCGGGCGTTTGTTATGCATTCTCGATGCGCTTACCGTGACTTTGATCTATATAATGGCTTACGAATTGCAGACCAGTCTGTCTCCTTACGGGCCGGCCAACCCCCAGTCACACCTTGTACTGATGCCTTTTATTGTCGTGGCCTTCTGCTGGTGATTGTCTTACGCAGGCGCTTACCGCCGCTTTCGAATCTCTGTATTCACCCACGCCTGGATGGTAGCCAGCGGGTTGATTTTTGCCATTGGCCTATTGCTGACCGTACTTTTTTTATTACAGGAAAAATGGTTAAGCCGACTGGTTATTCTTATATTTTCCACAACCGTATTCATCGTGGTTACGGCATTAAGGGCTCTACTAACCTGGTGGTACTTTAATAAAAGCAGGGACCCCGCCTACCGAATTCCCAGAGTGCTGATTATCGGTTCCGGCGAGCGGGCATCGAAAGTCGCCGACTCTTTATTGAAATACTCAGAGTGGGGCGTAGAATTTGTCGGTTTTTTGGACACAAACCCAGAGAGAGTCGGCAAGGAACTTCCACCCTCTAAAGTGATAGGCACCGTCTCCAATATTGCAGAAATCCTCAAAAACAATGTTGTGGATGAAGTTATCATTGCCGTGCCACGCTCGATGATCGGGGAAATGGCTCAGATATTTGCCACCTGCGAAGAAGAAGGCGTAAAACTCAGGCTTATGGCCGATATTTACGATTTCAGGGTCGCCCGCACCCAACTCGAACTCCTCGGCAGTACCCCTCTGTTGAGCTTCGAACCCGTTGCTCAGGATTCTCTGCAATTGCTGGCAAAACGTCTGTTCGATATTTGTGCGGTACTTTTATCCATGCCGTTAGTCTTGCCTTTGATTATTTTTACGGCAATCGCCGTAAAGCTCGACTCACCCGGCCCGATATTTTTCGTACAGCAGCGAGTGGGCTTGAGAAAGCGCATTTTTCCCATGTTTAAATTTCGCTCCATGCATATCGGCAGCGAAGAAAAGCTTAAAGAGATCGAACACCTCAACGAAGCCAAAGGCCCCATTTTCAAAATCACAAACGACCCTCGTGTTACCCGCGTAGGAAAATTTATCCGCAAAACCAGTATCGATGAAATTCCCCAACTGCTGAATGTTTTGTTGGGGCACATGAGCCTGGTAGGCCCACGCCCTATGTCGGTCAGAGACGTCAATTTATTTGACAAGTCTGTGCAACGAAAACGGTTTAGTGTAATACCTGGACTCACCTGTTTATGGCAGATTTCCGGCCGCAGCAATCTACCATTTGAAAAATGGTTGGAACTGGATCTAACTTATGTAGACCATTGGTCATTCAGATTAGATATGGAGATTTTATTCAAAACCATTCCGGTTATTCTGAAGGGAGAGGGCGCGGTGTAGCGCTGTCAAAAATAGCTCTCCTATGCAAAAGTTATTTTACGCACGACTTTATTTTTGGCCAAGCCCAGAGAATTAACAATGACGGATGCACTTACGACTGCCTCGGTTCTCAACGTACCCATTCACAGGCTGACGCTGGAACAGGCTCTCGATAAAATCGATACAACCATCCAGAGGCGCAAACATCTTCATATAGGTGTCGTGAACGCAGCCAAAATGGTCAATATGCGCCGCGATCAACTGTTGCGCGAAGATGTGCTTTCATCCGACCTGATTCTCGCCGACGGCGCATCGGTTGTCTGGGCCAGCCGCGTTCTGGGCGATCCGCTGCCGGAGCGGGTCGCCGGCATTGACCTTATGTACGGCATGCTCGAGCGGAGCAACCAACATAAATACAGAGTCTACTGTTTTGGCGCCAACGAAGAAATTTCACAGGAAGTCGAAAAGCAAATCGAGCACAACTATCCCAATGCCATCGTTGCCGGCAGAAGAAATGGATACTTCAAACCGGAAGAGGAAGCAGCCATCGCCGAAGACATTGCCAACGCTAAACCGGACATCCTGTTTGTCGCCATCACCTCGCCGAAAAAAGAAAATTTTATGGCCAAGTGGGGTAAAAAAATGAACGTGCCGATCGTGCATGGCGTCGGGGGCTCGTTTGATGTCATGGCAGGTAAGGTACAGCGGGCACCGGAAATATGGCAGCGCCTGGGCCTGGAGTGGTTTTACAGGATGAAACAGGAACCCGGTAGGCTGTGGAAACGTTATCTTACGACTAATACAATTTTTTGCTGGATGGTAATAAAAGCTCTATTTAGCCGCAAGACCACCGCCGGCTCCGGTTCCTAGAGCCACGACCCTAGTCGTGGCGCATTATGCCGAAGCACTCCACTTACCTGCGCCCCAAAACTTCAATAATTAAGCAATTCTGGACGCGACTCGGAAACGCGCCCAGAATGACGCAGCAAACTGTATTTGGTGCCCAAGGCCGGACTTGAACCGGCACGGCTTACGCCACTACCCCCTCAAGATAGCGTGTCTACCAATTCCACCACTTGGGCAAAAACTTTAATTTAGCGTTTCAACGCCGTTTATTGCTGCGGTTGTGCAGGACTTTCCTCCTCGACCGAGGGAATATCACTATCACCGGCAGCATCCTCCGTTGAATCGTCAACGGTGGGCATATCATTGGATTGTTCCGCTTCGACGTCATTTACAACAGGAACATCGGAGTCTGGTTCTTCTTCCACAGGCTTATCCATAGATTTCTGCAGCGTTGGTATTCCCACCTGGGAGGCCACCGTGGCATTCTGCTTGGCTACCACCGCCAAACCAAAGCTGGTGGAAAAAAACAGAAGCGCCAAAATAGCCGTTGTGCGGGTGAAAAAATTACCCCCACCCGAACTTCCGAATACCGTTTGCGACGCGCCTGCACCAAACGACGCCCCCATTTCGGCCCCCTTGCCCTGCTGCAAAAGGATCAGTCCAATGATGGATAACGCCGTTAATACATGAACGACTAAGATTAACTTTTCCACAATAATGTACTCTACTCTGTAGGCGCTTAAGCGCAATAGGCGTTTAAGCGCTTTTTATCTGGCGGCACCCGGAATTGTCCTATTCCGCAGCCTGACAGATTTTCATAAATTCTTCCGCGATCAGTGACGCTCCACCCACCAGAGCGCCATCTATATCACTCTGCCTAAATAAACCCGGAGCATTGCCGGCCTTTACACTGCCGCCATATAAAATCCTCACTCCCACTCCCACTTCACCGAGCTGTTCGCGGATAAAGGAGTGAACCTCCTGTGCCTGCTCTGGTGTCGCGGTGCGGCCCGTACCTATCGCCCATACAGGTTCGTAGGCAATAACCGCTTTGGTAAATGCGTCGCGCCCGACCAGGTCAATAACCGCCCTTAACTGCTGACCAATCACGTCCATAGTTTCACCGGCATCGAATTCGGCCGCGGTTTCTCCAATACAGAGAATCGGTACCAACTTCGCATTTTGCGTCGCTGCAAACTTCTTCGCTACCAATTCATTGGTTTCAAAATGATACTCACGACGTTCGGAATGCCCAACGATAACAAAGTGACAGTCCATATCGGCCAGCATATCACCGGAAACTTCACCCGTATAGGCACCCTCTGCATGGGCACTGATGTCCTGAACACCAATACCAATATTAGAACCGGCTAGTTCTTCAACCAGCTGCTGCAGATAGACATAAGGTGCACAAACCGCGACCTCTGCCTGGTGCACTCCCTGCCAGCGGGCGAGTAGTTCGCTCAGCAGCACAGCATTCTGGCTGCGGGAACCATTCATTTTCCAGTTACCGACTATCAGAGGACGACGCATTGGAAGCCTTACTCTATCCGTTTCGTTCTAATACCTACCAAGAGCCCCTCGCGAAGCGGGCGCCAATGGTAGCGAAGATAGCGTCAAGATACAATGGCCTGTACGTGAGTTTCGGAAGCCGACGAACAAAATGGCACACCGATCCGCAGCTTTCCAGACTTCAGGCTCAGGCCACGGCGCGCTCGACGACCTCGGCCAGATCATTGGCAAGCTGATTTACCAATGGTAAATCCTCTCCCTCCACCATAACCCTAATGACGGGTTCGGTTCCCGAAGGTCTCAGCAATACTCGTCCACGCCCGGACAATTTCTTCTCAGTACTGGCAACGGCGTCTTGAATATCATTGTTACCCTCCAGGTTGACACGCTGGCTCATATGTACATTGACCATAGCCTGCGGCAGCTTTTGCATGCCTTGTTTAGCCTCGCATAAGGTTTTCTCCTGTGCCACCAGCGCCAGCATCACCTGTAAGGCCGCCACGATGCCGTCACCGGTTGTGGTTACATCACTGCAAACAAGATGTCCGGATGACTCACCTCCCAGAGACCAGTCGTTTTCCCGCATCGCTTCAAGCACATAGCGATCCCCCACCTTAGCCCTAATGAAAGGTACATCAAGGTCTTGCAAAGCCAGCTCGAGGCCAAAGTTACTCATCAGTGTACCGACAACTCCACTGCAGCCGGATCCGTATTGCTTGCGGTGTGACGCGATAATAAAGAGCAGTTCATCGCCATCTACCACTTCACCTTTGCGGTCCACAAATACAACGCGATCGCCGTCACCATCGAAGGCGATACCCAGGTCCGCTCCGGTTTCCAACACCTTCCCCTGCAGAGCGTCCGGTTTGGTTGAGCCGCAGGCGCGGTTGATGTTGAGCCCGTCCGGCTCGACGGCAATGGGGATCACCTTGGCTCCCAGCTCCTGAAATACACTTGGGGCAATATGGTAGGTAGCGCCGTTGGCGCAGTCCAAGACAATTTTAAATCCCTGTAGGTTAAACCCCCAGGGCATGGTGCCTTTGCAAAACTCTATATAGCGGCCGCAGGCGTCTTCGATACGTTTCGCTTTACCCAAATAATCGGCCATGGCCATGGGTCGCTCCAGTTGCGCTTCAATCGCCAGCTCCACATCATCACCCAGTTTCGTGCCATTGGCGCTGAAAAACTTGATGCCATTGTCGTGATAAGGGTTGTGTGAGGCGCTGATAACGATACCGGCCTGGGCTTGAAAAGTACGCGACAGGTAGGCGATCGCCGGGGTCGGCATTGGGCCCAACAAACCGACATCGACGCCGGCGTTAATCAACCCAGCCTGCAACGATGATTCGAACATGTACCCAGAAATACGCGTGTCTTTGCCGATAAGAATCAGTTTTGGCCCGTTAAAACGATCCGCCAACACACGCCCCGCTGCCCAACCCAAATGCAGCATAAAATCCGGCGTAATCGGCGTATCACCGACCCGCCCCCGAATACCATCAGTGCCAAAATATTTTTGTAGCATAGGCTTATAATCCACCCGTAGTGACTTTATTGTTATCCGTTGTCATCGTGCAATTTCCTTCTTAATAAATAGCTTACGTAACCGTTCAGTAACTTCTCAATAACCCGGGGTAAGCGCAGTGTCAGGCGGACGTCCGGCGGTAGTTGGTCCAGACTGTCGGAGGCATGGATGCCGACGCCAAGCCTACATGGGTGAGGCAAGCCGTTTGCAAAGCACTGCTTTGCGGCGCCGCCGAACGCCCGCCATCTGTGATGGTGGGCCGGGCCCCGGAGGGGGACTTGCCGGCGTGTCTGGGCCAACTACCGCCGGATGGCCGCCGGATCGAAGGCACAAATACCCCGGGTTATTGAGAAGTTACACCGTTCAGGTAATTTCTCAATACGTATTGGCGCGTTCTACAACACGATATATTTTTAGCACATCTTGCGTGGCAGCGACATCGTGAACCCTTACAATTTTCGCCCCCCGCTGCACAGCCATTAACATTAGCGCCAGGCTGCCTGGCAACCTTTCATCCACGTTGCGCCCCAGCAAGGCACCCATCATCGATTTTCGCGACAAGCCCACAAGTATTGGTAACCCCATATCCTGCAGCCGCTCCAGGTCCCGCAAAAGCGTCAGATTGTTTGCAACAGTTTTACCAAAACCGAATCCCGGATCCACCAGCAAACGTCCTCGATCGATGCCCGCGGCCTCGCATTCACCGATTCGCTCCCGTAAAAAGACCATTACATCCTCAACCACATCTTCCCCGTAGTGAGGGTTACACTGCATGGAATCCGGCTCACCCTGCATGTGCATCAGACAGATTGGCAGTTTGGTTTCGGCGGCCGCCTTCAACGCACCCTCGCGCCTCAAGGCCCGAACGTCGTTAATCAACCCCGCTCCCGCGGCAGCCGCGTCACGAATGACTGCTGGCGTGCTGGTATCAACGGAAACAACCACATCCAGTTCGCGGTTGATTATCTCCACAACCGGCACCACACGCTGTAGCTCTCTGGCTTCAGAGACAGGCTCGGCTCCCGGCCGGGTGGATTCACCGCCAATATCAATAATGTCCGCGCCCAGCCGAACCATTTCTTCGGCCCTGCGCAACGCCATATCCAGCGACAGTGAATTGCCACGGTAGCAGTTGCCTCCATCGGAGAATGAGTCCGGCGTGGTGTTGAGGATACCCATGATCACGGGCTGGGAAAGATCGAGTTGCCAAAAGCGGGAGTAGTATGAATTTGTATGGCTTTGTATTCCATCAGATTAACAATGGCCCAGAAAAAACGGGACCTAAAAAAGCCCCGTATTTTACTGCCATCATCAGTGTTCTTTCGCCGGCCCACCGATGGGATCCGATTTCTTACCATCGTTAATCGGTTTGGACTTACCGCCGGTTTTAAGATGGTTGTTAAAATCGCTATCATGCCAATCGCGGGGTGGGCGCACCTTGCGCCGCGCCATCAGGTCGCCGACTTGTTCTGCGTCAATGGTTTCATATTCCATCAAGGCATCTTTCATGGCCTCGAGGATATCCCGGCTCTGCTCCAGCAGATCCTTGGCTTTATTGTAACAACTATCGATAATGCGGCGCACTTCCTCGTCTATCGCCTTAGAAGTTGAGGCGGAGTAGTGGTTGGTATTTGAACTCGGAAATCCACTCTCATCTTCACCGTAATGGAGCGGACCAAGCTTCTCCGACAACCCCCATTTCATAACCATACTGCGGGCCAGCTCAGTTGCGCGTTCAATATCATTTTGCGCCCCGGTTGTGACCCCATCAAAACCAAGGGTCATCTCTTCGGCAATACGCCCACCGAACAGCGAACAGATTTGAGACTCGATAGCCCGTTTGCTGAGACTGTATTTGTCGTCTTCGGGCAAAAACTGGGTGACACCCAACGCCCGACCACGGGGAATAATCGTGACTTTATGTACCGGATCGTGCTCGGGAACCTGACGGCCGACAATGGCGTGTCCCGCCTCGTGATAAGCGGTGTTTTCCTTTTCCTTTTCGCTCATCACCATGGACTTGCGCTCAGCGCCCATCATGATTTTATCGCGCGCTTTTTCAAACTCTTCCATTGTAACCAGACGCTGGTTGGCGCGGGCTGCAAACAGAGCCGCCTCGTTGACGATATTGGCCAGATCCGCGCCGGAAAATCCCGGAGTTCCACGGGCAATCACAGAGGGGCTGACTTTGTCATCCAGCGGCACTTTGCGCATATGCACTTTCAGAATCTGTTCCCGACCACGAATATCCGGCAATCCCACATAAACCTGACGGTCGAAGCGCCCGGGGCGCAGCAACGCTCTGTCGAGAACATCGGGGCGGTTGGTCGCGGCAATCACAATGACACCGTCGTTACCTTCAAATCCATCCATTTCCACCAGCAACTGGTTCAATGTCTGTTCGCGTTCATCATGACCACCGCCGTGACCGCCACCACGGTGGCGACCAACAGCATCAATTTCGTCAATAAAGATAATGCAAGGCGCCTGTTTTTTAGCCTGATCGAACATATCGCGCACACGCGAAGCACCGACACCGACAAACATTTCAACAAAATCGGAGCCAGATATCGAAAAGAAAGGCACCTTGGCCTCACCCGCGATAGCCTTTGCCAACAGGGTTTTACCGGTGCCCGGCTGGCCGGCCATCAAAACCCCACGGGGAATCTGACCACCGAGGCGCTGGAATTTCGAGGGATCGCGGAGGTATTCCACCAACTCCTGAACCTCCTCCTTGGCTTCATCCACGCCCGCAACATCGGCAAAGGTGGTCTTAATCTGATCCTCACCCAGCAGGCGAGCTTTGCTCTTGCCGAAGCTCATGGGGCCGCCACGACCACCAGCCCCGCCCTGCATCTGCCGCATAAAGAACATAAACACGGCAATAATCAACAAAATAGGAAAACTGGCAACCAGCAGTTGTTGCCACAGACTGGGCTGTTCCGGCTTGCGTCCTTTCACCACTACATCGTGGCTCAAAAGGTCGTCCATCAGCTTATCGTCCGGCAGCAGAGGCCGTACAGCCTCGAAGCGGCTGCCATCGTGGCGCTGGCCTTCGATAACCACACCATCTATAGTCACTTCGCTGACTCGATCAGACTGCACTTCGTTGATAAACTCAGAATAATTCAACGATTCCCGGGTTGCCTGGGGGCTGAAATTTTGGAACACGGTGAGCAGGACTGCGGCGATAATCAGCCACAATACCAGATTTTTCGCCATATCGTTCAACGATTTATCCTCATATCACTTCGAAATAAGCGACCACTACGTTCCAATCGCCTATTTTGGTAGTTACTTATCATCTGTAGTTACTTATGTAGCTTACGTAGTTACTTA
>JARROD010000123.1:0-10335 GCA_037384225.1 Exilibacterium sp.
TGCAAACTGACCACTACCATGTAGTGCTGCATATTAACAAAGCCGAATCGCTACGCTGGAGTAAAGAAGAGGTTTGCCAGCGCTGGCACCAGCTTTACAAGGGCACACCTCTAACGCAGAAGTTTTTGAATCATGAACAGTTATCGGACGCCGAGATGAAGGCGGTGGACGCAACACTGGAGCAGTGGCGCCTCCAATTGTGCAGTATAAGCTGGTTTATGCGGGCTTTGAACGAGCCCATTGCCCGCTGGGCCAATGCGGAAGATAACTGCACGGGTAAATTTTGGGAAGCGAGATTTCATTCGCAGGCTTTGCTCGATGAGAAGGCGCTCGCCGCCTGTATGGCTTATGTGGATCTCAATCCGGTACGGGCAAAAATGGCCAATACGCCTGAAGACTCCGATCATACATCCATTCAAAAGCGTGTTAGAGTGCTGAAGCGAAATGGCGAGCAACCCAAAGCTTTGATGCCTTTTGCCAGAAACTCAAGTGAGTCTAACTTTGATGGGCTCCCATTTAGACTGACAGATTATTTGTTGCTTGTTGATTGGACCGGACGAATTGTTCGTGAAGGCAAACGGGAACATTGACCCTGAACATTGGTTGCTATTAAGCACTCGGTTTGAGAGTCGATTTAAGAGTTTGGTTGGTTGTGTCTATAAACTTAAACAAGCCGCAGGGAAGCTTGGTTTTCTGCGAACGCCTGGTCTTTCCTCCTGTCAAGCGCTGTTAAATTAATGTGACTATTTAAAGTAATTTTTTTGTTGCTCTCCGGATTGAGGCGTTATGCGCTCGAAACCTTTGTATTTAGAGTGGTTTTTATTTCTCGCACCATTTTTATAAGATTTATGCAACGATAGGGTACATTCAAGAGTTGTTAAAAAAATAGATTTTTAACATGACTGCCTTATTTTCTGTTTTCGATACTATTTTCAAGAAAAAAGGTGCAAACGCCTTCTAGTGTGGGTGTCTGGAGTAAAAAACCACATTTTTCAAAAATTCTTTGTGAAGGTATGTTATCCACTTTTACAGTCGCACAAATCCTTTTAATCGAAGTTTCATTAAATATTTTATTAACACCCAGTTGGAGCAGTAACCCGCCCAATCCAGCTGAGCGGTGAGCCTGAGCTACACTAATACCTGTATAAGCCGTGTCATTTTCGATATCGAATCTGACATGGCCTACTGGTTGGTTTTCATAAAAGCCAATATAAATTCGGCATAAAGAATCATTAAGCTTGCGATTGAACCAGGTACAGTGCTCCTCCCAACCTATTGGTGCTGAGTTAAGAGACATAGCTCTTACATGCGGATTATTGACCCATTCAAATAAAATGTGACAGTCATTCTTGCGGGCTGGGCGCAATTGTATATTTTTAGGATTCATTGTGTGCTTAGGAAAAGGTGTTGTCTTGGGTGTTATCGAGTCTCAGCGGTTCATCTTTGAGATACTTATAAGCCTTATCAATAAATTCCATATAGGCATTTCTTCCCAGTTGATAGGCTTGCTGAAATTCATCCTTGTTTTTACAAAACAGGCAGTTATTGATCAGTAATGTAAAGTAAGAGCTAATGCTACCCCTCAATAACATGGTGGTGGCCGGGTGGGTGTTTTTAAGATTTTTTACTTTTAGATATATATTGTTTAACAGACTGTGCAGTTGGGTAATGTCTTTAACCTTTTTGGGCAGTGACAACTCGCCTTTGATAGTCTTGAAATTAGCCAGATGACGCTCGATAAAATAAGCTTCGGTGATGGGGTGCGTTTCCGGTACGGTAAAGTGAGTGTCCAATAGAGCATTTATCAGGGCTGGTTTGTTCGCAATTGGGGAGGGCAGTGAAATATCTTTCAGCTCAATGGTTTTTGTGCCTTCAATATAGACCCCGTTGTTAGGGTTGTAACAGTTGATAAAAGGGAAATTGGCCAGCAGAAGTTCCATATTAATTCTCGACTGGTCCAGATGAGCATTGGTTTTGACAAATTCTGAGTGGTTTCCCTTGATATCATAGAGTCTTTTTTTATCGGCCAGGTGAGAGATATCTTTCGCTTCTACTTTTTTCTCCAGGTCGCTATAGACACTGTAGCTGGAATGGTGCTGCTCAGTTTCGGCCATACCCAGGTCGACGCCAAACAGGTAAATCTCTGTAAATCCCATCGCAATGGCAAACGCGAGTCCGGTATTGGTTACGGTCGGATTACACAAGGGCAGGGCTGGGACACGCGCATTAGTAACTTCTTTGTCGATAATGAGTTCTCCAAGATCATTGGGTTTTTTTGCAACGCCAGCTTCCTCAAAAAGATTGGTAACTTCCGGTGAAACAGTGCTCAGGGCCAGTATTTTAACACCTTGTCGAAACTCCGCGGTCGAGCCGCTTTCAATCCACTCTCTTACTGTACGCCGGCGTTCCATTTCAATGTGGAAGTCCGGTTTGATACCGGCCTTGCACAAAGCACCCAGAGTGCTTCCACAACTGAATAGGATGGCTTTTTCTCGATTCGCTTTAATTAGATCCACTGCTTTGTCCAGAGACGGCCCGTTGCCGAGAATAAAAACGGGAACTCCCGCTCTTTCGCTGGGCCTGGGTGTCAATAATTTCACCCTATTATTTAAATGCGAAACTGTATGCGCCATGCTGATCTGTTCGTCTTCGAAAAATCCAACCCCCGATGCCTGCAAATGAAACTCCTTTTTATACTTTTCTATAAATTCTTCTTCTTTTTTGCTGCTAAAGTGCCTAAAGACAAAGGTATAAACCAAATTGTGCAGGCCGATTTTATCCGTTAACAGCTTCAGGTCTGCCATGGCTGCAAACGTGCTCATACCGATATAGAGCTTGAACATTCTGCCCTTTCGGTAAAAGTTTTTAATAATCGGTTGCCAGTCTACCGTATGGAGCGAAGCGTAGAAAGAATCCTTGTGAGGATCGAAGATGCAGAGGTTGTGGACGTCGTATTTTCTCACTAACTCTTCAATATGATACCCCAAGCCACAGCCGGTAACCAACAACAAACCAATGGGCGTGTTTAAATGATATTCCTTGGAGACACTCAAAGTTTTGTAGTCATCGAGAAGGTTATTGATGAGATGTACATGAAAATGATCGTCTTCAGCTTCTTTGGTTTTCGTAAAACTGATATTGGTTAAACTCGGCCGCTTTTCGTAATTTTCAATTTGTTTGCGCGTAAATTCTTTCGGGTCCGATGCATAGACCGGCTTGTTGTCAAGCTTATAGTTAACCAAATTTATATAACCGTCCTTGTCATAGGACAAACGCAACTCTTCAGGCTGGTAATTGACATATTGCTCGTAGATGCTGGGTGCCACAGATTTGAATAACGCCATGTTTTTGTTAAACCGAACCTCCATCTCGAGCTGACTTTTCTGCATCTCGATCTTGCGGATCATTTTATCCAGATTGGACGTCTGCGAAGCACTGCTGTCTGCATGATTGTTACTTGTAGAATTGTTATGTGAAGATGTAGTTTCAGCATTCTCAGACATTGGGGATCTCATTTTGCTTTGGGCCTGTTGCACAGAATTAGTATACAGTCTATAGCACATAGTCTGTATTCGTGTTGCACATACGCTCTCATCACTCATAACATACTGCACGCATCGTGCCAAATGCTGCTTTAAACGGAAATAAAAATTAGCGCTAAAGCTTCTCGGTAATTCGCCGATAGCCTGGGCAAGTGAGTTGTAATCAGAAGGGGAGACCCGCCAGTGAACGCAAATGCCGCATTGAAAAGCTATACCAATGTCCACTACGAGGGCCAGGTGGCTGGAGCAAATCCCCAGCGCCTGATTCAGATGCTGTACGAGGGCGTTTTGGAGCGTATCGCTCAAGCCAAGGGGGCGATGCAGCAAAAAAACTTTGAACTCAAAGGGAAAAAGGTTTCCGATGCGATTAACATCGTTATGGCGCTTAGGGATAGTCTCAATTTCGAGCAAGGTGGAGAAATCGCTTATAATCTGGACGCGCTCTATGACTACATTGCCCGCACTCTGTGGCAGGCGCATGCCAAAAACAACCTGAAGCAGCTCGATGAGGTCAGTGGACTAATAGACGAAGTCTACTCCGCCTGGAAACAACTAGCTTAATAACAAAGTACGGCTGCCTGGCATCATTAATGCAGCTTCTCTTTAAGGTACTGTAATAGCGGCAAGCATTTGCCGCTTTTATTCGACTTTTGAAGAGGAAAATGCCATGTCCATTAACGCCACTCAAGCCGCAGCAAAACTTCAGCAACAGTCTGAATCCATCTCTCCTTACCAGGTAATCACACTATTGCTCGAAGGCGCGCTGGAACGGCTACAGCAAGCTAAAGACAGTGTCAACGGTGGTGAAACCGAGCAGGCAGAAGTGCTGATTAGAAAAATTATCGGAATTGTCAACGGATTGCGGGGGAGTCTCGATATGGAAAAAGGTGGTGCTGTTGCCGCTAACCTGGATTCACTCTACGAATACATTGTATCGCGTCTGGAACGGCACTCTGCTGCCGAACGTCTTGCCGTGCTGGGGGAATGCACCCGTCTTATTGGGGAAATCAAAAATGGTTGGGATGGGATTGCCGAGTCGGAACCGGTAGCCGCCTGCGGTTGAGCCCGACTGTGGCAATGTATCGAGAAATATCTGCAATTATTGTATGCAGCGCTAAAGGCTTGTGCAAAATGTGAAGTTATTTTTACGCAGGCCCTCAAGTTAACACAGCTTCAGCCGTTAATTAACAGTGTATAACAACGTTACGGTAAATCAGCACTGAGGTTAACGATGTCTGTAATTCCCTGTTCTCAAGTGGAGTTGATGCGTATCCGGCGTGAAGTCAATGATGCGTTGCAAAATCGTGATTGGTACCGAGTGAAGGATGCGGATTTGTCACTGGGGTTGCGACTCCACAAAGCTGCGACGGATCCTCAGCGAAACCCGACGGCGTTGTTGCGGGAAGTTCAGGAAATAGTCCACCTTTACCGACAGCTAGTCGATGCCTGTCGTGGTGAAGTTGCGGCCCTGTCCCGGTGCTAAGGAACGGGCACGGAATAACTTCCCGTTCCTAAGCAGCCTCCTTTCAAACTGGGTAACCCGATTGTCATTGCTGTTTTGTTACAAGCGTGCTGCTCATTTCCCTATTGGCTTTTCTTGCAAAAGCGTAAAAGCTTGGCAGTCTTCTACCCTATAGACTATATTAAAATGTTATATGTGCCTTATTTTATAAGGCATTATTCTATTAACCCCTGAGGACACTTGTTTTTTTATATCTATACAGTATAAATTTCATGTTGTTTATAATTTTATTTGATTTAATATTCGGGTGCCATTAATTTGACCATTGGTGTTATTTTGTCTATTAGTTTAGAGGCTCTGGTCACGGATTTGACTGCTATTGCCGAAAGTTAACACTGATGACCCCGGTAGTGGGTAAAGTAGATTGTCAAACTAACTCGAATTAGCAAGGTCATTTATTGCATGTGGCGCGAATTAAAAATATTAGTAGTGGACGATAATGAACAGCGTTGCTATGAATTGAAAGTTATACTCGATTTTCTTGGGGAATCCGCAGTTACTTCGATCAGTGAAGGCTGGCAATATGTTGCCGCCGAAGCGTCGGAGACAACGGAGGATTTTGTCGCGGTTGTGTTGGGCGAGTGTCATGGGAATCAATCCTTACAGCAGCGCCTGCTCGAGGTGAGTGAGTGGGATATTGCGGCACCGGTGATATTGCTTGGGGAGCACGAGGCGCTGCCGGAAACCTGCGACTTGTCGCTGAAAAACAAAGTGATAGCCCATCTGCAGTTGCCTCTTACCTACAATAAAATGCTTGATACCTTGCATTGCGCCCAGCGTTTTCGCGAAACACAGGCGTTGTGCAGACGGCAGCCGTCGGAGCGCCCGGCACATTTGTTTAGAAGCCTTGTGGGGACCAGTCGCAGCATCCAAACCGTGCGTGAAATGATGTCCCAGGTGGCGGATAAGGATGTGACTGTACTCATAACCGGTGAATCAGGGACAGGCAAGGAAGTGGTGGCCCGCAACCTGCACTACAACTCCGCCAGACGCGAAAACCCTTTTGTTCCGGTCAATTGTGGTGCGATTCCCGCCGAATTATTGGAAAGTGAATTATTCGGCCATGAAAAAGGTGCATTTACTGGCGCCATCAGCGCCCGTGCGGGGCGCTTCGAATTGGCCGAAGGGGGAACTCTCTTTCTAGATGAAATAGGCGATATGCCGCTAAATATGCAGGTAAAAATTCTTCGCGTACTGCAGGAGCGTTGTTTTGAGCGGGTGGGGGGCAATAAAACCCAGCCGACCAATGTGCGCATTATCGCCGCTACTCACCGCAACCTGGAACTAATGATTGATGCCAACGGGTTTCGCGAAGACCTGTATTACCGTCTCAATGTCTTTCCCATTGAAATGCCATCACTGCGCGAGCGTTCCGAAGATATTCCACTTTTATTAAATGAACTGGTCGCGCGCCTGGAAAGTGAAGACCGGGGATCTATTCGCTTTAACTCTGCTGCCATTATGTCATTGTGCCGTCACGAATGGGCGGGCAATGTCAGAGAATTGGCCAATCTGGTTGAACGGATGGCGATTATGCACCCTTACGGCGTAGTGGGTGTGCAGGACCTGCCTGGTAAATACCGCCACGTGGACGTACCGGATGATATTATTGTCGAAAATGCTTCCGAACTGATTAACGGACAGCCCTCGATGGTGACTATGAATGATACGGCGTTGTTGCCGGACAACGGCATCGACTTAAAAGAATATCTGACCAAGTTAGAGCGCAACTTGATTCAGCAGGCGCTGGATGATTGTGGTGGCGTTGTCGCACGCGCAGCGGATCGTTTAGCCATTCGCCGCACCACGTTAGTTGAAAAAATGCGCAAATACGGCTTGCAGCGGGGCTGATCACTCCGCACTGTCGGTTCTTTGACTCTACCTTTTTGGTTGCCTTCCCAACTAATTGAAAACAAAAGAAAAAATAGTTTGGCATCGAGTTTGCTTTGCCCTTGTCGTGTAGGTCTCGATGTATTTTCAATCGTGACTGTCTTGATAAACCAATCGTGACTGTCTTGATAAGTTTTCTTGATTGAGTCGTGGGAGAGGAGTCTGGTGCATGCCTCAGGTTGCGCAGCAGCACAATCATTCAATTACCGTGGAGAGTGCTTCTTTGTCCACCCCCGTGGCCGTACCTGACGCTGCAACCCTGCGCAATGCCACAGAGGCTGGTACAAAACTCAATTCTGCATTTGAATTATTTAACGAACTGTCAAAACAACTGTCTGATTCCTATCAGTTGCTGGAAAACCGCGTTGCCGAACTTACCCAGGAATTGAATGTGGTGACGGCGCAGCGCTTTCAGGAACTGGCTGAAAAAGAACGCCTTGCCCACCGCCTGGAAAGTCTCCTGACGGTACTGCCCGGTGGTGTGGTGGTGATCGATGTCAAAGGGCGTATCAGTGAATGTAATCCGGCGGCCATTGAAATGCTGAGAGAACCCCTGGAAGGGGTTTTGTGGAGGGAGGTCATTCAACGTTGCTTTTCTCCGCGCAGCGACGATGGTCACGAAGTTTCCACCCGCGACGGCCGTCGTATCAGCATTGCCACCCGCTCCCTGCAGCAGGACGGGCAGATTATCCTGCTCACTGATCAAACTGAAACCCGTCAGCTACAGGCGGAATTGAGCCGCCATGAACGCCTCTCGGCATTGGGTCGTATGGTTTCGGCGTTGGCCCACCAGATCCGTACACCCCTGTCCGCTGCCATGCTCTATGCCGGCCACCTGTGCGAAGATCAGGTCAGCGGTTCCCAACGCCGACAGTTTTCTGAAAAACTCCTCAAGCGCCTGAATCATATGGAGCGCCAGGTACAGGACATGCTGTTGTTCGTAAAAGGAGAGCTGCCACTCAAGGACGTAGTCAGTGTGGCTGAACTGCAGCGCGATCTGCAAGAGGCAGTGGAAGTGCCGTTGTCGACTTCCCAAGCCGCTTGCCAATGGCGACAGACATGCGGCGAACGCCGTCTGCGCTGTCATCGCGATGCCTTGATTGGTGCCTTGTTGAACCTGGTCAACAATGCCATTCAGGCCGGTGATCAACCGGCGTCCCTGGGTATCAGCTTTGAGCTGCAGGGCGACGCTAATACCCTTGCGATTTCGGTTCGCGATTGCGGCCCGGGTATAGACCCAGTGCTGCTGAAAACTGTGCGCGAACCCTTTGTTACCACCAAGGGTCAAGGCACCGGTCTGGGATTGGCGATCGTGCAGACGGTCGCCCGCGGCCACGGTGGACGTTTTGACTTGAAATCGAGGCTCCAGCGAGGTACCCGGGCAACACTGTTGTTGCCGCTGCTAGAAAAATAATCGGGCATTACACATGAACTTTTTGAGTTGACAATGGGTTGTATCTGGAGACTGTTATGGCTAATGCCGCACTTAGCGAAATCGTAAATCAAACCGAATTCCCGGGTAAAGTTCTGGTCGTGGAGGATGACCCCAACCTGCGCGAAGCGCTCTGCGACACATTGCAACTGGCGGCTTATAAAGTACTGGAGGCCGACAGCGGCGAAGCGGCGTTAAAACACCTGGCATTACATCCGGATACTGCAATGGTTGTCTCTGATGTTAACATGGGCGGCATGAGCGGTCATGATCTGCTGCGCGAGTGCAGACTTAAACACCCCCAAATTCCAGTATTGCTGATCACCGCCTACGCCAGCATCAGCCAATCTGTGGAAGCTATTCGTCAGGGCGCGGTGGATTACCTGGTAAAACCCTTTGAGCCGCAGGTGCTGGTTCAGACAGTAAAGCGCTACGCGGGAGCTGCTGAAGCGCTCAGCGACGACGAACCTATTGCCTGTGCCGACACCAGTCAGCAACTGTTACAACTGGCGGCGCGAGTGGCGCAAACTGATTCGACGGTTCTGATTATCGGTGAATCCGGCACCGGTAAGGAAGTGCTGGCCCGCTATATACACAATCGTTCCGCGCGCGCCAAGAAAACGTTTATCGCCATTAACTGCGCGGCGATTCCGGAAAACATGCTTGAAGCCACGTTGTTCGGTCATGAAAAAGGCGCCTACACCGGCGCTCACGCCAGTGTCCCGGGAAAATTTGAACAAGCTAACGGCGGCACCCTGTTGCTGGATGAAATTTCCGAGATGGATCTGGGGTTGCAGGCTAAATTATTGCGGGTGCTGCAGGAGCGTGAAGTAGAGCGTCTTGGCGGACGCAAGACCATTCAACTTGATGTGAGAGTTATTGCCACTTCAAATCGTGACATGCGTCGCGAAGTGGCGGCTGGAAATTTCCGTGAAGACTTGTACTACCGTCTCAGCGTTCTGCCTCTGCAGTGGTCGCCACTGCGGGAGCGAGCCGAGGACATTTTGCCACTGGCGCAGAAGTTGCTCAATCGCCACGCCCAAAAACAGCATCGCAACGGCGTTTGCCTCAGCCGCGATGCGGTTCAGGCGTTGACCGCCTACCCCTGGCCGGGCAATGTGCGCGAGCTGGACAATGTCATGCAGCGGGCCCTGATATTGCAGCCAGGTCCGGCCATTGGCGCCGCTGATCTCGGCCTTGATTCTGTGCTGCCTGCATTCGGAGGCTGCAGTTCCGCACAGATTCCGGACGTCACGTCCCTTCACCTCTCCCCCCTCCCACAGCCCACCGCCGATGAAGGCGGAGTGCTCGGCGATGATTTAAAGCAGCGGGAATTTGAAATTATTCTCAATACGCTTCAACAGGAGCGCGGGAGTAAGAAAAATACCGCTGAGCGGCTGGGGATCAGCCCCCGTACGCTGCGCTATAAAATCGCCCGTCTGCGGGAACAAGGGTTGGATATCAACGCCCCTTAAGGTGTTTTCCGCCGGGAATCCCCCGGATTAGCGCAGCTTTTCCAGCGGTGGTAGTCTCAAACCTGGCGGGATCCTGTTCAAGCCTGAAACTATTTTATCAATTTGGCACCGTTTGTTATCAATATAGGACTTGACCGATAAAATAAACGGGTATATTTTTTCGCGACATAGGTCTGAAAACCGGCATAAAACTGGATGGGCGATGGCTGCTTTTAAGTTGGGTATTTCTCTCTCAGGCCTTAAAAATAAAATTCGCATAAAAACAATAGAGTATGTTGTGAATATGTAACTTCTCAATAACCCGGGGCAGGCACAGTGTCAGGCGGACGTCTGGAGGTAGTTGGCCCAGACAGTCGGAGGCATGGATGCCGACGCCAAGCCTACACCGATGTACTTGCCGGCGTGTCTGGGCCAACTACCTCCGGATGGCCGCCGGATCGAAGGCACAAATACCCCGACTTATTGAGAAGTTAC
>JARROD010000124.1:0-12552 GCA_037384225.1 Exilibacterium sp.
TTGAAGTACCCGGTTTCCCTCCCCCTATGGCAGGGAGTATTCAGGGAGGTTATAAGATAAAGGGTGATTGCTGGTTGCACCTCAATTACAAAACGCTATTCCAGCAGCTAGTAGAGAGCTTCAGCCATTAAGAAATTAAGAAAGAGCTTCAGCCATTAAATAGCTTCGGCAGTTAACAAATATATTCGGTAGATATCAAATAGAGTTTCGGTAGTTAACTAAATTAATCTATGACATAACAGTACCATCTCCAATGCTGCACAAGCGGCACAGCTTTCAGGAGAGCTGCATGAGCCTTTTTTCCAGAATTAAAATCTCACACAAACTGGGCGCACTAATGGCCGGACTGACGTTAGGCTTTATTTCGATTGGTGTTGCCTATTTTTTGCAATTATCGTTCGAATATCAACATGTGGACCTAAAGACATATCATGAGGAAGACTACATTAAAGCGCTGTTTATCGCGCTTTTATTTATAGTCGCCACGGGTACCGCTATCAGCGTATTTTTGGTTTATAAAAGCATCGCCTTTCCTCTCGCGCATATCCAGAGCATTATCAGCAAGGTAAACTCAGGCAACCTGAAAGCCAGAGTGCAACTTCAATCCGGTGACGAACTGAGCGAGTTGGGTGATGCCTTCAACAAACTGCTCGACGAGCGCATTCAAACCCTTGAAGACCAAGCCCGGGAAAATGATAGACTCAACAATTCCATTATCACGCTGATCAAGGCTCTGGGAGTCATCGCGCAAAAGGACCTCACGATTAAAGTACCTGTTTCTTCTGATATTACCGGCACCATCTCTGACGCCGTTAATTTGCTAACGTCGGAAACGGCGAAAACGCTGTTTCAGGTAAAAGATATTTCCGAGCGGGTAAACGCTGTTTCTAAACTGTTGCAAAAACAATCAGAAATCGTTGTCAAGGTGGCCAGCGAAGAGCGCCGGTATGTCATTGCAACGGAAAAAGCGTTGGAGCAATCGAGCAATACTATGAGCAGTATTGCCAAAAATGCGGAGCACGCTAAAGGCATGGCCGAGGAAACCATTGAAAACACCCAGTGCGCCTTGAGTACGGTGACAGAGTCTATAACCGGCATTAAAACGATTCGCAGTACAATTTCAGAGACAGAAAAAAGAATTAAGCGACTGGGAGACCGCTCGCAGGAAATTACAGGTATTGTCAACCTGATCAACTCGATTGCAGAACGCACTCATATACTGGCTCTAAACGCCAGTATGCACGCAGCGTCAGCGGGCGAGGCAGGAAAAGGTTTTGCCGTGGTGGCCGAGGAAGTTCAGCGCCTGGCGGAAAACGCCCGTGAAGCCACATCCCATATCTCTTCTATGGTCAATAATATTCGCATTGAAACCTCCGATACGGTTTCAACCATGAACCGACTGATTTCGGAGGTTGCCGAGGGCACAAGACAGGCGGAAAAAGCCGGTCAGCAAATGGCTCAAACTGAAGCGTCCACCAGACGCCTGGTGGAGACCGTACACGACATCTCGGAAAGCTCCATTACCCAGGCCAAACTTACGACCACTGTGCGCAACCGTGCCACAGCAATTAAAAAAATAACTGAGCAAACAGGAAAAAAACTGATGGAACAAAAAAACTACACGGAAAATATGAAGATTTTTTCACAGCAACTGGTAGATCAGGTCAATATATTCACACTTCCCGAATGGCTTTCTCGATCCGCTTCCGGTAACAAGCACACTGTTGCAAATAACGGCGAAGATTATTCCGGCCAAATTATAATTGAACAAAAACCGGACAGCGAGATATTGTTTACCTCGCCTCTACTTGAAGAAAACCCTGATTTCTCGACGCTGGCACACTCACATCACGATTGAGGCCGGGGGTTATGTCAACAACAAACCACCTTAATGAAAATCAGCAAGAACTTGTCGATTTATTAGTCACTGAATTGACAAGCATTGTTGAAGCAGAACTCGATAACCCGGATGAAGGAGACGCGGAACTCGATCAACGGCGTTTACAGGATTACCAGATCCACAGCGAAAATATCGGCAATGCCGCTGCAGTAATTGGTCTGGTGGGGCTTAGTGACTGTTGTCGGCACATGTCGAACAATTTTATCCTTATGATTGAAAGGCAAAAGTCCTCCCCTGATGAACAGCGCCCTGACATCGATACCGTAGCCACAATTCGATTGTGGAGCATGCAACTGCTCAATTACCTGCAGCACCTCGAAGATGAAGAAACAACCCTGCGAACGGTAGAGGAGCTGATCGAATTTCTGCAGTCGCCTCACTGGCCCGAACCAATTTCGGCGCCGGAGATTGAAACCATAACTGAACGTTTTGCCCATTCGCACGTCGTGCTCGACGACTGCCAGGGGGAAACAGAGACTATTCAGGCCGATGCGGAAATGGTATCACTGCAGGGGGCAAATGACCTGCGCTCAGAGTTGGTAGAAGGTTTTTTACTGGAATTGCCTATACAAATCCAGGAATTCTCCAATGCTATCATTGCTTTTGTGAAAACCCGTGAAAGCGCGTATCTGCAGTTGGCACAACGGGTCGCCCATACGATCAAGGGAGCGGCCAATGTCGTCAGCGTGAAAGGTGTCGCCAACTTAATGCATTACTCTGAAGAGATTTTACATGCCATAAGTAAAGGCAAAGCCAGGCTGTCAACAGAGTTGCTGCAATTGATACAGGATGCATCCGATTGCCTGGAAACTATGGGTGAATATCTGCTGGACATGGGTGAGGAGCCACTGGATTCGCTTTCGGTACTACAGCGTCTGATAGATTTTAACCAGGCGCCAACCAAAGAAATTGCTCCCACGCCCCCCACCGACCAAGAATCGCGGCAAATCGACACCCCACCGTATTTCCAACACCCGCGTTCAATCACAGACACAACAGTTACGCAACGATCTCACCCAAATAGCAAACTTTCACCAACAGCTGCTTAAAATGGTGCAAAGTCTGGAACAACAGATTGATATAAATAGCGTATATACTCAGAATACAGGGCCTGTGTCCCCGAATAAATTCGATCCGCTGGAGCTTGAGCACTACAACGAACTGCACAGTTTTTCCCATCGTCTTTTAGAAATCGCCACCGACTCAGCGGAGTTGGTGGCCGAGGTCCGCTCAAACCTGGATCAATTCAACTTACAAAACCTGGAGCAAAGCAAACTCAACCGTGAAAATCAGCAGTTGCTGCTGCGCACCCGCATGGTGGAAATCAATTCGCTCGCTTCACGTTTTCATCGCTGTGTGCGCCAGACCAGCCGTCTCACCGGACACCCAGCCCGTTTGACAATTCTCGGCGGTGAAATATTACTAGACAGCCGGTTGTTAAGCGAGCTAACCGATTCGATAATGCATCTGTTGCGAAACGCAGTGGACCACGGGGTTGAGCCCAATTCCCTGCGCCAGGCTGCAGGTAAAGACCCGGAGGGAAATATCACGCTGGCGTTTTATCGTGAAGAGGAAAGTATTAGGATACAGTGCCACGACGACGGCTCGGGACTCGACCTGGAGCAGATCAAAACCCGCGCCCTCGAACAGGGCCTTATTTCGGATCAAGCGAATGATGAAGAGCTAAAACGTTTGATTCTTACCCCGGGGCTTTCCACCCGCGATAAAATCAGTCAAACCTCTGGCCGGGGAATCGGACTGGACATTGTCGAAAGCAAAATCCGCACACTCAATGGAAAACTGGACATAGAAAGCGAGAAGGGAAAAGGGACAAGCATCACGCTGACACTACCGGCCAACCTGCTCTCGGCACAGGCGCTGACTGTCAGTGTGGGCCATACCCGCGTTGCCATTGCCACTCGAGGTATCGATCAGATTGTTTACCTGTCACCGGGCGATTTGCGCCCCACCGATACGTCCTCGGGTACATTAATTGCCGCTGAGATTCGGTATTCATACAATTACCAAAAACAAACAATTCCCGTTTACGATTTCAACCAGATTTTGTCTTTGCCGCCCACCCAGGCGCAACCGGTTATGCTGTTACTTGAGCAAAACAACGGTAACTACTGCGGTGTCGTTGTGGAACGTGTCCTGACCAGTCAGGAAGTTATTGTCAAACCGCTGAATCGCTTTACCTATAAGCCTGCGGGTGTGATCGGTGCGACCATTTCCGGCAATGGTATTATCTATGCTGTCATGGACCTGAGTGAGTTGATTGCGACAATGCGGGAAAAACCGCAAACAGCATTCGATATTTATCCCTCCCACGAAACGGCAGACGATGTCAGCGATGACCTTAAGGCGATTAGGAAACCTCACAAGGTTGAAGAGGATGAAATCAGTGACAATATGCTACCGATCGCATTAATTGTAGACGACTCCCTCAGCTCTCGCCGAAGTTTGGCGCAGTTTTTATCCGATATGGGGTTTGCGACAAAAACGGCAAAAGACGGATTCGAAGCTATTGACTTGATCAATGAAAAAGTACCGGCATTAATACTGGTTGACCTTGAAATGCCGCGAATGAATGGACTGGAACTCACCGAACATTTACGTTCAAAAGAGAACACCCGCAACTTGCCTGTGATTATGATCACTTCCAGAACCACTCAAAAACACCGCCATCTTGCCAGTGCTGCGGGAGTCAACTCCTATATCAGTAAACCCTTCTCAGAAGATGAACTTCTGCATACAATTGAGGAGCATATGGGTAACGTTCAGAAACAGATCGCGTGTTGATTCATTTACAAGGAGGCTGGAATATACCCAAAGTGTTTGAGATTTAGGTATATGTCGAACTCTTTGACACTCTGTTCAAACTCGTCCTTGTCTAAAATTCTTGGATGCGCCTCCGATGTTGCATAAGCTTTTAAATTTTAGAAAAAGTTTATGCAACACCGAGGCTCTACTCCATATCTGGAATAAGGACTATTTTCGTCTGGCTATTAACAATCCGACCAACCCAATAAACAGTAGAGCAATGGAACTGGGTTCCGGCACACTAATCACAGCTTTCTCAGCGTCAGCCTGTGCATATGCCGCGGCAACTATAAATGTGGCGATCAAGAGTAATTTGATCATTTTTAACGTCCTGAATGAATACTACATACCAATACCCTTTTACTGGCAAAGTAATAAACTGCACAAATCATGCTAATTACTTTTTTTATCTAAATAACAAAGAGTTAGGATAGGCTTAAGAAGAAAACCGACAGGAAACTGTTAAATTTGCCGACATGAATTTCTTAGATGGCATGCATTTCTTAGATGAAGAGTGGGGCGGGGTTAAACGTGCCCGCTTGCAATGGCCCTGCTACGAGCAGGGCTGTAAGCATACCCTTTCAGCGCGTCCACATCCTGTGGCACTTATTGGATATCGGTTAACGAAAACTCGCGTTAATATTTTCCAACACTTTGCTACCTGGGCAGAGCTCTTTTTCATTGAGCTGACTCAGCGGTTTTTCAGTGGTTTCAAGCACTTCATGCATATCCTGAGAATTGGGCTCTATATACAGCAGCCCAGTGAGAACTTCCCCCTTTGAGCTGTGTTTTTGGATATAGTTAAGCGCTGCAATACGGTCCTGTGGATCATAATCACTGGCAGCCTTATGCAAGCGCATGACCGAACCGTCATGCAGACAGACCTCCACTGAATCTCCCGGCTCGTACTGAGCGGTTATCTCCTCTTTCATTGGAATGAAGTCCGTGCTATTGAGGGCTGCATTGTGTTCGCGAACATACTCGAAGCTCTTGGTCGAACCGATGTGATTATTGAAAGTCACACAGGGGGAAATGCAGTCGATTAACGCAAAGCCATTGTGGGATATCGCCGCCTGCAACAGCGGTACCAACTGATGTTTATCACCGGAAAAGCTGCGCGCAACGAAGGAAGCACCCAATTGAATGGCCATCGTCGCCAGGTCGATGCAGTCCCACGGGTTGGCTGTGCCTTTTTTGGCAAGCGACCCCTTATCCGCCGTCGCCGAACTCTGTCCTTTGGTGAGTCCATAGGTACCGTTGTTGGCGACGATGTACACCATATTTAGCCTTCGGCGTACGGCGTGGACAAACTGGCCGATGCCGATAGAAGCCGTGTCACCGTCTCCGGACATACCGATATAAATCAAATCCCGGTTGGCCAGATTGGCCCCTGTCGTTACCGATGGCATGCGCCCATGGACAGAATTGAAACCAAGTGCCTTGTTGAGGAAGTAGGTCGGCGTCTTCGAAGAGCAGCCAATGCCAGACATTTTTGCCACTCTGTGGGGTTCGATCGACATCTGGTGACAGGCGTGCATGACTGCACTGGCAATAGAATCGTGGCCACAACCGGCGCACAAGGTCGACATCGCGCCTTCGTAGTCCCGCACAGACAGGCCCAGGTCGTTCACCGGTAAACCGGGGTGTCGAAATTTCGGTTTTGCAATATAACTCATATTCTCATCACTATTATTTCTTTAGCGTTTTTTTAGCGGAATTTTCCGCTGTCTTCACGGTGCCGAACAATGTGCCATTTGCCCCCACACCGAGTTGTTTCCGCACCGTATCCACCACACACTGGGCGGTTATCGGGTGGCCGTCGTAATGCCGTATCGAAGCCAGTTTGGCAGGGTCTATGTCTCCTTCATTGATCAACAGGGTGCGCAACTGGGCATCCCGATTCTGATCAACCACAAACACTTTTTGATGGTTTTTAATAAACTTGTACACGTCTTCGTGGAAGGGAAAGGCGCGAATCCGCATCGAGTCAAAGGCTAGGTTATCGGCACTGAGTATCGATCTCACTTCACCCATCACCAGGTCTGTGGTGCCGATATAGATGATCCCGTAAAGGCAACTAGAATCACAGGCCTTATGGATAACCGGCGCCGGCAAAATTTCGCCGGCGGTCTCAAACTTACGCTGCACCCTGTCAACATTCTCGACATAATCAACATTGGATTCAGAATAGGCTGCCATTGCATTGTGGGAACTGCCACGGGTAAAAAATGACCCTTTCTCCGGGTGCGAGCCAGGATAGGTTCGGTATGGAATCCCATCCCCATCGACGTCCAGATAACGGCCAAACTGCTCAATTCGATCCAGTTCTTCAGCCGTGAGCACTTTGCCTCGATCATATGTCCGCCCATCCTCCCATTGGAAAGGTTCGCTGATCCAGTCGTTCATGCCCAACTCGAGGTCAAGCAAGACAATGACAGGTGTTTGCAGGCGTTCGGCCAGATCAAATGCCAACGCCGACAGTTCAAAGCTGTCTTTCGGATCCGACGGAAACAATAATACGTGCTTGGTATCACCATGAGAGGCGTAGGCAGAGGATATCAGGTCGGCTTGTTGGGTGCGCGTGGGCATTCCGGTAGAGGGCCCACCTCGTTGCACATTGAATAACACTGCGGGAATCTCCGCGTAATAAGCAAGACCTAAAAACTCCGTCATCAAAGAAACGCCAGGACCACTGGTAGCGGTAAAGGCCCTGGCCCCGTTCCAGTTGGCACCAACCACCATGCCCATGGCTGAGATTTCATCCTCTGCCTGTACTATGGCGAAATTTTTACTACCGCTACCCGGGTCTATACGAAGCCGATTTGCATATTTTTCAAATGCCTCCACAAGCGACGTCGAGGGTGTGATCGGATACCAGCTCGCTACTGTTGCACCGCCGTATAGACACCCGAGCGCCGCCGCTGTATTGCCGTTGACTAATATCGCATCTTTGAGCAAATCCCGTCTCTCCACCCGCAGACCGAGTGGGCAGCTAAAGTTCTGACTGGCATATTGATGCCCCAGTTCAAGTGCGTGGATATTGGGGGCTATTAACTTTTCCTTGCCGCGAAATTGATCGGCGATCAGGTCTTTAATGACGGAAAATTCAATATTCAAGAACGCCGACAAAGCACCGACATATATAATATTTTTGAATATCTGTCGCTGGCGGGGATCGCGGTATTCGCGCGCACAGATATCCATCAGGGGAATACCAATCCAATGAATATCGTCTCGATATTTTCCCAGGTCCAGTGGTTTGGTGGAGTCGTAAAGCAGGTAGCCACCGCTTTCCAGGCTCTCGACGTCCTGAACAAAGCTTTGCGGGTTCATCGCCACCACAAAATCCACTTTATCTCCGCGGCGCCCCAGAAATTTCCGTTCACTGATTCGCACTTCATACCAGGTAGGCAACCCCTGAATATTTGAAGGGAACAGGTTGCGGGGGCTGACCGGCAACCCCATGCGGAACAGCGATTTGGCAAATAAGTGGTTAGCACTGGCCGAGCCGGTGCCATTGACATTGGCAAACCGGATAACAAACTCATTAACACTTTCCAGATATCTCATATACATCAACTCGCCTGTGCCATTTTGATAAGAAACTTCTGCATGTCCCATGCACCGGTAGGGCAACGTTCCGCGCATAAACCGCAATGCAGACAGACGTTCTCATCTTTGACCATGACCCTTTGCGTCTTCAATTGCTCCGAGACCAGTAGGGGCTGTTGCAAATTGCTGGCCGGGGCACTCAATTGCTGTCGCAATAATCCCTCTTCAGTATTTTCTACAAAACTGATACAAGTGGTAGGGCATATATCCACACAGGAATCACATTCAATACAGGACGCGGCGCTGAACACTGTGTGTACATCACAATTCAGACAGCGCATAGCTTCCGTATAACCGAGCTCACGATCAAATCCAAGCTCTACTTCCACCTGTTTATCCCGTAGCGAGACAACCTTGTCTACGTGGGGAACGGCATGGCGCGCATCAGGGGAGATATCGTTATCATAACTCCACTCGTGAATACCCATTTTCTGACTAATACAGGTAACATTGGGCGCTGGTCTCTCGTCTAAACTCAGATTTTGACAATAGCGATGAATAGAAATCGCAGCCTGGTGTCCATGAGCAACCGCGGTGATAATATTTTCCGGTCCAAAAGCAGCGTCTCCACCGAAAAATACTTTTTCATTGGAAGATTGATAGGTGATCTTATCAACCGCCGGCATTCCCCATTCGTCAAATTTTATACCGGTTTTTTCTTCGATCCAGGGAAAGGAATTTTCCTGTCCTATAGCAATGATCACTTCATCGCACTCAATGACTAAGGGTTCATCACCACAGGACACCAAACGACGTTTGCCTCCTTCATAGACTGCTCGCACTTTTTCAAACACAACCCCCGTCAACTGATTGTTATTGTGAAGAAATTCTTTTGGAACCAGAAAATTGAGAATTTCCACATCTTCATGCATTGCATCCTCTTTCTCCCAAGCAGACGCTTTCATCTCTTCAAAACCGCTGCGCACAACAACTTTTACGCTCTCTCCACCCAAGCGCCTGGCGGTGCGACAACAGTCCATCGCCGTATTACCACCACCCAAAATAACCACCCGTTTACCAATATTGTTGCGGTGCGCAAAAGCAACACTGGCGAGCCACTCGATACCAATGTGAATCTGTTTAACCGCTTCATTGCGTCCGGGAATATTTAAATCCCGCCCCCGTGGTGCACCGGTGCCGACAAAAACCGCGTCATAGTTCTGATCAAGCACTTTCTGGAGGCTGGTCACTTCGTGGCCAAAGTGTGCTTTAACACCCATTTTGAGTATCTGCGATACCTCTTCATCCAGGACATTCCCCGGTAAACGAAAACGCGGTATCTGTGTCCACATCATTCCGCCCCCTTTCGTTTCCCTGTCAAATAACTCAACCTCATACCCGAGTGGTGCCAGATCCCTGGCTACTGTCAAAGAGGCCGGCCCACCACCAATCAAAGCGATGCGTTTGCCGTTTTGTTCTTGCGGTACTTCGGGTAAATAGGGCGTGATATCGCCGCGGTTGTCCGCAGCTACCCGTTTCAGCCTGCATATGGCTACAGGATCTTCCTCGACGCGGCCGCGGCGGCAAGCCGGTTCACAGGGCCGGTCACATACACGCCCCAAAATGCCTGGGAATACATTTGACTCCCAATTGACCATATAAGCAGCCGTGTATTGCTTGTTTGCAATCAGGCGGATATATTCGGGGACAGGGGTATGGGCTGGACAAGCCCACTGGCAGTCTACTACTTTATGAAAATACTCGTTATCAAGCTTGGTCGGTTTCATTACAGCTCTATAGGTTGCGTTTCGAATGGGTAGAATCCAAAAATCCTTATCGGAATAATAAACCGAAAAAACAACCTAGAGCCAGTACGCCCCCAAAAAATCAGTTTTTTTAGAGCTGCTTTTAGTAACGGCGTGATCCATTCTTGCAGGTAGAGTGAACTGTAAACAAGATTTTCGCCTCCCTTTTCGATATGCAATCCCTATAAAAACCATTAAAATTTTCAATTGCGAGTCTGACACAACCCTATAAGATACACAAACCCGCCCTTTAATATCAACAAAATGCATCAGAAAGATGTTTTATATTTTCATATAAAATTCTATTGAAGACAAAATGCGTTAAACCCCGCTTGTCTCAATAAATAAGTACCCAGCTCACTGCGCTTATCACCCGTGGGACCAACGATATACGTTTTCTGGAGTTCAAAATTTTCCAAATGCTGGCGCAAATGCGTAATAGGTATATTCCTCGCCATTTTTGAACAGACATCACGGAACTCAACCGAAAACCTGACATCGATACATTGATAATTATTAACATCCATCTCCGCCACCTGCTTAGCGCTGATGGGGCTGACCAGGTTTCTTTTCACCACCGCTGAAAATAATTCGCTGTCTAAGCGCCCCAGAACCCCATCGGTAGTCATGGTTACCGAAGCGTTTCGCGGTACATCCGCAATCAGAGCTTCGTCACCAAAATAACGTCCAACACCCAAGCTTACGCATTGCCCCCGCAGTGGGCCATAGACATCCAGGGCCACGCGCGCTTCGCCCTGCTTAATGATGTAGAAATAATCGCCTGTAGAATGCTGCTCAATAATTCTATCACCGGCTTTTACCTCAATATCTTCTATTTTCCGGAATAATTCACTAATCGCCTTTGCATTCATTCCGGTCGCCAGAGGGGACTGCAAAAAAACTTCCGTCCAATCATTTTCGTATTCGTCATCTATGGCCTTGTCAAAGTAGCCTAATGAGAATTCACCCTCTTCCAAGTGAGCAATCTGGTAGCTCGTACTAACATTCCACGACAACAGCTCTTCCAATCCCCGGTTATCTATTTTCAATATCTGGCAATTGCTTTTTGCGCGCACGACACCGGCGCCGGTCAGCAGTTCATTTAATGATTTGCTGCATTCGGAAGCATCCTGATCAAGGTAAACCCGTTCGTGAAAAGACCGCCTTACTTCAACTTTGCCGCGGATCAGATAGCTTCTGTATAGACGAGATTCCTTTTGCTTTAAAACGATGCCTCCGGCGGGGACTGACTCTATCTGACAAAGAGCCATAAGCGTGCCCATATGTTGGTCGGGTATAGAATCGAGGGGAGAGAACTTTTTGATTAAAACCCTGGAGATGCTTTTGGTCATACAAAATCCTTTCATCGATAACTTGTGCACAAAGGAAAATTGACAGCGCGACGCTGTAGAATAATAAACAGGGCTCCCCAATTCCGATAACTGGTTATCAAAAAATAAGCTAACCAGGCGGCAAATTAGGTATAACCTGTCTTCTACAGCGCTCCAGGGTCACACGTATCAAATAAAGGAAGTGGATAGTGAGTCACAGAACTGTTTTTGGATTTCCCGCCCAACAATAATATTGTTGGGCGGGAAAGTACGCCCGGTGTTCGCCAGCGGGCGCTTTAAGTATGTAATTGGACAGAATCGAGTCAGTTATCCCCACATTTCTCGGTGTAAATTAATTCGTCGCTTTGCGGCGACGGGCGACGGAAAGCCCCAACAATCCCAGTCCAACCAACGCCAGCACACTGGGTTCAGAAACGGTTGTCTGCTGGCCAAACTCGGATATATGACTAATCTTCGAAAAATTGACCTTGTCCGGGTCGAACCCCAGATCCTGTAAATTAATCACCGCCCAAGAAAAATCATTCAGGTTTTCAAATAAAAAGTGCGTGTGGTTGGGACCTACGGTACTCTTTTTCCCTGCTTTTACCAGAAAATAACCCGGATCGGATTCCAGTTCCTGTGCCCACACACCGACCATGTCATCAATTGTCATCCAGCTAAAACCAGATTCCATCTTGGTGTCAAAGACCAGGTCAGAAACACCCAATACCGACTCAACCCAGGCCAGTTCTTCTGCCTCTCCACTCGAACCCAAGTTCGTGCTGGCTACCATCGAATCTACTTCGCCAACATCACTTAGAGGGATGGACCAAGTCTGTGTCCCACCTCCTGCGGCAACAGTTAAAACTGCAATTTTTAATATATTTTTTATTAACATCTCCACACTCCGTCTTCGCGTGTCCAGTACCATTCGCGCAGGAGTACAGCAAAAATAGGGCCATAAAAAATATATTCAGTAAAATCAGATAGTTAAAGAAAATCAGCGAAGAATAAACGTGCTAAAATGTTAACTTTCTCGACAGCGCGGCGGGGCTCGAATCACAGTGTTCAGGAACAGGAAAATCGACATTAAGTGGACGGAAATGGGCGGGGCAGGCACAAAAAAACCCGGCTTTAAAGA